>DASVJA010000130.1:0-21397 GCA_036386115.1 Candidatus Limnocylindrales bacterium
CAGCCAGCCGTGCCTCGACCTAAATGGTGGTCGGGTGGTCTGGCCCGAGAAGCTTGCGTCGCGCCTCCAGCACTTGCCGGCAAATCGGCCGCTGGGCTCGGGGGTCTTCGATTCCTTCGAGCAGGACGCTGAGGTCCTGCAGGGCGGCCAGGCCGGCAATTGCTCTAGCCGGGCCTCCGGCCGTAGCTCGATCCATCGACAGAACGAAATCTCCCTGTACGCCCCTTGGACGGCAATCATGCCAGGTTCGGGCGTCTACGGTCCGATTCGAGCCGTCGAGGGTAGGATTAGCCCCTGGAGGAGTCAGCCGTGCGCACGATCGAGGTCGAAGTTCGGATCGAGTCGGGCCTGCATGCGCGGCCGGCGGCGAGCTTCGCGAAGGCCGCATCGGAGTTCGACGCGGCCATCCAGATCGAGAATGCGACCGTGGGCGGGCGGTCGGTGGACGCAAAGAGCATCGTCGGCGTCCTTACTGCGGGGGTGGAACGGGGCCACGTCGTCCGCATCACGGCCGATGGACCGGACGAGGGCGACGCCGTCGTAGCGTTGCGCGGTCTGCTGGCCGGTGTCGGCACTCCGGTCCAGGAAGAGATCATCGGCGGCGGGAACCGACGGCTTTCGGGGAGACCGGCCGCACCCGGTATCGCCGTCGGGCGGATCTGGCGCTATCGGTTGCGTGGAGCCACCGGGCTTCCAGTAGTGGCGGTTACATCGCGCGGCGAAGCAGAGATGCGTATCCGGGAGGCCGCCAACGTTGCCGCGGCTCAGCTCCAGGCTCTGGCCGAGCGGCTGTGCGAGCTCGATCGCACGGGCGAGGCCGAGATCCTGGAGGCCCAGGCCATGATGGCTGTGGATCCGGCCATCGTCGAGGAGGCCATCCGGCTGGTTCGCAGGGGAGATGGCCCCGTGGAGGCCGTTCTGGCAGCGGCGGAGGTCTCCGCGGAGGGGCTGGCGGATCTGGACGATCCTCTCCTGGCCGCCCGCGCCGGCGATGTGAGGGACGTCGCAACCCGCATCACAAGGATACTGAGCGGCGCGCATCTGGAGATGCCGGTCGACCCTTCGATCGTTGTCGGCGATGAGCTGCCGCCGTCTTTGCTGGCTGAGATGCCGTCGGGGCTGCTGCTTGGGGCGGCGCTCTCCGGCGGCTCGCCCACGGCCCATGTCGCCATCCTGGCCCGGAGCCTCGGCATACCGGCCGTCGTGGCGGCCGCAGGGCTGCTGGATGCCGTCCGAGGCGCAACGACGATTGCAATCGATGGCGAAGCGGGCGAGATCGTCATCGACCCCACTGCGATCGAGCTGCAAGCGCTGGCGGGCCGGCGGGCGATCCGAGGTGACCGAGACAGGGCTGCGGCCTCGCTGAGAGGCCGGCCCGCGGCAACCGCAGATGGTTTGCGCATGCCGCTTCTTGCGAACATCCGAAGCCCGGAAGACGTGCCGAGGGCACTCGAAACGGGGGCGGAGGGCGTCGGCCTCTTCAGGACCGAGTACCTGTTCATGCGCCGCCAGTCCGCCCCGACGGAGGCGGAGCAAGTGGGCGAGTACCGCCGGGCGATGGAGGCATTGGGGCCGACCCGGCGAGTAGTCGTGCGCATGGCCGACATTGGCGGCGACAAGTCGGTCCCTTACCTGGGTCGGGCCGATGAGCCGAACCCCTTCCTGGGCGTCAGGGCAATACGGCTCGCCCATGAGTCGCGCGAGATGCTGGTCACTCAGCTTCGCGCCATCTGGCGGGCGGCCGGCATGGCCGGGGTGACGCCGCACGTCATGGCCGCGATGGTGGCCACCGTAGGCGATGCTCAGCTTCTATGCGAGCTACGGGACGAGGCCCGGCAGGCAGTGGTGGCGAGCGGTGCCGCTTGTCCGGAACGGATGATCACCGGCGTCATGATCGAAGTACCTTCGGCGGCGCTCATGGCACCCGAGCTTGCCCGGATCGTGGATTTCTTCAGCATCGGCACGAACGATCTGACTCAGTACGTGCTGGCGGCCGACCGAGGCAATCCATTGCTGGCGGGGTTCCAAGATGCGCTACACCCTGCTGTGCTGCGGACGATTGCCGCAGTGATTGCGGGGGCGCGGAGTGGAGCGGGCGGCGCCGACGTGGCGGGCGGCGCCGGGGTGGCGGGCGGCGCCGGGTCGGCCGGCATCCCTGTTGGGGCCTGCGGGGAACTCGCCGGCGATCCGGCCGGGGCCCTGGTTCTCGTGGGCTTGGGCGTGGACGAACTGTCCATGGAGTCCGGATCGCTGGACGGCGTCCGCGCGGCATTATCTCGCGTGACTGCCGCGGATCTCAGGGATCTGGCCGGCCGCGCAGTGGCGGCGCCGGACGCCGAAACGGTCAGGGGCTACGCGAGGCAGGTCCTTGAGGCGGGGCGCTGAGGAATGGCGCGGTGGCGGGAGTCGGCCAACCCCGCAACTTTTCGGCTGTACCGAACAGGAACGGCCGTGGAACCCGCTCTTGGCCTCAGAAGCGGATCGCCGGGCCCAGGAAATTGGCCTTCAGGACCCGGATTCTTGCGTTTCGGCCCCAGAAGCGGCCATTTTCCAGGTCCGGACGGCGCCGCATCGAGCCGAAGACCCGATTCTTTTCGGTGGCACCGAAATATCGCGCGATCTTCGCGGCATGTGGCTCGCGGCTCGCGGCTCGCGGTGTGTGGCGTGTGGCGTGTAGCCCATGGCTCGCGGCTTGCGGCGGAGTGTGGAACCCAGTTCGCTCGACAGCCGCGGCTATGCCGCGCCGTGCAGTGCGTTGGGGCTCGAGACCGTTCGCAGTGAAATAGCCAGATCGCGGTTCACCAGCAACGTGCGGAACCACTGGCTGATGGGCTTCTCGCAGAAGTCGTATTCCAGCACCGCGTCGGTGATGGCGACCATCGCCGGACGATGGTCTATGTCCCGGACCGGGTTCGCAGTCGGGGGCGCATGCATGAACCCTTCGGCGCAGTAGGGGCCGAGCTTCATGGCAACGCCGTTCGGCTTGGTCGCCAGACGTCGCTTCGGGTCGCCTCGCGGGCCGCTGGCCACAACGATGTTGAGTTCGTCGCGGCGGATCTCAAGCTTGTCGAACGCTTGAGTGTGCCCGTCGAGAGTGCTGACCAGGGTGACATCGTGAACCACGATGCTTCTGCGCCGGTTGAGCAGGTCGGCCAGGCGCGCGTCTTCCAGGTCGACCTTCCCCTCGACACGGCAGTCGTCGGAGAATCCGACGAATTCGATCTCGTTTCCCATGATTGTCCCCAGTTCGCTGTTGCGCACCTGTGAAACTTTCCTATGGGAGATGTCGGCGGACTAGCCCCGATGAAGATACGCCGAAAGGGGTAGTCAGCACGTCGTAAACCGCCGTGCGGGACGCCATTTTGAGGTGCGGAGATCGTGCCTCAGATCGGCGCCTACCGACCCACCTGATTCGCCGGCTCGCCGGCCTCCTGAGTCTTCTGCTTGCGAGCGAAGCTGCGCTCTTCGCCGCGAAGAAGCCGCCCTATGTTGTCCAGGTGGAAGACCCAGATGAGACCGGCGGCGCCGATGCCGTATGCGAAGTAGATAGGCGGCAGGGCCGTGGTGTAGACGACCGGCAGCGGGGCCGTCGCCGTGATTGCGACCATCGCGAGACCGCCGGCAAGGCTTGCGATGAGTGAGCCCATCGATGAAATCTTGGTCAGGACGATGGCCAGGACGAAGGCTGGAATGATCGCGAGGAGAATGATCGGGGCGATGACTAGGGCACCGCCGGCCGCCGGAGCGATCCCGCGTCCGCCATGGAAGCCGATGAACGGCGAGCGGCTGTGGCCCAGGATGGCTGCGAGAGCCGCTGCGATCTGCGAGCCGGGGCCGCCGCCCAGCGCTCCGACGGCCAGCACCACGAGAGAGGCCTTGGCCACATCCAGCAGACCGGAGACGGCCGCCCAACGGAAGCCGACCGCCCGCGAAACGTTGGCGCCGCCGGTTCGGCCGCTGCCGATGGTTCGGGGGTCTGTTCCGCCGATCAGCCGCGGGACGATGATCCCGAAAGGAATTCCGCCGGCGAGGTAACCCGCGATCAACGCGACGGCCACCTGGGCGAGGTTCATGTCTTGCATCGTCGGGAAGTATAGGGCGGACTAAAGGGAGAGGCTTTTAGTCCCCACTTGCCGCCGTGCCCGCCGCCGCCCCCGCAACAGCCGCCACGAGTCGCTCCGGATGGCCTCGGAACCAGGCCCGGCGCTGCGGATCCCGCGCAACTTCCTCCACCAGTGCCGCCAGGCAGGCGTTCACCGGAGTGGCGACGCCAACCTCAGCGCCGGCTTGGACCACGGCGCCGTTCATCCAGGCGACCTCGGTCTGCTCCGAGCAGGCGGCGTCGGGCGGGGCCGACCGAAGGTGGAGAAGAAGCGAAGGCGCTTTGCCGGCTCGGGCGCCGCCGACAACTCGAACCATGATCGGTCGGCTGAGCCGGGCCGGCAGCCGGATGCATCTGGCCAGCCATGGAACAGGCGCGCCGGGGATCGAAACGGGCTTGCTGCCGAGGCCCCGCATCACCGCGAGTGTCTCCAGGAGCTGGCGCCGCTCGATGTCGAACAGGCCCGGGTTGCGGTAGATCTCCTGTGCGTCCATGTCCAGGATCGCGCCCGAGGCGTTGGCGATCAGGTTCGTGAGGAGCTTGGACCATTTCATGGGCGCAGCCATCGGACGCTCGGCGACGCGCAGCCCGGCTCGAGCGAAGTCATCCAGCAGGGTCCGAACCAGCGATCTCGCCGAATCGGTTGCGGCCGCCAGCGCGAGACCGCCCCGCCCCATCCATTGGACCTCGTCCTCGGAAGCAACGCGAATGGGGGCGGTCAAGGAACCGGCGATCATCGGAGCATGCGGCCGGATTTCGCCGGCGATCACCTCTGCGCCGATGCCGTTCTCGACGGTGAGAGTCGGCACGCCGGGCCAGCGCAGCGTCGGTGCCAGGGCCTCACTGAGGGCGGGCATCTTGACCGCGACGAGGATCAGGTCGGGGGCGGAGGCGTCGGTCGTGTGGGTGACGCGGTGGACCGGGATGGTCACCCGCGACCCGTCAGGTCTGATCAGAACGAGAGGCCGCTCCGAGCTCGGCTCGAAGATGCGGACCAGGGTCACGTCATGGCCCACAGATCCAAGCAGCGCGCCCAGGAGAGAGCCAACCGCGCCGGCGCCCACGACGAGCGTTCGTCGAGTGAGCGTGGTGCCCGCGGGCGCGCCGTCGCCGCTCGGAGTCGGTGTTGTTCCGCCGGAGATGGTCATGATCGGTCACCGGTGTCGACCGCGCCTCGGTCCGGGCCGCGCGGGCTGGCGACGGCCTGCCTAGACTAATCTGACCACGGGCTTCGCGTCATTGCCCGGAACCAAACGCGAGGGATGAATGCGGGAATGTGGCGCAAGCCGGGGCCTGCGACATCTGGCGCCCGCGGCCTTAGCGATCGCCGCGCTCGTCGGCGGTTGCGCCGGCGGTGTCTCGCCTTCGCCCGGCCCCACGTCCCAGCCCGCGGGCGCCGTCGGGGTCGCGACGCCGTCGTCGGCGCCGGTCCCGCACGCCGTCTTCGTCGCCGCCGGTTCGATGAAGACAGCTCATCACAACGCCGTCCTGCTGAGAGACGGCACGGTCCTGATGGTCGGCGGCGAGGGCTCCACGGGCCGGGCCGTCGCCGACACGGAGATCTTCGATCCCAAGTCCGGTAAGTATTCGGCCGGCCCGGCGCTGCTTTCACCCCGCCTTAACCCAACCGTCACTGTCATGGCCGACGGCCGTGTGCTGGTTGCCGGTGGCGAGGACGCCACGACTTCGGTGCTGGCGACGGCCGAGATACTGGATCCCGCCGGGGGCGTCTTCAAGGCGACCGGATCCATGGCCGTGCCGCGAACCGAGGCCACGGCCTTCCTACTGCCGACGGGCAACGTTCTGATCCTCGGCGGGAAGGACCCGAACGGGACCGTCCTGAGTTCGGCCGAGCTCTACCACCCCAACACCGGCGAGTACACGCCGACCGGATCTATGCTCCAGCCCCGACATGACTATGGGACCGGCCGGTTGAAGGACGGCCGCATCCTGGTGGTGGGTGGTTGCTGTACGTGGGCCAGCCTGCCTTTCACCTCGGCGGAGATGTACGACCCGAGCAGCGGCTCGTTTCAATCGTCCGGATCGATGGTCGTCGGTCGACGCGTTCCTGCGGTGACGGTTCTCGCCGACGGTCTGGTTCTGATTACCGGCGGGAACGGTAGCGAACTGACGGACGAGCCGCTCGACTCGGCCGAGACCTTCGATCCTGAGACGCTGGCTTTCAAGCCGATCGGATCCATGACGATCCCGCGCGACGGCGCGGTGGGCGTGGAGATGCGGGATCAGCGTGTGCTAATGATCGGCGGCACATCGGACAGGAGCGCTGAGATCTTCGACCCGGCGTCCGGCAGGTTCGAGGCGACGGGGCCGACTATCGGATCTCGTTCACGATCTTCGACCGCCATCCTCTTGCCGGACGGGCGGATTTACGTCGCCGGGGGCGGTCCCGGCGCGGACGCAACCAGTGCGGAGATGTACCAGCCGTAGGTTGTGGTGGCGGGGCGGCGTGGCAGGAGAGTCTGACTAGACAGCGTCGCCGCGAGTGCCGGGGAGGGAGCCGGAGCCGCGGTCGCGCCCGGCGCCCCTCCGGAGCAGACGCTTCAGTCCGTCGGCAGCCACTCGTCGCCGCAGCTCGAACAGTGCCATCGCCGGTTCCACTCCGGCCGGGCATACCGCGCTGCACTCCATGGCGCTGTGGCAACCCCAGACCGAGTCCGGTTCGGCTGCGAGAGCCAGGACGGGGCCGAGATCGACGCCACGCGGCTCGGCCACGACACGGGCGGCGGCAGCCAGCGCGGCGGGGCCGATGAAGTCCTGGTTGGCCCGAGAGATCGGGCAGGCAGATAGGCAGAGGCCGCACTCGATGCAGTTCTCGAAGCGCGAGAGCGCGTGGACGCTGTCCAGGGCCGATGGGCCGGCCGGCGCCGCGGCGGCCCTGGCATCGGCCGGGCCGACGGCGCGAACCTGCGGCATTCCGGCGGCTTCGAAGCGAGCGTAGAAGTCGACCATGTCGGTCGCGAGGTCCGCGACGAGGCGTTGACCGGCGAGCGGCTCGACCTTGAGAGGCTTTCCGGGCGGCAGTGAGGCCAGCGGCGTGTCGCAGGCGAGCGACTCGCGGCCGTTGACGCGGATGCCGCAAGTTCCGCACGAGGCGTGTATACAGGAGTGGCGGACGACCAGCGACGGATCCTGGCTGCGGCGGATCTCGAGGAGAGCATCCAGGACGGTTGCGCCCGGGTCCACGGCAACTTTGAACTCCTGGAAATGGGCCTTGGGTTCGTCCTTCTTGCGGCGTGAGATACGGAGACGCGTGGCCGGGACGCCTGTCTCTGGGACGACTGGGGCCGGGACGATCGGAGCCGACTCGAGTGGGCCGACTTCACCCGACGGGACGGCTTCGGTCGGCTCGATCGCCTCGATCGGCTCGACCGTCGGATTGCGACGGCGCACTCGCGGGCTCATGCGGTGTACCAGGCGGTGTGGGGCAGGAGCACGACGTCGCGAGTCTGGCAGGGGCAGTCCAGCCCGAGCTTTGCACAGACGACATCCGCGGCGGCTTCTGCCATGGCTCGAAGAGTGGTTGCCTTGCCGCCGGCGACGGTCACGAAACCCTCCGTGGGTGTGGCGTCCGCGGCATGATCGAAACAGCGCGTTTCGCGGGGCAAGTCTCGGCCGAGGGATTCGCCGGTGTCCGAAGCGCCGCCCGAAGCGGCCGGCCCATTCCCCGGAGCCACTCCGATGAGCGGCCTGGATGCGGCCCACGTGGCGCGAACCTCGGCCCGGGCGATCGCAGGTACCAGTGCGGCGCTCTCCCGGATGATTACTGCCACGTGATCCTCCGGCACTGTTAGATCGTCGGGATCGGCGGCGATCCAGGAGCTTGTTCCGACCACGGTAAGGAGCCGTTGCGGCAGAACGATGTCGCCGTTGCCGGGGGTGTGGAGCCTGTTGACCACCATGTTGGCGTGGCGGCCGCGGACGGCGACCATCACTCCCGGGGACGCCACGACCGGTACCTCGATGCCGGCAAGGGCGGCTACCTTCCCGGCCCACGGCCCCGCGGCGTTGACGACGATATCGGCGCCTATCTCGTACTCGCGGCCTGCGGCGTGGTCGCGGACCTTGACCCCACTGACGGTTCGCCCGGAGCCGTCGCCGGCCGCCGATGTCGTGATGGCTACCACCTCGGTGAAGGGCCGGATATCCGCCCCTGCCCGCCGCGCGGTGGCAAAGAACCGGAGCGGGACCCGCATCGCGTCCATCGTGGCGTCTTGAACCTGGACCGCCAGGCGAAGATCCGGGTTGAGTCCGGGTTCCATGCGCAGGGCGGTATCACGATCCAGCCGCGTCGTGGGCACGGCGCATTGCCAGCACGCCTCGGTGAACTGCTTCTCGTATTCCTCGTCCTCGTCGGTGAGTGCGACGAAGAGGCCGTCGTTCTCCTCGAATGATCCGGGGCAGATGCGGCGCAGGATCTTGTTCTCGCCGCTGCACTCGATCGCGGCGGCGCGGTCTGTGGTGGCGTAGCGGGCGCCGCTGTGGAGAAGGCCGTGATGACGGCCCGTGGTTCCGGAGGTGATCTCGCCCCGCTCAACGAGCGTGACTCGCAGACCGCGCAGCGTGAGGTCGTGGGCGAGCGCGCCGCCGGTGCCGCCACCGCCGATGATCAGGATGTGCGGCGCAAGGGGGGCTGCCGGTTCGGGCGAGGGAGCGCCCGCGGCGCCGGCCGAGGATCGCTTACCGGCCCGGCCCATTCCCCGAGACCGCGCCCGCTTTGGGCGCGGGGCACGCGGCTTCTCATCGGAAAGCGCCGTCTCCGGCCGTAAGCCGTTCTCCGGCCGGTCGTCGGCTGCAGGCGTAGTCGTCGTCGTCATTCCGGGCGCCGCCTGCGCCGCCTTCTTCACTCTCATTCGACCCAATCGAAGGTCTTTGTCACGGCTTTCTTCCAGAGCCTGAACTCCTTTTCGCGCCGGGCCGGATCCATCGCCGGGTGCCACTCGCGGTCGCTCGACCAGTTTGCGCGGAGATCGTCCAGCGCGCTCCAGTATCCGACGGCCAGGCCGGCAGTGTATGCGGCTCCGAGCGCCGTGGTTTCGGCCACCTTCGGGCGGATCACCGGGACGCCCAGCACGTCCGCCTGAAATTGCATGAGCAGTTCGTTGTGAACCATTCCGCCGTCGACCTTGAGCGCTGTGAGACTCACTCCCGAGTCGGCATTCATTGCGTCGAGAACTTCGCGCGTCTGCCAGGCCGTCGCTTCCAGGACCGCGCGGGCGATGTGGCCGCGGTTGACGTATCGCGTCAGTCCGGCGATCACGCCTCTGGCGTCGGCCCGCCAGTACGGGGCGTACAGGCCTGAGAATGCCGGCACGAAGTAGGCACCGCCGTTGTCTTCGACCGTCCGGGCGAGCGTCTCCACTTCGGCCGAGTCGCGGATCAGGCCGAGGTTGTCGCGGAGCCATTGGACCAGTGCGCCGGTGATGGCGATCGATCCTTCCAGCGCGTAAGTGGCGGGCTCGCCGCCGATGCGATAGCCGACGGTCGTCAGCAGGCCGGACTTCGACTCGACCGGCGCGGTGCCTGTATTGAGGAGCATGAAGCAGCCCGTGCCGTACGTGTTCTTGGCTTCGCCCGGCGCGAAACACGTCTGGCCGAAGAGGGCGGCGTGCTGGTCGCCGAGATCACCCGCGACCGGGACGCCGGCAACGGTGTCGAGCACTCCGTTACGTGGGCCCGGCCCGGCGCCGGCGGCAATCTCGCCGTAGACCTCGCTGGATGACCGGATGGCCGGAAGAATCGCCCGCGGCACGCCCATGACGGCGAGCATTTCGACGTCCCAATCCAGCGTATGAAGGTTCATCAGCATCGTGCGGCCGGCGTTCGTGACGTCGGTGATGTGGATGCCGGGCTTCGCGCCGCCGCCCGCGTCGCCCGCCGCGCCGGTCCCGCCTGCGCCGCCGGTGAGATTCCATATGACCCACGTGTCGATCGTGCCGAAGAGAAGGTCGCCCGCTTCCGCCCGATCGCGGGCGCCGGGCACGTTGTCCAGCAGCCATCGAATCTTCGGGCCGGAGAAATAGGTCGCCAACGGCAGGCCGACCTT
The DNA here is from genome assembly GCA_036386115.1 of Candidatus Limnocylindrales bacterium. Taxonomy (GTDB): domain Bacteria; phylum Chloroflexota; class Limnocylindria; order Limnocylindrales; family CSP1-4; genus Fen-1039. The sequence goes on from DASVJA010000130.1 coordinate 10,167, forward strand.
CGAGCGGAAGCGATCCGGGTCGCTCGGGCCGGTCGAGCCGCCCGGATCGCGCGGGTCGCCCGGGCCGTTGCCGCGGGCCAGATCTGCGATTAGTGAGTCCGTCCTGGTGTCCTGCCAGACGATCGCGTTGTGGATCGGGCGGCCGGTGTGCCGGTCCCAGATCACGGTCGTTTCGCGCTGGTTGGTGATACCGACGGCTGCCAGGTCTGCCCCGGTCAGCCCGGCCCTGGTCAGCGCACCGGCGATGACATCCCGGCACTTTGCCCAAATCTCGAGCGCGTCGTGCTCTACCCAGCCCGGTTGCGGGTAGATCTGGGAATGCTCGCGCTGATCCATTGCCACAACTGCGCCGCTCCGGTTGAAGATCACGAAGCGCGTGCTCGTGGTGCCCTGGTCTAGAGCCCCGACGTATTCAGGCATCGCCTTACCCATGCAGGCCCGGCCGGTTTGGGCGCGGGACCACGCTAGCCTAGCGGTCGAGCCGGCTTGTGGCCGGCCGTGCATGCGCCGACCCTTCGAGGCGGACACCCCGAGCGACCACGGGAGACGCTACCTGGCCTAACTACCCTGGAGTGGGAGTTGGGCTGGATATCGAAGCGTGGAATCGTCCACCGTGCCGCCTAACACGACGCGCTGAGCGTGGCCGATCTCGGCCGGCGCCACGAAACTACCCTTTCCGGCCTCATTTCCGGCCCAATTTCCCCCAGGCGGAAGTTAGGCTAGATGCGACGCGATGCGGAGCGGTATGGCGCGGCGCCGAAGAGTTTGGCGCATGGCGCGGAGCGAGACGCTGCCGCTCCGCGAAGTCCTGGCAGATGCCGATACTGTGCGGAGACACAGTGAGATCAGGGCCAACCTCGGAGGCGCCGAAGAGCGGAGGTTCGCGATGACCCGAATGACACCGGAGCAGGCAGAGGCCTATCGCCGTCCCGTCCTGGATGCGCTGGGCGAGGATGATCCCGCGGTCGTACAGGAGGCCGAGCCCGAGTTGTGGCGCCGCCTCATCGAGCAGGCCGGAGCTCACCTCAGGACGAGACCGTCGGATGGGGAGTGGTCTGCGCTGGAATGCCTGGGCCATATGGCCGATTCAGAGCTGATCACGTCGGCTCGGTATCGCTGGGTGCTCTCGGAGAATGAGCCGACACTTCTTGGCTTCGATCAGACCGCCTGGGTGGCTCGCTCCGATCGAGCCGCGGACGACCCGGCTCTCCTCCTTGAGATCTTCAGCGTGCTGCGCCGGGCCAACGTGGCGCTCTGGCGTCGCACGCCCGCGGCCGAGCGCGGCCGAGTCGGTCTCCACGCCGAACGCGGCCCGGAGTCCTACGAGTTGCTCTTCCGCCTCCAGGCGGGTCACGGCCGAGTCCACCGCGCGCAGGCAGAGCGGGCGCTGGCTCAGGCCCGCCGCCCCAGACCAGTCGGTTGAGCGTCCGCAGCGCTGGACCGGGCGAATGACCGCGGCGATCATGTTGGCTGCGGCCATCACGGCTCTGGCGATCTTCTTCTTCGTCGTCGAAGGCGATGACCTCTCCGAGGCACATGCTCGCACCAGAACACAGGTTCTCAGCGCGGCTCGCTGGGCCGTGGTCATCGCATGTAGCTGGTTGCTCATTCCGGCGGCCACATCACAGTCGGGGCCGGATAGGGTCGCGACCGTGCTCGGTCTTGCCCTCCTGATCGCCGTGACCATCCTCGTGCCCGTGCGCTGGTTTGTGCAGATGGGCGGTCGCGATCCAATCTGGGAACTGCGCCGAACCAAGACCGAGGTCTCGCTGCTCGCCAACAGAGTCCGACTCGGCAAGGGGACGGTCCCGGTCTCTCGCCTCGAAGAGACGATCGCTCGGCTGCGGGCATTGCGGGCGCCGTCCACAGCGGAGTTGTGCGATCTACTGGCTGCCCAGGTCGACGATCTGATGGCTGGGCGTGAGGCCTGGAACGAAGCCGGCCGTCGCTCAATTCGAATCGACGAACTCAGTCGCGAGATTTGGCCTCAGGACATGCCGCCTTATGAGGTCGATGCCGATGAGGCGACGTTCAGCTGGCGACTGTATCGCCACTTCGGCAAGATGATGGAACTCGGCTCGGCCGTGGCGACGCCCGCCTCGCTGAGACGATATCGCCAACTCGCGGTCTCGATCGACGAATTCCGCCGCCCGGACACCTTCCGGTTCATCGACGCCGTCCTTCAGTCGGCCGACCGCTGGCTGGCCAACCCGATCGAAGGCGCGCCCTGGATCGACGGTTACGACTTCGCGGCTCTTGGCCCGGATGGCTTGGAAGAGGTCCTGAAACTCTGGCGGCGCGATGCCGCGCTTTGGGGCGCGCACCTGGACGACGAAGATCTCTCTGCGCTGCAGGAAGACATAGCCAGGCATGCGGAGGCTGCGGGTGCGACGGAGCCGGGCAAGCCCGACGAAGAGTTCGCCGAGCCGGCAGACCTAGTCGTCCCCGAACCGGCGCGCGAGGCCGGCTGACCGAACCGCCTCCGCGCGGCGTTTAACGCCCCAGGATCCGATCCACCTCGGCCATCTGATCGGCCGTGAGCGGCCCGAACTCCATGGCTCCGGCATTTTCCCGAACCTGAGCCACCGTGCGGAAGCCGGGGACGGGGATCGTGAGCGGGCCGCGGCCCCAGAGCCAGGCGAGGGCTCCCTGGGCGAGGCTTCTGCCGTTGCTGGTCAGGATCTCGCGGATGGAGGCGAGCTTGTCGAGCCATTCCTGGCTGGCCTGGCCATCCTTGAAGCCGGCGAACCAGTCCACTTTCTGGCGGATGTCGTCGTCGGCAAAACGCGTTTGTGGTGTCATCTTGCCGGTCAGCAGGCCCATGCCCAGTGGGGCGCGGTTGAGGCTGGCCAGGTTCATCCGTTCGGCCAGGGCGAGCACTTCGGCATCCCCGTCGAGGACGTTCAGCTGCTGCTCCAGGACGCCGCAACCGGGCAGCCCCGAGAACGCCTCGATCGCGTCGGCTCGATCCGTGCTCCACCCGTACGTCCTGATCTTGCCTTCGGCGATGAGCTGCTCGAGGACATCGCGAACGGCGAGGGCCCGGCCCAACTCCAGGCCCCAGACGTGGAGCAGGTAGACATCCACGTAGTCCGTGCCCAAGCGTCGCAGGCTTGCATCCAGGTTCTCACGAACATGGGCGGCCGCGTCGCTCTCCTCTTCCGAGGCGCCGTAGGTGACAACCTTGCGAGTCGCTTCGTCCAGGTCGTAGCCGAACTTGGTGACGATCGCGACATCGCCCCGACGGCCCTTTAGCGCCGCGCCCAGCACTCGTTCGCCGTGCCCGGCCCCGTAATTGGCTGCGGTGTCGAATAGGGTCACGCCGGCCTCCAGGGCCGTATGGATCGCCCGCGTCGATTCCGCGTCGTCCACGGCACCCCAGCCGGCCTGTGTGCCCATCATCGTCCAGGGTCCGCCGATGGCCCAGCAGCCCATTCCGACCGCGGATACTTCGATGCCGCTTCGTCCCAGTGTTCGCTTCACGTTGTTCTCTCCTGATCCGCGTTGAGAACGCCGCTCGGCTAGTTCCAGGGGATCGGCGTGATGCCGTCCTTGCGGGCACTGAGGACATTCACATAGCCGTAGTCCTTGTCGCCGGCCTCGATGGATGGCGCTGCGTCGTCCCACTCCGTGCCGCCCTCCTTGAGGGCTTCGGCAAAGGTGTAGCGGCCGATCATCGTCGTTTCGATGAAGTACCAGCTGTCGCCCTGTCCGTCTACGTTCACTCCCATGTAGGCGTGGCCGGGCACGATGATGATCACAGGTGTCATCCCCAGGGCCTCGGTCGCGGCGGCGAAGAGGAGACTGGTCTCGATACAGTTGCCACTTCCGCCGGCGAGGACCTCAGTTGGGAGACGGATCCGTTGGGAGTTCTGGTCGAAGGTTTCGGTTGTGCTCACGTAGGTCAGGTGGTAGTCCTTGGTCTCGGCTTCCCAGAGATCGGATAGGCGCTGCTGGACGGTCCCGTCCGCATCGTCGGCTTTGTCGTAGCCACTGGTCATCACCTTGTCCGGATCGTACTGCGCGGCCTTTGTGATGAGTTCCTCAACCTTTGGATCCGTGGGCGTGATCATCGCGGCCAGGAGTTCGTAGTCCTGCTTGTCGGACATGCCGTCAATCGCCCACGGGAAATCCCGGCGGGACGTGACGGTGGTTGCCTCGGTCTGATCCAGGACGGTCCGCGATTGGCCGTTGTCCAGGTAGGAGATGACGACGTGGACGTCTGCCTTCTTCTCACTGTTGAGATCGTTGATGGCGGTGGTGGTCAGGCGAGGATTCTGGACGATCGCTTTGCTGGCTCCGGCGTTGATTGTGACGGTGTCCGTCGCCTGATTGGTGAAGCCCGGGATCTCGCTCATGGCGATGACCTTGACGGGCGAAGTGTTGGCGTTCTTGATGGTGATGGTCACGAAGTCGGCCAGGAACTTGCCGTATAGGTGGGCGAGAGGCGTGATCAGCCGATCCCGATAATCGAACTTGGCGGTGATTTTGCCCACAGTGCCGCTGACGCCCGAAGACACCGCTCCGGAGCCTGTGGCGCTGCTTGAGCCGCCGCCGTGCAGGCCCGTGGCGAACGGCCCGATGTCCCCGTAACGCGGGGATGTGACGGAGGTGCAGCCGACCATGACGGCCAGCAACGCTGCTGACGCCCCCAGTGCCGTCAGCTTTCGGAGCCACCTTCTCGAAGAACCCATTGGATGCCTCCTGGACCGCGCGGCGGGCGTTGTGGATGGGGCCAGAGTTTAGGGGAGATCGTAGCGTCCGGGTCGGTTCGCTACCAGCGGGAATCCGTCTGGCGACTCCTCCTCAGCCGGCCACGACTCGCAGGTCCAGGCCGGACCGGTTGAGCACCTCGACACCGTCTTCAGTGCACGCGACGATATTCTCAAGGCGCACTCCCCAACGGCCGGGGAGGTAGATGCCGGGTTCCACGCTGAATGCCATGCCGGCCCGCAGGGGAGTGGCATTGCCGGCCACGATGTATGGATCCTCGTGGACCTCCAGACCGATGCCGTGGCCGGTGCGATGGGTGAAGTAGTCGCCGTAGCCTGCGGAGGCGATGGTCAGGCGGGCGGCAGTGTCGATCGATTCTGCGGAGACGCCGGGCTTGACGGCGGCCGTGGCCCGGGCCTGAGCCTCGCGAACGAGGTCGTAGACGCGGTGAAACTCCGGATCGGGCTCGTGGCCGGCCTGGCCCGCCACCCAGATTGTTCGCGTCGTGTCGCTCAGGTAGCCGGCGAGGATGCCGCCCAGGTCCAGGACCACGGGCTCCCCGGCCCGGATCAGGCGCTCGCTCGCGTCGTGGTGGGGCGAGGCGCCGTTGGGCCCGGAACCGACGATGGCGAAGTCGGCCAGGTCGTGGCCCTCGTCGATGAGGCGGCCCCGGATCTCGCGGCCGATCTCATTCTCCGTGCGGCCGACGAGCCGACCGGCGGCGATGGCGTCGACGGTCCGGTCGGCGGCCTGCGCCGCCAACCGGAGCAGCCGCAACTCGTCGGCGTCCTTGACCTGGCGCAGGTCGCGCAGGACGGTACTGGCGGGTTCGAAGCGCAGGTCGGGAAGCGCGCGCTGGAGGCCGAGGACATGCATGGCCCAAAGTCGGTCTGAGAGGCCGATCGGTCGGGAGCCCTGTACGGTTGAGCTGGTGGCGGCGAGAAGGCGGGCCGTGAGGGCGAACGCATCGTCCGTTTCCTCGAAGGGGACGACCTCGGCCTGTCCGGCGGCGGCCGGCGGTGTGGCCTGGGCCTTGGCTGCCTCGAGACGGGGCACGACAAACGAGACCTGGCCTTTCGCCGGGACCACGAGCAGAGTGAGCCGTTCCATCGGCTCGCCGACGAAGCCTGTGAGATACCTCAGGTCCGGCCCGACACCGATCAGCAGCGCCCCGAAGGCGCGCTCGACGATGGCATCCCGGCAGGCGGACAGCCGGGCGGAGTACACGGCGGCCGGCAGGTTTCGGGCGTCCGTCACTTCCCAGCCAATGCCTCCACGAGTGGCGCCATTACTTCCATCGATCTGCCGGGAAGCGCGTAGTAGCTGATTCCCAGCTTCTCGCGACGCCGCAGAAGCTGGTCCCGCACGCCCCGCAGTGTGCCGTACAGGACGTAGGGGCTACCGTATACGGAGGTGGCGGCCTTGGCCGCGGCCGCGGTCGCGGTCCCCAGTAGCGAGTTGCCACTGCCGACCAGTCCGGCCGAACTCACCCACAGGTTCAGTTCCAGCTGTTCGAATCGGTCGCCAGCCGCTTCCCGGATGAGCGCCACCTTGGCTTCGGTCGCCGTCTCGGTCGCCTGGCTGAAGATCGGCCAGCCTCGGGCGTTGAAGCCGGGTGTCAGACCGACGATGTCCGCCTCGCGCGCCGCCAGCTTTAGCATGCGCGGGCCGCCGGCTCCGATCGCCAACGGCGGCCGCGGCTTCTGGACGGTGTCCACTCCGACGGACGCGCGGTCGAGCTGATAGTGCTCGCCGGCGTGCGTGACTGTTTCGCCCGCAAGCAGCCGCTTGATCAGCGGGATTGCTTCCTCCAGCCGATCGATTCGCTTCGGCGGAAGGTCGTACGGCATGCCCATTTGACCGTAGTCGGCGGGCATCCAGCCCGCGCCGAGGCCGACTTCGCACCGGCCGCCGGAGAGCAGGTCCAGAGTGGCGAGCTCCCTGGCGAGGATCAGCGGGTGGCGGTAGTCATTGGCAAACACGAACGCCGCGACGCGAAGACGGGTGGTGGCCGCCGCGGCCATCGCGAGAGCAGTGAACGGCGACAGCTGCTTGTTGAGGTGGTCCGGCACGACCAGCACGTCGTAGCCCAGCTCTTCCGCACGGCGGGCAAGCGCCGTCCAATCAGCGCCGCTCTGCGGCGAACCTTGCTGGATGGCGAATCGGAAGGGATGCATGGGGGGAGGTTACTCCTGAGGGCCAAGGCTCGCGGCGACTGGGCGGAGTGGCGGGGAGTGGCTGGCCGCGGCGGCTCGCGGCGACCTATTTCACTCATCTTCGCCCCGGGTGATCTTAAGCCCCGTGAGAGCCGATTTGGCCGCTCATCATCACCTCCAGTAGTGCTAAGCGGGCGGTCGTTGAGGATCGACCGCTCGGCCGGATCATGTCGGTGGTTTCTGAGCTGGGATCGTCGATCGAAGATCGCGCCGAACCGGGCTCCGGCCCGCCACGGAGCTTCGCTCCACGCTTATCAACGCCCCGGGCGATGATAAGGATTAGCCGCGGGCAGCCCTAGGCCACTCCGCCCGGAATCAATAAGGGCCGAGCCACTCCGGCCCGGCCCTTATTGTCGATGGACAGCTACACGTCCGCGACGGCCTCTTCGAACTGGGAGTTGTAGAGGTCGAAGTAGAAGCCCTTCTTGGCGATGAGCTCGTCGTGGCTTCCCTGCTCGACGATGTGGCCCTTGTCCATGACTAGGATCTCATCGGCGTTGCGGATGGTTGAGAGGCGGTGGGCGATGACGAAGGCCGTGCGGCCCTTCATCAGCGTTGACATCGCCTTCTGGACCAGAACCTCGGTGCGGGTATCCACGGAGCTCGTGGCCTCGTCGAGGATCAGGATTTCCGGGTCTGCCAGGAAGGCCCGCGCGATCGTCAGCAGCTGCTTCTCGCCCTGGGAGAGGTTCGAGGCATCGTCGTCGATCACGGTGTCGTAGCCGTGGGGCATTGTCCGGACGAAGTGGTCCACGTGGGCGGCCTTGGCGGCGGCCACGATTTCCTCTTCGGTTGCGTTCTCGCGGCCGTAGGCGATGTTTTCGCGGATCGTGCCGCCGAACAGCCACGAGTCCTGCAGCACCATTCCGAAGGTGCGGCGGAGGTTGTTGCGGGTGAGCTGTTTGGTATCCACGCCGTCCATGCGGATGACGCCCGCATCGATGTCGTAGAACCGCATCAGCAGGTTGACGACGGTGGTCTTGCCGGCGCCAGTAGGACCAACGATGGCCAGAACCTCGCCCGACCGGATGTCCGCGTTGAGGCCGTCGATGAGCGGTTTGTCGGGTTCGTAGCGGAAGGAGACGCCGTCCAGGTTGACGTGGCCGGTCGAGTGTTCGATGACGGCGGGTTCCGTCGCGTCCGGCGCTTCTTCTTGCTCGTCCAGCAACTCGAATACGCGCTCGGCGGATGCCATCGTGGACTGCAGCAGGTTTGCGATGCTGGCGGTCTGGGTAATCGGCTGGGTGAAGGACCGAGAGTACTGGATGAAGGCCTGAACGTCGCCCAGTGACATACGGCCCGTCGCGACCTGCATGCCGCCGATGACGGCGATTGCTACATAGTTGAGGTTGGCCACAAAGCTCATGACCGGCATCACGATGCCGGAGATGAACTGAGCCTTGAAGCTGGCCTCGTATACCTTCTGGTTCTCGACGTCGAACTTGCGAATTGCGTCTTCCTGGTGGCCGAAGATCTTTACGATGGCATGCCCGGTGTGAGATTCCTCAACATGGCCGTTCAGCGTTCCGGTGTGCTTCCACTGTGCCGCGAACTGCTTCTGAGAACGCTTGGCGATGAGCATGGTCGATATTGCTGCGATCGGAAGGACCAGCAGCGATATGGCAGCCAGGAGTGGGCTGATCCAGAACATCATGGCCAGAATTCCGACGATCGTCGCAATTGACGTGATGATCTGTGTCAGGGATTGCTGCAAAGTGTTGGCAATATTGTCGATGTCATTTGTGACACGACTCAAGATGTCGCCGCGGGGATGTGTGTCGAAGTACTTGAGAGGAAGCCGGCCGAGCTTCTGATCGACATCACGCCGGAGCCGGTAGACGGTTCGCTGTGATACGCCGGCCATCGTGTACCAGGCGACCCAGCTGAAGAAGGTAGCCATAAGGTAGAGGGCGGCGAGGCCGATGAGGACCATAGCCAGGGTGTTGAAGTCCACACCCACGCCGGGGACGGCGTTGGTGGAGGCGACAAGATCCGCCCGCGGGTCATGGGCGGCACGCAGTGCCGCCACGACCTGGTCGTGGGTCGTGCCGGCCGGGAGGCCGGTCATCATCTTGCCGACCATGCCGTCCATCAACTGGTTGATGCCGTTGCCGAGAATCTTGGGTCCGAACACCTGTCCGGCCGTGCTGAAGAGCGCGACGAGGACAACGAGAGCGATCTTCGCTCGCTCGGGTCGCAGTTCGCCCAGTAGCCGTCGGAAGGATGCCCGGAAGTTCTTGGCCTTTTCGGCCGGCATCATCATTCCGTGGCCCGGGGGACCGCCCATCGGTCCGCCGCGCCGCGGTCCACCGGGTCCGCCCATTGCACCGCCGGTCGCCTGTCGTCCTCTTCCGCCGTTACCCATCGGCCCGCTCATGCGACCTCCTCCCGCGTCAGCTGGGAGTACACGATTTCCTGATAGGTCTCGCATGTCTCCAGGAGTTGGGTGTGGGTGCCTATGCCGACGACGTTGCCCTTGTCGAGAACAACGATCTGATCGGCGTGCATGATCGTTCCGACGCGCTGGGCGACGATGATCACGGTTGCATCCTGTGTTTCCTGCCGGAGAGCGGCGCGGAGCATCTGGTCCGTCTTGAAGTCCAGGGCGGAGAAGCTGTCGTCGAAGATGTAGACCCGCGGCTTCTTGACGATCGCTCGGGCGATTGCCAGACGTTGACGCTGACCTCCCGATACGTTCGTTCCGCCTTGATCTATTTCGGCTTCGAGGCCACCCTCCATGGCGGTCACGAATTCCTTGCCTTGGGCGGTCCCGAGCGCATGCCAGAGGGCTTCGTCGTCGGCGGTCTCGTCGCCGTAACGGAGGTTGTCGGCGATGCTTCCGCTGAAGAGGAACGCCTTCTGAGGCACGACGCCGATGATGTGCCAGAGGTCCTCCAGCCGGACATTCCGCACGTCCACGCCGTCGATCTTGACGCTGCCGGAGGTGACGTCGTAGAAGCGCGGGATCAGGTTGGAGAGGGTTGTCTTGCCGGATCCTGTGCTGCCGACGATGGCCGTGGTCTGGCCGGGGCGGGCGGTGAAGCTGATGCCGCAGAGGACCGGATCCTCCGCCCCGGGATAGCGGAACTCGACATCGTCGAACTCCACGACGCCCTTGGGATCCGTGATCTCTGCGGGGTTCTCTGGGTCGCAGATGTCGATGTCCGTCTCAAGAACAGCCTGGATGCGCTCGGCGGCCGCGGCCGCACGCGGCACCATGACGAAGATGAGAGCCGACATCATGACCGAGAAGAGGACCAGCATGATGTACTGCAGGAACGCCGAAAGGTTGCCGATCTGCATACCTCCGGAGTCAACTCGTAGACCACCGAACCATACGATGGCAACGGTGGATAGGTTCATCGTTCCGAACAGGAACGGAATCATGATCGCGAAAAGGCGATTGACCTTCAACTGAGTCCGGGTCAGATCCGCGTTCGCCTCGTCAAAACGGATTTCTTCGTGCTCTGTGCGCACAAATGCGCGAATGACACGAACGCCACTTAGCGTTTCGCGCATGACCTGATTGATGCGGTCGGTCTTCTTCTGAACAACCCTGAACATCGGCAGAGCCTTGTAGGCCACGATGCCGATCATCCCAGCGATCAGAGGAACGATTACGAGGAGTAAGCCGGAGAGAGGCACGTCCTCGCGTAGGGCCATGATTATCCCGCCGATCATCATGATCGGGGCCATGATCATGATGTTGAACGCCATCACCAGAACCATCTGGACCTGCTGAACGTCGTTGGTGTTTCGGGTGATCAACGAAGGCGTCCCGAAGGTGTTCGTGTCCTTCTGGGAGAAGTCCATGACCTTGCGGAAGATCGCGCTGCGCACGTCGCGGCCGAACTTCATCGCGGTTCGCGACCCGAAGTAGACCGACACAATCGAGCAGACGCCCAACAGGCCTGTGACCAGCAGCATGAATCCGCCGGTTCGGAAGATGTAGTCCGTGTCGCCCTTGACCACGCCGTTGTTGATGATGTCGGCGTTGAGGCTGGGGAGGTAGAGGTTGGAGATCGCCTGGATTGCAACCAGAATCAACACCACCAGCAGGGATAGCTTGTAGGGCGCCAGGTATTTGGAAAGGAGGTTCTTCATTGGCCTTGATCCTTGGTGGTCATTGCTGGGCGTTCCTCTGGTTTAGGTTCTTGCTGGAAGAGTGATCTGCGAATGTGAACAACCGGTGAAGGCGGCTGGGAGATGCGATGGGCTAGCCGGTCGGCGGAGCCGCAGGGTCGGCCCGGTCGGGTGAACTGACGGGCGCAGTGACCGTTCCGTCCGGGCAGGGTTGTCCAT
>DASVJA010000131.1:0-15284 GCA_036386115.1 Candidatus Limnocylindrales bacterium
GGCCTTGTGAATCGGCCGCGACTTGTCTTCTTCCCTGACTGTGGAGGACGCCGCGACGATGGCCTCGGGGGCGCCCTTGGTAATCAGCAGCGGCGCCTCGTCGCCACGCTGCACGACCACGCTCAGCATCCGCCGATTGAAGTCGTAGGGAAGCTCGACCAGCTTCTTGTACGTCGCAAGATCCACCGGCTTGGGCGCTTTTGCCAGGACGGCCACGTCCAGCGGGTTGGCAAAGCTCGACTCGAAGTGGCTGTTCAGGTATGCCAGCAGAAGGGCGCGGGATGCCTCCCCCGCGTCGTCCTTGTCGATACCGACGGCCTTGACCAATTCCAGACTGCCGACGGTGAGTGTTCCGGTCTTGTCCGTGCACAGGACGGTCACGCTGCCCAGGTTCTGGATCGCGGGCAAACGCTTGACCAGCACGCCGTGGGCACTGAGAGCGCGGGCGCCGCGAGTCAGATTGAGCGTGACGATTGCCGGCAGAAGTTCCGGCGTGAGGCCGACCGCCAGAGCGATGGCGAACAGCAGCGCATCGAAGAGCGGCCGCTGGAGTGCCACATTGATGGCAAACACCCCTACCACCAGGATCAGAGTCACCCGCCCGATCAGCAGCCCAAAGGCGCGGACGCCGTGCTGAAAGTCCGTCTCGGGCGCCCGCTCGGCCAGGCGGTGGGCGATGGTTCCGTAGCTCGTCGCCGCACCGGTCGCGGTCACGACCGCCGTTCCCGTGCCGCTGACAACGCTGGTGCCGAAGAAGGCCAGCCCGGCCTTGCCTTCGTCCTTGGTCGCGTCGAGATCACCGGTCACGACGCTCTTCAGCGCCGCCGCCGACTCGCCCGTAAGTGACGACTCGTCGATGAATAGGTGGTTGGCCTCCAGGATGCGCGCGTCCGCCGGGACGATGTCGCCCGCTCCGAGGTTCACGACATCGCCGACGACGACATCCTTGATCTGGATCTCCTGGGCCTTCCCGTCTCGCACGACGGTCGCACGCAAGGCCAGCCGGGCCTGAAGGGCCGCGACCGCCGCCTCCGATCGGGCCTCCTGCACGAAGCCGAGCATGGCACTCATGACGACGATCGCAAGAATGACGCTGGCCCCGACTCGGTCGCCGACGGCCAGGCTGACCAGGCTCGCGGCAATGAGAATGACCACCAGCGGGCTGGCGAACTGGGAGATCAGGACTCGCAGCGGCCCGCGTCTTCCCTCCCCGCCGAGGGAGTTCGGGCCGTCCTTCTTCAATCGCACCAGCGCCTCCGAACTTGTCAGGCCGGTTGGAGAAGCGGGCGCAGCTATCGTCATACGTCGATCCTAGCGGATCGCCTCAAAAGCGCGCCAAACGCTGCGGCTGGGCTCGAAATGGATCCGATCGACTTCCGTACTCGCGAAAGTGCCTGCCATGGCTTGTCAGGTAGTGGCCATTAGGCTCCGGCACATTCGTATAGCTCATAGGAGGAACTCGATGGCCATCGATATCGCCTATTGCGGACTGGACTGCGCCGCCTGCCCGGCCTTCCACGCAGTCGAGCGCCTGACCGTCGGTGAGCGGCAGGCCGTCGCCGACAAGTGGAACGGGGAGTTCGGCGGGACGCACACGCTGGCCGACATCGACTGCCTGGGGTGCACCCATGAAGGCCGGCACGCGCCGTACTGCTCGGAGTGCGAGATCAGGAAGTGCGGCGCGGAGAAGGCCGTGGCCACGTGCGCGGAGTGCTCCGACTTCAACTGCGCCAGGCTGTCCGGCTTCCTGGCCAATGTCCCCGAGGCCAGGTCCAACCTCGAGGCGAGCCGGCCTTCGTAATCGCGGTGCCGGACCAAGGGAAATCGCCGGACTTGCCCACCGTTTGCCCACATTTCGGCGCGCAATGACCGTACGGAGCGGTCTGCTTTTTGCGACCCTTCACTACGATCGGGCAGCTCGCGGGGAGGCTACGTCACGCCCGAGCGATGGAGGCCCCCAAAAGGGCAGGAGGAGTGCATGGCAGCCGCAGTTACGTATGTCCGGAGCATGTTCCAGTGGACCGTAAAGCGGGAGGGCATTATCGCCCCGGACGAGCGGCCACCGGCGCCGCAGTCGATCGCGTTGGGTCTGCAGCACATCTTTGCGATGTTCGGGGCCACCGTGCTGGCGCCGATCCTCATGGGATTCGACCCGAATACGGCAATCTTCTTCTCCGGCGTCGGCACGCTCATCTTTTTCGTCTGCGTTCGCGGCCGGGTGCCGAGCTACCTCGGCTCGAGCTTCTCGTTCATCGCCGTCGTGCTCTCCGCCGAAGCGATCGCCTGGAGCGGCACCGGACCCAACTTCCCGGCCGCGCTGGGAGGCATCGTTGCCTGCGGCGCCGTCTACGCCCTCATCGGTCTCATCGTCATGGCCGTCGGATACAAATGGATTGAGTATCTGATGCCGCCGGTCGTGACCGGCACGATCGTCATGGTCATCGGCCTCAACCTCGCGGGCACGGCCGTTAGCGACCTGAAGATCAACACCACCGCCTACAACAATCCCAACCTCGACACGCTTGGCGTCGTGTTCGGACTTGTGACCGCGCTCTCGGTTGCCGTAGTCGCCGTCTACGCGCCCAAGATCGTCCGGCCTCTGCCCATTCTCATCGGCGGCATCTTCGGCTACCTCTTCTACTTCCTTCTGGGCAACGTCATGAACCTGGTTCCTGCCGCCGCCCAGATCAGCTTCGACAAGGTCTGGCACGCCTCCTGGATCGGCTTGCCGAACTTCATTACCCCCACCTTCGATGGCCACGCCATCACGCTCATCGTGCCGGTCGCGCTTGTCCTCGTTGCCGAAAACCTCGGCCACGTCAAGGCGGTCGCCGGCATGACCAAGCGGGACCTCGATCCGTACATCGGGCGGGCGTTCCTGGGTGACGGCATCGCCACCATGGTCTCCGGCGCCGGCGGCGGCACCGGTGTCACCACATACGCCGAGAACATCGGCGTCATGGCCGTAACGAAGATCTACTCGAGCCTCGTCTTCCTGATTGCCGCTTTCGTGGCGCTCGGGATGGGCTTCTGCCCGAAGTTCGGCGCTCTCATCCAGACGATCCCGTGGCCGGTCCTCGGCGGTCTGGCGATCGTGCTCTTCGGCCTGATCGCCGCCACGGGCGGACGCATCTGGGTGGAGAACAAGGTCAACTTCTCGCTCAACAAGAACCTGATCACGGCGGCTGCCGCGCTCACGATGGGCGCCGGCAACCTGACGATCAACTCCGGCGATTTCTCCTTCGGCGGTATCGGGACGGCGTGCTTCGGCGCGATCATCCTGTACCAGATCCTCAACGCCTTTGGGCGTAGGGCCGACGACACTGAGCCGGCGACAAGCGAGACCGCTGGCGCCTGATCACTCGCAGAAACAGAAGCGGGCGGCCGATTGGCCGCCCGCTTCACTATTTGGCGAAGAACTACTCCGGGCGCCCAGTCCCGAACTGGCGGTCGCCGGCGTCGCCGAGACCGGGCTGAATGTAGCCCTGGTCGTTGAGCTGGCGATCGACTGCGGCGCAGTAGATCTCCACGTCGGGATGGGCGGCGGTGACGGCGTCCACTCCCTCAGGGGCGACGATCAGATTGATCAGCTTGATCCGCGTTGCTCCCCAACGCTTGAGGACCTCGATCGCCGCGGTGGCGGAACCACCGGTGGCAAGCATGGGGTCCAGGATCAGGCACAGATCCACGGTGGCCGAGTCCGGAAGCTTGTTGTAGTACTCCACCGGCCGAAGGGTTCGCTCGTCGCGGAAGAGACCCAGATGCCAGACCTCGGCCGTGGGCATCAACTCGAGCATGGCGTCGACCATACCCAGCCCGGCGCGCAGGATCGGCACCAGCCCAATGCGCACACCCAGCTCATGCCCGTCGGTGGTCTCGAGCGGCGTATTCACCGCGACCGGCCGAACCTCGACGTCCGCGAGGGCCTCGTATCCGAGCAGCCACGACAGCTCGCGCACGACTTCGCGGAACTTCTTGGGCTCGGTCCTCTCGTCTCGCAGGATGCGCAGCTTGTGCAGGATCGCCGGGTGGCGAGAGACGTGGAGCGTCGGCCAGGAAGCCTCACGAATTGGCAAAGGAGAACTATCCGGCACCAGGTGCTCCTCTGTGACGCTGTCTAGGAAGGCTGTTGGGCGCAATCGTAGACCGGCCGAGCCGGACGCGCGCGACACTGTCGCCGAACAATGTGGAGAACCGGCTACTCGGCTGTTCGCCGGCTATTCAACCGGCCCGGGACAGCCTTCACGGAGACGATCATCTCCCTCCAGCCTTCCACGAGAACCTGCCGCAGTTCGGTCCAGGTCTTCGCCCCAACGAGCGGGAAGGTAGCGATGATGATGGCCAGGCCGCCGTACCAGAGCGCAGGCAAAGCCAGCATCGCCGCGATCGGAACAGTCCAGCGGTGGTTAGTCCGCGCGCCCCAGATGATCAACAGAACAGCGAAGGGCAGACGGAACATGAACGGGATTGGGACCGCGGCCCACGTTCCCTTGGTCGCCCCGGTATTGGATGTCAGCACCTGCGGCCAGCGGATCCAGGCATCCGGCCAAACCGCGAACGAGACCGCCATAACAGCCACCGTGGCGCCGAGGGCGATGAACAATGAACGCCACTCGCGGCGAACCACGAACCAGAGCAGCCCGAGGCCGGGCGTGACCTTTGTTAGCAGCACGAACGACCAAGCCGCCGGCCAGCGGAAGCCCACAACAATCGCGACTCCGATCAGCAGCTCGATATTGCCGCCGGCGACTTCCGCCAGCGTCAACACCAGACCAAGTACGAAGAGGCGAGGACCGGTGAGATATGCCAGGGCCGCTAATGGGAAGACGGCCCAGGCGGCCACGAAACCCTGCCAGGAGACGAATTGGAGCGGCCAAAGCAGCTGCAGGAAGATCGGCGAGTACAGGTACGCATTGGGCGTGCCGACGGCGGCGATGGAATACGGATCAGTGCCAACGAGCGCTAGGTAGTAGGCGTGAGCATCCATGGCCGTGCCCGGCCACCGACCGTATGGGTCGCACCAGAGCACGATGAAGAGCCACGCAGCCCCGGCGGCGAGCAAGGCTAGGAGATACTGGAGAGGTACGCGACGGCCGAGAATCGCGATCGCTCGCTCGCTGGAGGTGTTCAGGTTGTCTCCTATAGCCGTTTCGGGGTCGGTCACGGCGCGCATGGTAGCACCGGTCCGCGCTGCCTAGAGCAAGGCCTTAAGTAGCCGCTCGGCAGAACCGGGCCCGTCGGCTCGTTCCACCACGGCCGACCGGCCCAGTCGCTCCCCGTCGGCGCCTCGACCGTCGGGCCCAAGAAGGCTCGACCACCCCTCGGACGACAACCGGACCAGCTCCGCGTCGGCCGCGCGAAGAATCCTGCCGGCTCGTTCGACGGCCGGTCCGTGGAGGGCGCCGTCCCCGATCATGGACCGCACGGCTCTGGCAGTTCCGGCCGCCGCAGTCAGATCCGCGGCCGCCGCGCCCACCTTGCCCCGTAGATCCGGCTCCAATACCAGCGAGGCGGCCGACCCGGAGAGCGCCGACACGACCGCCGCCGAGCCGCCCGGCAAGGTCAGCCAGTTACCCGACCCGCCGATGACGAAGCGATGCGCCGGGAAGACCAGACGCCGCAGCCAGGCCACCATGAGGATCGCCCCTGCATCACCGTCGCCGACCGCCCAATCGGGGACCGCACCGAGCATCAGCCGATCGGCCGGCAAGCCATCGGCCAGGGCCAATTCCACGCCCAGGGCCTGAAGCGCCAGAGCTCGGCCCGCCCGCGTCTCGGAGTCGGACGGAATTCCGCTGGCCACGTCTGCGCCCAGTGCAAGCGGCCCGGCGCCGACCACCACACTGCAGCCCGCGCGTGTCTGCAGACGATGTGCAAACGAGTGGTCCGCAAGAGCTCGCTCGGGATCCAGGTTGTCCTCGACAATCTCTCTGATCGGATCCGCCGCAACGTAGTCGATACGCTCGAAGGCGGCCACGACCGCTTGTTCCGGCGCCGCAAATGCGGACGTGACCGTCATGATGCGGGCATAGCAGCGGCGCTGCGCCGAGGCATCGTCGACGGCCTTGCGCAGCATGGCCAGCCCACGCTGACTTCCGGCAGGGATCGGCTCGGCTGCGGGCCTCGCAGTCGACGCGACATTTCCGCGATCGCCGGGTCGGCGCGCGTGACTCTGGCGTGCTCTGGGACTCGCCTCCGAAGCGAACAACCCCGGCGTTTCCAGGCCCGCCCGGCGACGAGCAATCGCGAATTCCCAGCTCGCCGGTACGCTCACCTGGAGGAGGTCCGCGCCGTCGGCGACGGCGGTGCGCGCCTCGGACGAGGCCGCCTTGACCTCAGTCGCTTGAAGGCTGACTCCGAGCCACGGCTCGGGCGCCTGCCCAAGGACATCTCGGAGATCTCGAGTCGCCGTCCGATTGGCGTCGAAGCGCTCGAGCGCCGCGGCAATCAGTTCGGTAGCGCGCTTCTCGGTCGCGGCCAGCCTTTCCGGACGCTCCAGAAGCTCGGCTTCCAGGGCCAGGTCGATCGCGCCGGAGACGCAATCGAGGGCCACCTCGCGCGGCCCGCAGTCGTATTCCATCATCGCGACGACGAAGGGCAGGAGAATGCCCCGCGCCAGGCGACCGCGATCTGCCCCGCAGTACCGATCGGCCAACGCCGCCGCCAGCGGATTGCCATCGCGATCCAGTCCGTCCACGCCGAGCATCCGCAGGATGGCCCGTTCCTGGGCGATCGTCGCAGTTCGCCGGGCCGGCCCGGAAAGATCGGCCGCCAGATCCGCGGCGCGCCGCCGAATACCCTCCACCTGTCCGAAAAGAGTCTCGCCGCTCACGCGCACCTCACCTTGGGACCCGTCTTGTTCCGTCTCAGCCTAACGGACCCGCATCAGCGAGGAGTAGGTCGTGGTGTCGTAGGCAACGAGCATGTTGTTGTTCGAGGTGGCCGACGGAGACTCGATCTTGAGCTCCAGCATATGCCCTGTCGGCAGCGTGTAGGCGGGTGTTACGGTCACAGTTATGGGGGTCTCGCCGTACCTCCCACCGCTAGCGTAAGTGGCCGTCCGGGTCGCGTTGGCAATCTCGACGTAAGCGCCCGTGGCCGGGTTGTAGTCGCGGAGATAGGCGATCAGGGAGCCGGTCCGGTTGGCGGCCGTGGCATTGGTGGCGCTCCAGATGTCGACCGTGACTGCGCCGCTCAAGGTCAACGCCGACGCCAGCGCGGGCGTTCGCCAGTTCACGTACCGAAGGGCGGTAGCGAGACCCGGGCTGGGCGGATTGTTGCGAGTTATGCCGCGCCCTGCCCTGTTCGCGCCGTTGGTGTCGTAGTTGCGCAAGATAGTCGCCGTGGGCACGGTCGACGTCATGGTCAGGTTGTACTGCGCCGTGGTATTGGCCGTGGGCGGAGTAGGGTTGTTATGCAGGTAGTAAGCCCAGGTGCCGGTCGTGAAGCTGTTCGCGCCCGCCGACTTCGAATTGGCGAACATCGCCTGGGCGGATCCGAACCCGCTCCACAGCAAGCACACCGCCGCCATCCCCAAGACCATCACGGCGCGAACGCGGAAGCGACGCATCTTCAGCCTATCGGCTCGCGCATCCGCTGCCCATCGGTCCGCTGCTTGTCGAGAAGCCTGGCCAAATCGCTCTCATACGGCTCGACCGCGATGACGACCACGCCGTCGGACTCGAACTCTTCGAGCAACCAGATGGCAAAGAGCAAAGACAGGGCGAGGCAAAGGACCGCCAGAAGTCCGAGCGGCAGCGTCATCAGGTAGATGACATAGCCAAGGCCGGGTACGGAGGCGCCGACTCGACCCGTAACCGCGGTTGCCGGCACGAGCACCGGGTCGACCGTCGGGTTGGCGTCACCCTTGGTCTCGATGTAGATGCCATCGGGCAACGTGACGACGCGAGTGACGCGGTGGGTCACAACGACATCGTTGGTTTCTTTGAGCGTCACGATGTCGCCCGCTCGCAGGTCGGTCGGCTTGACGTTCGAGAGAACGATCACGGAGCCGAGATGAACCGCCGGCTCCATCGAGCCGCCCCGGATGACAACGAGCTGGTGGCCCGTCACGGGACCCAGGTTGACCGCCAGAACGAGGCCCAACACAAAGACGACGAGGCCTATCAAGGCCACGTCGAGCAGCCTGCGTGCGAAGCGCGCTGCCTTCTGCATGGGTCCTCCAATTACCGCCGCACCGGCTGAACTACCGGCCTGGCCCGGTGACGCGGACCAGGCCGGAGTTGGTGCAGCCGTTGATTACGGGTTGTTGGCCGTCTGTTCGGCGAGGAAGCTAACGGTGATGTTCGTGGTCAACCCCTGAGCCGCGTCGCCTGTACCAATCGGGAGAGTGGCCTTGAAGCAAAGGGTCTCGCTCGCGCCACCGGCCAAAACGCGATCGCCCGCCTGAGCGCCGGTCGCCGGATCGCCGACTAGTTTTGTCGTCGTGGTTGCTACGGTGGTAGTTGTGTTCAGTGTCGTGCCCGTGAAGAGGGCGCAACTTGAGCCGGCACCGCCGTCCGGCTGCTTGATCGTGATCACCAGCGAGCTGGCCAGCGGGGCATTCGTGGCGATACCGGTAACGGCGTAGCGGAGAATGCCCGTGCCGCTATTGGTGACCTTGACGGCCTGGCCCGGGACGCCTGTAGGAACGGCATCGCCCGGCATCATCACGCCGGAGGAGAAGATGGTGGTAGCCGGCGCAATGCCGATCACGATCGTGCCGGTCGTGAAGCCGTTGGCGTTGGCCACGGCCGAGCTTGTGAATACGGCCAGCGAGAGAGTGGCTCCCGAGGCGGCCATGAGTGCGGCTCCCGACATGAGCATAGCCAGGAGAACTCGCCTACGGCGGCGGTCTCGGCGTGGGGTCAGACTGTCGTCCATTCTCAACCTCTATCTGGGCCATCGCCGGGGTCTCCGGCCGGCCTGTACCAGGCTCCGCCGGTGCGTTGCTGCACCGATATGTGCGGTTTGCCCATTGCGTGCGGTACATCTAACCCCCACCCAGACCACCCAACAACGGGACGACCGGGCATATCTGGACCGTACGATAGTTGCCTCAAGATTCAGCCCAACCAGACCGATTGGGTTGCCGAAGTGCACCAGTACGATTGTCGGAATTTGGCCTTACGAGGCCGTTTCTAGTGGGGACGCCGTAGCACCGGGACCATCGGTTAACCGGGCAGGGGCCGAATGGGCGAAACGGCGGTGCAAATGCATAGCCCGTTGGTACACCAAGGAACGACCCGCCGGCCTTGCGCCGGCCTTGCGTCGGCCTTGCGTCGGCCAGGCGCCGGCCGGGCGGCCCGAGTCGGCCGCCACGACTCCGGCCCGCCCGGACGACGCTAGACTGGCGGCCAACATGATGGACACTCCCAGGCAGCCGGAAGTTCACGATCAGGTTCTTGTCGAAACCGAAATCGACGGGAGGGTGGTCGCTTTCCGTGCGATCGTCGTAAACGTGATGCCGGCGGCACTCTGGCTCGGCCTGACCACACCGGACGCGCGCCTGGAGAAGGTCAAACCCGGTGAGGTTATGGTTCTTACCTTCCGGCACGACGACGTCGGGATGGTTGCCGAGTCCGCGTTCGTGAGCCATCTTGGCTCCGGCGCGGTCCGGATGTTCTCGATCGAGATGCCGACGGACCTGCGGCTGATCCAGCGCCGCTTCCATCTTCGCTTGGACACCGTGTGCCCGATCGAATACACGGTAGTCAGCCAGGATCAGACCAGCGGCGCCGGCGCCACGGGCGAAGGAATGACCCGCAACATCAGCGCCGGAGGAGTCCAATTCCTACTGAAGGCGCCGATCAGCGAAACCATGGATGTGGGCGCGGAGCTGGAGTTGGCCATGCTTTTGGGTCAGGACGTTGTCCTGGCCGAGGGCCGCGCCCTCCGCGTCGAGGACGCAACGGATATCGGCCCCGACGGCCGACGTCTCGGTCAAACTGCCACGCCACGCCAGCCCCGCACCTGGGTCGCCGTCCAATTCGAGTCGATCTCCGAAGAGGGCCAGGACCGCATCGTGCGCCACATCTTCTCGCTCCAGCGGATGCGGAGAGAGGCGCCGAAGAGGGGCGCGTAGGACGGAGGCGTGGCCGTCGGTCTGCCGGGGGCCGGCGGCAGGGCCCAATGATGGCCCGGCACGACCCCGGCCCGGCTCTGCTCGGCCTGCTCTGCTCTGCTCGGCCGGGCCCGAGTTTCTGCGGAATGCAAGTACCAGTTGCGCGCCGCAGCGACTTGCCCCGATTCGCGCCGGATTCGGCACGGATGTTGGCGTCCAGAGGTCAGATCCGGCGTTCAGTCGGCCAGTCCACGCTCAATTGCCGGACGATTCCCATTAGCTGCCTATCCGGTTAGTGCGCGGCGCAACTACCATTTGCAATCCGCAATTACCGCAGCCTCGGAGATCTACTCGTGGAGGCCGAGCATTGACCTTGGTGGGCTCCGACTTCGCCATGCGGCGTGAAGCGAAGCCAGCAGATGTCTCCCAGGTTAGGTCGATGGCCTGGTAGGCCGTCCCGTTCGTCGACGTCGCCCACTTCAGCCAAACGGTCACGGAGCAACCCTTTGATGAGTCCCGGGGCAGCAACGCATCGGTCCTCTATCGACCGAGCGTCACCCTTGACCATCAAGTAGATATCTACGGCTTAAGCCCAATCCTCAAGCCCACGTACCAGGATCTCGTCCGAACTTGCGCTCGCCGCCAATCAATCCCCCACAAATCCCGCTCCTACTCCTCCGCCGCCCGGTGATAAACCCCCGCCACCCGCACCATCACCGCCTCGCGTAACAGCGCGGCCAGAGCGGCCGCACAGTCGGGCTCGTCGGGGCCGGCGTCCATGTCCGCCCAGAAGACGTACTCCCAGCGGACGCCGCGGCTGGGGCGCGACTCCAGACGGGAGAGGTTGATCTTGCGCTCGGCGAAGCAACCGAGGCAGCGGTAGAGGCTGGCCGGCACGTTGCGAACGGCCCAGACCATGGTTGTCTTCATGGGGCCGGAAAGGGTCACCGGGGCGAACCACTCGTCCGGCAGAGGGTCGCGAACGATCACCGCGAACCGGGTCCGATTGGCGTCGCCGGTCTGAACGTCCTCGGCCAGGACTTCCAGGCCGTACAACGGCGCGACGCGCGGCGAAGCCAGGGCCCCGGCGCCCATCTCCTGCTTGTCGACGACGGCCTTGGCCGCACCGGCGGTGTTATAGCTGGTCATCACCTGCCAGGGCCGCGAGCGCAGGAACTCGTCGGCCTGGTCCAGGGCCTGGGCAATGCTGTAAACGCGTTCAATCTGATCCAGCGTCTGCCCTGGCAGCGCGAGCAGGGCCAGGTGAACCGGAACGGTCACCTCGGCCGCGATGCGCATCTCGTCGAACTGAAAGAGCAAGTCATAGATCTCTCGAACGCTGCCGCCCTTGGACCGCTCGATCGGCACGACGCCGGCGTCGACGGAGCCATCGTGGACGGCCTCGAAGACGGCCCGCCAAGTGGGCAGAGCGACCGCCTCCGGCGAGACGAATGCCGTAAGGACGCCCTCTTCGGCGAAGGCGCCGCGCTCGCCCTGGAACGCAACCTTGGGCGAGCGCTTGGCCGACGTTGGAGCTGCCATTGAACCCCTCCGCTGAGCTAGTCGAGACGCGCGGCGGTCGCCGAGGGCGCGACGGTGGTGAAGTGGCGCTCATCGCGCCGGACCACTTCCGCGCCGGTCTTCCAGATTGCGTATTCCAGCGAGTCACATAGGGCCACGCAGGAGGCCGCGATTATGTTCGTGCCGCCACCCATCGTGGACCACTCCAGCGAACCGCTCGAAGACTCGATTATTACGCGCGTTCGGGCGCCGGTCGCCTCGCCACTGTCCAGGATGCGGACCTTGTAGTCGACCAGGTGGACCGCATCAAGCTCCGGATAGAACGCCCCCAGCGCCTTGCGCAGAGCGGAGTCCAAGGCGTTGACCGGGCCGTTTCCGTCCGCGGCGGTATGCAGGATCTCGCCCGCCACCTCCACCTTGACGGTGGCCACGGCCAGCAACTCCGAGCCGTTGCGCTGCTCCACAAGAGTGGTGTAGTCGCACAACGTGAACGGCGCTTCGTAGCCGGCTTTGTGGCGCCGCACGAGCAACTCGAAGGAAGCCTCGGCACCTTCGAAGGCAAGACCATCGGCCTCGAGTTGCTTGATCACCTGGCTCAGGGCCTTTGGATCGACGCCGTCCAGCTGCTGGCCGAGTTGCTCGGCGCGAAGCTGCGTGTTGGCCTTGCCGCCCAGTTCGCTGACCACGAGCCGCATGACGTTGCCGACTTCGCTCGGGTCCACGTGCTGGTATGAGTTGCTGGCCCGCGCCGTCGCCGCGCCGTGGACACCGCCCTTGTGGGCGAACGCGGACCGGCCGACATACGGCTGATGGTCGTCCGGAGCGATGTTGACGATCTCGGCGATGTAGCGGGACATCTCCGTCAGCTGACCGAGCTTGCCGGACGGCACGGGCTCGAACGGCGTCTTCAGCTCGAGGTCCGCCAGGATGCTAACGAGGTTGGCATTGCCGCAGCGCTCGCCGTAGCCGTTGATCGTTCCCTGTACGTGGCGCGCACCGACGGCCACCGCGGCCAGAGAGTTGGCCACAGCCAGCTCGCCGTCGTTGTGGCAGTGGATCCCCCAGATCACCTCGGGCGCCCCGTCCGCCGCGAGGGCGTCCATCGAGGCGCGCACGATCGAAGTGACCTCATCCGGCACAGCCCCGCCGTTGGTCTCGCACATGACGAGCGTCCGCGCGCCGGCGCCGCGAGCGGCCCGCAGAGTCGCCAGTGCGTAGGCCGGGTCGTCCTTGTAGCCGTCGAAGTAGTGCTCGGCGTCGTAGATGGTTTCGCGTCCGGCGGCCGTCGGGTAGGCAACCGAGTCGGCGATCATATCCAGATTCTGCTCCGGCGTCGCCTGCAGGACCTCGCGGACATGCAGCAGCCAGCTCTTGCCAAAGATGCAGACCACGGGCGTCTCGGCGGCGACGATTGCCACCATGCTCGGGTCCGTCTCGGCGGTGTTGTTTCGATGGCGCGTCATGCCGAAGGCGGCGAGCCTGGCCGTCTTCCACTTGATCGATTTGGCGGCCTCGAAGAAATCCACGTCCTTGGGGTTCGAGCCGGGCCAGCCACCTTCGATGTAGTTGAACCCGAAATCGTCCAGGCGTCTGGCAATCTTGATCTTGTCCGCCAGAGAGAGGATCAGACCCTCGCGCTGGGTTCCGTCACGGAGGGTCGTGTCGTATAGAACGACCTTGTCGCTCATCGGCCGGTTCCCCCGGTGGGTACGGCGGCCTTCCCGGCCACGAGCGCAGCCACGACGGCGTTGCCCATCGCCTTGGTACCGACAGGTCGCAGCCCCGCGGTATGGCCTGGGGCGGG
Organism: Candidatus Limnocylindrales bacterium; assembly: GCA_036386115.1. Classification (GTDB taxonomy): domain Bacteria; phylum Chloroflexota; class Limnocylindria; order Limnocylindrales; family CSP1-4; genus Fen-1039. Next base: position 13,389 of record DASVJA010000131.1, read on the forward strand.
CATCAGGTCGCCGGTTCGGTAGCCGTCGTTGAGCACGGCGGTAACGGCCGCTTCGATTGCTTCGGCGGCAGCCGTCTGGCCCAGAGACCAGCGCAGCATCATTGCCCCGGACAGGATCGTGGCCAGGGGGTTGGCCATGTCCTTGCCGGCGATGTCCGGCGCAGATCCGTGGATCGGCTCGTACATTCCGAACACGCCGTGATCGGTTCGCCGCTCGCCCATCGACGCGGAAGGCAGCATCCCCAACGACCCGGCCAGCACGCTGGCCTCGTCCGAGAGGATGTCGCCGAAGAGATTCTCGGTAACGATCACGTCGAAGAGGGCCGGCTTCTGGACCAGCAGCATGGCGCACGAATCCACCAGGCGATGCTCCACGGTCACGTCCGGGAACTCCGCCTTGGTCTCTTCCACCACGGTCCGCCATAGACGGCTCGAGGAGAGGACATTGGCCTTGTCCACGCTGGTCAGCTTCTTGCGGCGGCCTCGTGCCAGTTCGAAGGCCAGCTTCACGACGCGCTTGATCTCGTGTTCGGTGTACGCCAGCGTATCGACGACTTCGCGGCCGGCAGGCGTAGTCCGCTGTTCGGACGGCTTACCGAAGTAGAGGCCGCCGGTCAGCTCGCGCACGATCATCATGTCGACGCCGTCCAGCAGTTCCGGGCGCAGCGGGGAGCTGTCGCGCAGGACCGGATGGACGGTGACGGGGCGCAGGTTGGCGTAGAGACTGAGGCCCTTTCGGAGACCCAGCAGGGCTTGTTCCGGGCGGACCTTGGCCTTTGGATCGTCGTACTTCGGGTCGCCGATCGAGCCGAAATAGATGGCATCCGCGGCAGCGCAAACGGCCATGTCGCTTTCGCGCATGGGGATGCCGTAGGCGTCGATGGCGACGCCGCCGATGAGAACTTCGGTCCACTCGAAACCGAAGCCGAAGAGCCGACCGGCGGTCTCGATGACACGCCGGCCGGCCGCGATTACCTCGGGACCGATCCCATCGCCGGGAACAACAACGAGTTTGTAAGTTACGTTGGAATCGGTCACGGTTGGATCAGCCCTTGTTCTTGGCGGCCGCCTGAGGCTGACCGTCGACAACTTCGACAGGATTGAGGAAAGGCATGGCCTTGCGGAGCGAGGCGCCGACCTTCTCGATCTGGTGGTCGCGGCCGCGCTCGCGCATCTTCTTGAAGTTCGGCTGGCCGGCTTCGTTCTCGGCGATCCACGCGGCCGCAAAGCTGCCGTCCTGGATCTCGGTCAGAACTTGCTTCATCGTGTCGCGGACGTGCGAGTCGATGATGCGCGGCCCGGAGACGTAGTCGCCGTATTCGGCCGTGTCGCTGACGGAGAAGCGCATGAAGTTCATGCCGCCGCGGTAGAAGAGGTCCACGATCAGCTTGAGTTCGTGCATGACCTCGAAGTAAGCCAGTTCCGGCTGGTAGCCGGCGTCGACCAGGGTCTCGAAGCCGTTGCGGATCAGCTCGGTAACGCCGCCGCACAGGACGACCTGCTCGCCGAAGAGATCCGTCTCGGTCTCTTCCTTGAAGGTGGTCTCCAGAACGCCGGCCCGGGTCGCGCCGATGCCGCGCGCATACGCAAGAACGCGCGCGCGAGCGGTGCCGGTGTCGTCCTTCTCAACGGCGAAAAGCGCCGGAACGCCGCCGCCCTGCTCGACCACGGCGCGGACGCGATGGCCGGGGCCCTTGGGGGAGACCATGCCGACATCGATGCCCGCGCCGGGCTTGATGCGATCGAACCGGATGTTGAAGCCGTGCGCGAACATGAGCAGCTGGCCGGCGTGCATGTTCGGGAGGATGGACTCCTCGTACACCTTCTTCTGGATGGTGTCCGGGACCAGGATCATGATCACGTCCGCGGCCTTGACGGCGGTCGCGATGTCGGCCG
>DASVJA010000132.1:0-15350 GCA_036386115.1 Candidatus Limnocylindrales bacterium
CCGCGGCCGGGTTCTTCTCCGGCCCCTTCGGTGTCGGCTCCGGCTCAGCCTCACCCGTCGCCATGTCCAAGATCATCTTGGCGGCGAGGTTCGGGTCCCTGGGCATGCTTGAACGCTTTTGCATGCTCCGATTGTCCCGCACGCACCCGGCGGCCGTCAACGGCACCCGATTTCAAACTGAGACACTACCCGCAAATGGCTATCTGGGCCAGCTTCCAGGGCCGCCACTCCGGAGTCCGGCCCCGAATCGGAGTCGTCTACCGCCAATTCTCCGCGTCATGCTCGCTCCGCTGTCTTTGAGGAGAAATGGAGCGAGCGGCGGGGCAGGTCCGAGGCCCGCGTTGACCCTCAACCCCTCGGCGGTGGATCCGTCCGGCCGGGGCCCCACAGTTCCGGGCCGCAGATGAACGGCTTGGGGGAATGGGCCGGGATCGCCGACGGGTCGCTGCGCCAGGCGGCGACGGTGGTATCGAGCCAGGCCTGGATTTCGGTGAAGTCTTCCCAGGGCGTAAACGGCCAGCCTTCCTTCTCGCACATCGTTATCAAGAGGCGCTTGGCAAAGATGATGTCCGAGTAGGCCGCGGCGTAGCGGTCGCTCTCGCCGTCGCCGATGAAGACGACCGTCCGGCCGGCAGCTTGATGGGCCAGGACGCGTTGACGTTTGCAGGTGCCGCAGACAAGGCAGTCCGGATGAGAGTTTGGAAACTCCATTCGAGCGTGAGCGCCGTCGAACAGAGTCCGCGCCGAGATGACCGGGATGGCCGGCACACCCATTCGCCGGAGCGCGGGCTCGATGTAGAAGCCGAAGCCGTCGCTGACGACCTCGACCGGAACCCCCAGCGCCAGCGCCCGAGCCACGAACGGGGCGAAGGTCGGATGGTGCGGCTGAGCCTCTGCCAGAGCCACGACCTCGTCCGGCACGCCGGGGAGAAGCTTGACCTGGGTTTCGAAGAGCGTGCGGCTTCCGACCAGACCTGCGTCGTATGCGGCATCGTCCGCGGCGTAACGCTCACCGATGAACTTGTAGAGGATCTTGTCGGCGACATCCGTCATGGCGATGGTGCCGTCGTAGTCGACCAGGATCGCGAGCGGCGGCCGACCGGGAAGGAGGGCGGGAATTGGCGGCGGGGCGGGAGTCATGGCGGAGAGGATACCGGGCCGCGGCCGGCCGCGGCGCTAGCCGTAGCGCCGACCCAGCCACCGAGAGCTGGCCACGAGAATGCCCAGAACGATCACCAGGCCCCCTAGAATCTGGCCGATAACGATCGCCTCGCCCAGAAGCAAGGCAGAGAGCGCGACCGCAAAGGCCGGCACCAGGAACTGGAAGAGCATGGCCCGGCTCGGGCCGAGCACCTTCACGGCCTCGAACATCACAACGTTCGCGGCTGCAGCGGCGAGTAGCGCACAGAAGAGGAGCAGGCCGATGGTTCCCGCGTTGATCCGGGAAACATCCAGCGAGCCCACCTGCCACGCCGCCAGCGGCAGCATTCCGAGACAGCCGAACCCAATGGCCCAGGTCGCCGTCCGGAGCGGCGAATGGCGCCGCAGTACCGGCGCACCGAAGGCCACGTAGCAGGCCCAGCAGATAGTGGCCAGGAAGGTCAGCAGGTCTCCGCTTGAGGCGCCGCTGAACCCGAAGCCGTGCGTCGCGCCGACGACACCCACTACACCGCACAGACCGATGAACGCGCCGGCCGCCTTGGTCAGCGAGAGCTTGTCCGACCCGACTGCGGCGGCGATCAGCATCGTCGAGACTGGCGTGCCTGCCGTGATCAGGGCGGAGTTGGACGCCGTCGTGCGTCCCAGCGCGGTCGCCCACAGATCCTGATACAGCCCGAACCCGGCCAGGCCGAGCAGCAGGATCGGCAGGATGTCACGCCGCGGCAGGCCGATGCTTCCCTCCCGCCAGCGCAGCACGCCGAGCAGGACGACAAACGCCAGGCCAAAGCGGACGAAGGCAAACAGGACCGGCGGAACGTCGGAGATGATCGCCTTGACGGCAACGACGTTCGCGCCCCAGGTCAGCATCACCAGCAGGATCGCGATCTCGGCCAGGTGCCGGGCGCGTGCGCTCGGCGGGAGAGGCGCGGCGAGGACTGATCTGTCGCCTGAGGTCGGCTGCGTCATCGTTGGATTACCTGGCGGCCCGGGCCGAGAAAGACAATCGCCCGGACCTCACGGACCGGGCGAACTCGGTGAGATATCGGCAGCGTGAAGCTAGATCGTCTCCTGGTCCAGCTCGAGCGACTCCTCGTCGCCCTCTTCGGTGAGCTTCAGCCAGATAAACAGGCCGGCCAGCACGACGAGCGGGATAACGATGAGCGCTGCGAGCACGAGCAGAAGGAATGTTCCGGTGATCTTCAAGATCTTCATCGTCTCACCTCACTACCCTCGCACTGCCATTCAGGCTCCAGCCGGCGACTTGGGCTTTTCGCCTCTGAAGTCTGGGGCCTGGGCGATCATCGCCTCGACCTCTTCCCTTGTAAATTCGGCGATCACGTGCCTGCTGCCCGTTTGAGTGCGCATCATCAAGCGCAGGACGAAGGCTCCGTCCTGTTCAAAAAAGAAGACGTCCTGAGGCTTCTGCTCATCGACATAACGGCCAACGACGCGGAATGCCTGCTCATAGTAGCCCGCCTGGCCCCAGGTGACCGCCCGCTGCTGGTTGTCTCGCCTGGAGTGCCCCTCTTCCATGAACCGAGCGATATCGTCGTCCAGGAAGGTAAACGTTTCCTTCGTCTGCGAGCCCAGATGATCCGACCAGGCACCGGCGGACGCTGTATCCACGACGAGCCCCTGGACGATGAAGCCGTCGGGAGCCTCCACGACCATGACTTCGCGCATACCACGCTGGTCCAGGAACGCACCGATGGACCGCAGAACTTCTTCGTAGTTCTGGCGCGGACTGCCGTCGTAGATCCGCATCCTTGGTTCCTCGCACTACGCGGACATGTGGGCGGGGCTGCTGGACGTACCGTTGCCAGCAGGTCTTGCTCCACCCCCGAGGTGTGAGCACCACCATATTTACGAGTGTAGCAGCCCGTCACAGGGCCGCAATCTCCTGCGACCGGGCCCCGGCAGCACACGATCGCCGGGCCGTCCCGACGAATCGGCGCCGGGCCGTAGAATATGAGTTGGATTGGGCTCAAGCGGCATCCGGCTAAGTCCTGATGAGCGACCCTCTCTACGCCTTGTACTTCAAAGAGCAACCACGGCGCGGACGGACATGCATGCACTGCAGGGCCATCCGTTTCTTGACAGAACTAGGGCGCACAGAGTGTCGCGCCAACAAGGGGAGCTGAAACCGAATGAGCCAGGCGGCCGAGGGCCTCGACCAGCTATCGATCGACACCATCAGAACGCTCGCCATGGACGCCGTCCAGAAGGCCAACTCGGGCCATCCCGGCGCACCCATGGGCATGGCGCCGATGGCGTACACCCTCTGGACCAAGTTCCTGCGCCACTCCCCCACCAACCCGAACTGGGCCAACCGCGATCGCTTCGTGCTATCGGCCGGTCACGCCAGCATGCTGGACTACGCGCTCCTGTATCTCACCGGATACGGGCTGACCATCGAGGATCTGCAGTCATTCCGCCAGTGGGACTCCAAGACTCCGGGGCATCCCGAGTACGGCATGTCGGCAGGCATTGAGGCAACGACCGGACCTCTCGGCCAGGGCTTTGCCAACGCAATCGGCATGGCCATTGCGGAAAGCCGCCTGGCCGCCGAATTCAATCGCCCCGGCCACGACCTCATCGACCACTCCATCTACACCATCTGCTCCGACGGCGACCTTCAGGAAGGCATCTCCGCCGAGGCGGCATCTCTGGCCGGCCATCTTCGCCTGGGCAAGCTTGTCGTCCTCTACGACGACAACCACATCCAGCTCGATGGACCTACCAACATGGCCTTCACCGAGGACGTGCTGGCCCGCTTCAATGCATACCAGTGGCACACGCAGCGCGTCGAGGACGGCAACGACGTGGCCGCTATCGCTGCGGCCATCGCGGCCGCCAAGGCGGACGAGCGGCCGAGCCTGATCGCGGTCCGGACTCACATCGGCTTCGGCGCACCGACCAAGCACGACTCGCAGAAGAGCCACGGCTCGCCCCTCGGCGAGGAAGAGGTCCGCGGGGCCAAGATCGCCTACGGCTGGGATCCGGACAAGCACTTCTTCGTTCCGGACGCGGCACTTGCCCACTACCGCGAGGCCATCCCGGCCGGCGAGAAGCTCGTGGCCGAGTGGAACGCGAAGCTGGCCTCGTACGCCAAGGCGTTCCCTGCCGAGGCGGCGGAACTGGATCGACGCTGGAAGCGCCGTTTGGGTAAGGGCTGGGACGCCGGACTCAAGTCCTACGGGCTCAGCGATGGCATCCCGACGCGCAAGGCCAGCGCCGAGGCGATCAACGCCCTGGCCGGCCCTGTCCCGGAGCTCTTCGGTGGCTCCGCGGATCTGAACGAGTCAAATCTGACCGATATCAGCGGCGGCGGCGTGTTCGAACCGGACAACCGGGGCGGGCGAAACATCCGCTTTGGCGTCCGCGAGCACGCCATGGCCGCGATCGCCAACGGCATCACCCTATACGGCGCCCACATCCCGTACGTGGCCACGTTCCTCGTATTCAGCGACTACGCCCGCGGCGCGATCCGAATTGCCGCCCTGAGTTGCCTCAAGGTCGTGTACGTCTTCACCCACGACTCAGTTGGCGTCGGCGAGGACGGGCCCACGCATCAGCCCATCGAGCAGGTCGCGACACTGCGCGCGGTTCCCAACCTGGATGTCATCCGGCCCGGTGACGCCAACGAGACGGCCGCCGCCTGGGCCGCCGCAGTGGAGCGCGTAAACGGCCCCACGGCCCTGATCTTGTCCCGCCAGAAGATGCCGATCCTCGTAGGCACGGCCGAAATGGCGCGCGAAGGCGTAAACCGCGGCGGCTACATCCTGCGCGACGCGTCCGGCGACAAGGCTTCTCCGGATCTCATCCTGATCGGGACCGGTTCCGAGCTACAGCTGGCCATCGGTGCGGCCGAAGCGCTCGAGGCCGAAGGGATCCGCACTCGCGTCGTGAGCCTGCCCTGCTGGGCGCGCTTCGAACGCCAGGACGCGGCCTATCGCGAGTCGATCCTGCCGAAGGCCGCCCGCAAGAGAGTGGCCGTCGAGGCCCTGACCACCTTCGGCTGGGAGCGCTACGCAACCAGCGACGGCGCGATTATCGGCCTCGACCATTACGGCGCGTCGGCGCCGGGCGACGAGATCATGCGCCGCTTCGGGTTCAGCGTGGACCGCGTGGCCGAGATCGGGCGAGCAGTTGTCCGCGACGGCTTCAGCGGCCGCGTCGCCACCCTCGTGCCCGGCCCGGAGTCCTGCTGAGAGGAGCGGAAGATGCGCATCGCTCTTGCGGCGGACCACGCCGGGGCCGAGATGAAGGCCGAGTTGCTGGTGCGACTCGCGCCGCTCGGCCATGAGCTGATCGACCTCGGCGGCGACGGCTCCAACTACGACGACGACTACCCGGACTATGCCCGCGCTCTCTCGATGGCCCTCATCGAAGGCAAGGCAGACCGCGGCCTGCTCATCTGCGGCAGCGGCGTCGGCGCTTCCATCGCCGCGTCCAAGATGCCCGGCATTCGCGCCGGGCTCTGCCACGACACGTACTCAGCCGGCCAGGGCGTCGAGCACGACGACATGAACGTCCTGGCGCTGGGCGCACGAGTCATCGGCATCGAGACGGCGGTTTCGTGCGCCACGGCCTTTATCGCGGCGAACTTCAGCGGAGCTCCCCGCCATGTGCGGCGACTCGGCAAGGTGAACGCAATGGAGGCCGAAGCCGCGGGTATTGCGGCGGAGTATCCGAAGAGGGGCTAGGACCCCGATCCAAAGCGGACCGTCGGTTCGCCACGTTCACCAGGTTGTCGGGCCTCGCCCGCGCCGAGAACTCGCGCCGTTAGGCTGCGCCGTTGGGCCGCGCCGCTGGCCCGCGCCGTTGGTCCGCGCCGCGGACTCGCGCCGACGCGATCGTGTGGATGTCCGGCTGTACCGGACAAGATCGGCCGGATTCGCAACGTACGAGCCCCGGCGTGGTCGAGGGCGAGCGCAAGAAGCTCGATTCGGCTCGAATTTGGGCTTCCGGACGGCCATTTGGGCCGCATTTGGCCGCCGAGCATAGTGCAAGCAAGGTCGTCGTGGCGCCGGCGATCACAGAGTGGCCAAGTTGTCCGGCTGTACCGGACAAACGCAACCTAGGATCGGATCTTTGAAGCAGACTGGGGAGACCGCCGACTCGGGACTATCCGAAGCCGCCGGCAGTTTCACCAGTGCCGGGGCAAGCAATGAGAGAACTGTGGAACGGAACAGCCGCTCCTAGTCACTTCTCAGTCGATGACTTGTCCGACATCAGCAAGCGGGCCGCCGACAGCACACCGCAAGCTGACTTCCTCGTCACCTCTCCCTGTATGCCTCGGCGGGGGATCGGGCCAATGAAGGGGTAACGAGTGGGAGCGAACTGGGGTCGCCGCAGGCGTCAAGTGACCCCGGAACCGCCCATTCCAGGCGTGATCCACGCTCAGCATGGGACACACAGGCGCCTCCAGGGCAGGCCGAACGCGGTCGCCCGGCGTTTGTCCGCGTCTAGCACTACTACCAGGCGTAAATGATTGAAAGCCCGGCGGGACGCCGACCGGCTTCTCCGCCCCGCCCCCAGCCCTCGCCTCGCAACGCGAAACTGAGTTCGCTCGCTACCGGCCTCGTCCCTGTATCTTTCTGTCATAAGAAACAATCGTGGTTTTGCTGCGGTCGATCCCGCCAACAAGAGGCTTCCCAATGACGGATCTGGCACTGGACCTCACGATCAACGACGAGAAGTTGAAGGCGGCGCTGGCCGCGGCTCGCGAGCGCTCAGTCAAGGAGAACTGGGCGGATCGAGCGATCGGCCGCCGCGACCCATCGGTCTGGAGCGACCAGGACATCGTCCAGCGAGCCATCTCCACTCGCCTCGGCTGGCTCGAAGCGCCGTTCCACTTCGCGGACAAGGTGGAGCAGCTGCGCGCATTTGCGGCCGCGGCGCGAGAGGCCGGCTTCACCACGGCCGTGCTCGGCGGCATGGGCGGTAGCAGCCTCGCTCCGGCGCTTATCGCCGATGTGTTCGGCACGAGCGAAGACGGCATGGAGGTTCGAGTCCTGGACTCCACCGATCCGGCCGCGGTCGCCGCGACGCTCGACGATCTGGACCCGCTGACCACGCTGTTCATCGTCTCAACCAAATCCGGCACCACGGCGGAGTCGCTCTCGTTCCAGGCTTATCAATGGGAGCGGACGGACATCGCCCTGGGCGACGCCGGCATCGGCCGGCCGGCCCAGCCGGGCGATTACATGGCCGCGATCACGGATCCGGACAAGAGCCTCAAGTCCATCCCTCACCACGACCAGCTGCGCGAGCTCTTCATCAATCCTCCCGACATCGGCGGCCGGTATTCGGCTCTCACCTACGTGGGCCTCGTTCCGGGCGCCCTCCTCGAGGTCGACCTGGACCAGCTACTGCTCAAGGCCCGCGAGATGATCATGGCCTGCGGAGTTACGGATCCGGGCAAGAACCCCGGTCTGGCCCTGGGCCTGGCCATTGGCGCCTTCGCGGCCAACGGCCGTGACAAGCTGACCTTCGTGATCGACCGCGAGCTTGCCCACTTCGGCGCCTGGGTCGAGCAATTGATCGCCGAGAGCACCGGCAAGGAGACGCTCGCCAGCATCGCGGCCAGGGCCGCCGATCCGACCCTGGAACCTGTCGGCGTAGGCATCGTACCGATCGATGGCGAGGAGCTTGCCGTCCCGGGCGTCTACGGCAACGACCGAGTTTTCGTACGGATCACGCTGGCCGGATCGGTCGGGCCGTACGGCACAACGAGCGCCAACGTCGATGCCCGTCTGGACGACCTTGCCAAGGCCGGCCACCCCGTAATTCGCATCGCCGTCGGCTCCAAGATGGATCTGGGCGCCGAATTCATCCGCTGGGAGATCGCGACGGCACTCGCAAGTATCGTCCTGGGCATCGAGCCGTTCGATCAGCCGAACGTCGAAGAGGCCAAGACCAACACTCGTGCCGTCATCGCCGCCTTCGAGACGGGCGAGGGAACCGGAACCGAAGAACCGGCCATCGGCGTGGCCGACGAAATGGCTCTGACTGTGGCCATCAGCAAGCACCTGGACAACCTCCTGTCCAACGGCTACGCCTCGATCCAGGCGTACGTCATGCAGACGCAGTCCCGCGACGAGGCCCTGGCCGGGATCCGGACGGCCATCCGCAACGCCACGCACCGCGCCACAACTGTGGGTTACGGACCGCGATTCCTGCACTCCACCGGCCAGCTCCACAAGGGCGGCGCCCCGATCGGCTGGTTCCTCCAGCTGGTGTCGGAGCATCCCGAGGAGCGCAGCATCCCCGGCAAGGCGTACACCTTCGGCCAGCTAATCGACGCACAGGCTATCGGCGACGCCCGGACCATCGAAGACCACAAGCTGCCGATCCTGCGGATCAACCTCGGCAGGGATGCGGATGCCGGCCTCGCCACACTGGGGCGAGCCGTCGCCGCAGCTCTCCAGGAGGCCTGAGCATGGATCTCGGATTTGTCGGCCTCGGCCGCATGGGCGCCAACATGGTGCGCCGCCTGATGCTGGACAAGCATCACGTGGTGGCCTACAACCGGACCGCTGAGAAGACCCAGGAGATCATGGCCGAGGGAGCGGACGGCGCCTTCTCCCTCACCGAACTCGTTCAGAAGCTCGACAAGCCCCGAGCGGTCTGGGTCATGGTTCCCTCCGGCGACGCCACCGAGTCCATGATCGACGAGCTACTCAAGCTGCTCGAGCCGGGCGACACAATCATCGACGGCGGCAACAGCAACTTCCACGACACGATCCGCCGCCACGCCAAGGTCGCCGAGCACGGCATTAACTTCGTGGATGCCGGAACGTCCGGCGGCATCTGGGGCCTCAAGATCGGCTACTGCCTCATGGTCGGCGGCGAGCCCGAGCCGGTGAAGCGCCTGGAGCCGATATTCCGCTCACTCGCGCCGACCGACGGCTACCTCCACGCCGGCGGTCCCGGCGCAGGGCACTACGTGAAGATGGTCCACAACGGCATCGAGTACGGGCTGATGCAGGCCTACGCCGAAGGCTTCGAGATTCTCCACGCCGCCGACTACAAGCTGGACCTCGCCGCCGTCGCCGACTTGTGGATGCACGGTTCCGTGGTCCGGTCGTGGCTGCTGGAGCTGGCCGTCTCGGCCTTCTCGCGGGACCAGGATCTGGCCCACCTGAAGGGCTGGGTCGCCGATTCGGGCGAAGGTCGCTGGACCGTCCAGGAGGCCATCGACAAGGATGTCCCGGCTCCGGTCATCACCCTCAGTCTCCTCAATCGCTTCCGGTCTCGCCAGGAGGACAGCTACCAGGCCAAGGTCCTGGCGGCCCTCCGAAACGAGTTCGGCGGCCACCCCGTCAGAATCGACTAGGCATCCATGAGCCCCACACGCACCCCGGCCGCGCCGCCGGTCGCCAGAACAGCCCGCCAGCTGCGGGAGACAGTCACGGCCGCCCGTCGCCGCACCCGGCCCGATACGGACACGAACCCGCTTCGGGAAGGACTACGACTGGAGCGTGTCCCCGATCCGTGCGCGTTCGTGTTGTTCGGAGCCACGGGAGACCTCGCCCACCGCAAGGTCATACCCGCCATCTACCAGCTCTGGCGCACAAATCTGCTCCCCGCGGAGTTCAGCATCGTCGCCGTCGCTCGACGTCCCTACACGGACGCTTCGTTCCGTAACGAGATCCACGCCTCGCTGGAGAAATACTCGCGAGTCCAGCCCGTCGACGAAGGGTCGTGGGCCGAACTGGCCAAGCGGATCACCTACCAGCAACTCGACTTTGCCGACGACGCTGGTTTTGACAGGCTCGGCCAGAGACTCGATGAGCTGGACGCTCAATGCGGCACGGCCGGCAACCGGCTTTTCTATCTGGCCGTCCAGCCGTCGCAGGTCACCGAGATCGTTCGCCAGATGGGTCGGGTCGGGCTGGACAAGGAAGTCCGCGGCCAGGGCTGGCGACGCCTGATCGTGGAGAAGCCGTTTGGGCGGGATCTGGAATCGGCCAAGACACTCAACCACGAAGTCCACAAGGTCTTCCGCGAGTCTCAGGTCTATCGCATCGATCACTACCTGGGCAAGGAGACGGTCCGGAACCTGCTCGTCTTCCGCTTCGGAAACGGCATCTTCGAACCGGTCTGGAATCGGAGCTACGTCGATCACGTCCAGATCACCGTGGCAGAATCGATCGGCGTGGAGGGCCGGGGCGCCTTCTACGAAGAGACCGGCGCGAGCCGTGACATTCTGCAGAACCACTTGCTTCAGCTGATGACACTGGTGGCCATGGAGCCGCCCTCGTCGTTCCAAGCGGACGCCCTGCGAGACCAAAAGCTCCAGGTTCTGCGCGCAATCGCAGTTCCGGATCCGGACGAAGTCCGCAAGAACGTGGTTCGCGGCCAGTACGGCCCCGGCTGGGTTCAGGGCGAGCCCGCTCCGGGCTACCGCCAGGAGCCCGAGGTGGACCCGGAGTCGGAGACCGAGACATTCGTCGCCGGCCGCTTCGAGATCGACGACTGGCGCTGGAGCGGTGTCCCGTTCTACCTTCGCGCCGGGAAGCGGCTGCCCAAGAGGGCGACAGAGATAGCCATCCAGTTCAAGGACGTGCCACTGCGACTCTTCCGCGAGTCGACCGGCGATCCGGCTCCCAACGTACTGGCCATGCGGATCCAACCGGACGAAGGGATCATGCTGCGCTTCGCGGCCAAGGTGCCCGGCCTCGGGCTCGATGTCCGCACGGTGAACATGGACTTCGCTTACGACACGTCGTTCGTGGTGGATTCTCCGGACGCTTACGAGACCCTTATCCTCGACTCCCTCTTGGGCGATGCGTCGCTCTTCACGCGAGCCGACGAGGTCGAAGCAGCCTGGAGCGTAGTCACGCCGATCATCAACGCCTGGGCCAACATGCCTCCGCCTCACTTCCCAGACTACGCCGCCGGATCGTGGGGACCAGAGGCGGCCGATGAGTTGATGGAACGCGACGGCCGACGGTGGCGCAGGATCTGATGGCCGCCAGGCCGGTTGCCCACTCCGTCCCCGAGATCGAGGGCCAGCTCGGAAAGCTGTGGGCTCGAGCCGCGATCGCCCGCGAAGAGGCGGCCAAGGCCCAGGCAGCACTCATCGCCGCCCAGGCTGAAGCCGCCGCTCGAGCGTCCGCCGCCCTGGCCGCAGCCCGCGAGACGAGTGACGGCGGTGGACACCACGTCGCCGCACGCACAAGCGTGCTCAACCTGGTGGTAGTGGCGGGCGATCAAATGACCGCCGCCAATTGCGCGACGATCATCACAGAGACGGCTTCGCGCCACGCATCGCGATCGCTCATTCTCTCGGCCGTTGACCCGGACGGACCTCCCGGGCTGGACGCTCGCATCGAGGCGCTCTCCATGGCCACGGCGGACGGCCGCGCCGAGACGGGTGCGGAAACGATCCACGTTACCGCCCACGGCGAAACCGGCGCCCACCTGGCCTCGATCATCGTTCCGCTGCTCGTCCACGACCTGCCCGTGGCCCTGTGGTGGCCGGCGGATCCGCCCTTCGGATCGCGCCGCGCAGATCGGTTGCTCCCGATTGCGGATCGCCTGATCGTAGACGGCTCGGCCTGGTCCGGCGATGGGCTGGCGATCCTCGGCCACCTGGCCACCGCCGTGGAGGAGCGCCGCGTCATAGTGGCGGACTGGGCGCTGCTGCGCCAATCCCGCTGGCGTGAGGCAATCGCCTCCGTGTATGACCTACCGGATCTGCGGGCCCATCTCGGCGCCGTCAGGCGCATCTGTGTGGACTACGCCGCGGCCGGTACCGGCGCGGCCGCCTTCGACGCAAATGTGGTCAGGCCGCTCTACCACGTGGCCTGGCTCGCATCGCGGCTGGGCATGACCGTCACGAAGCCGCTGAGCCGCGAGAGTGAGGGGCGGCGAGTGGCCACTCTACGCCAGAGGGATCACGAGGTCGAGGTTGTCCTGCAGCCGGCCGACTCGAAACTCGGCTCCGGGTCTACGGTGCGAGTCGAGATAGACTCGAGGTTGCGAGGCGCAGAGCTCGTCGGCATCGTCTCGGCAGACGACCACAAGGTGGAGGTCTCGATTCTGGATGACGGCCGTGAGCGAGTCCGGCGCAGTTACGCCGCGCCGCGTCTGACGGATATCGATCTTCTCGCCCGGGCCGTCGAGGAGGGCGCAGCCGACCCAATTGCCGTTCACGCACTGACCACGGCGGCTCGACTACTGGGCGTAGGCTTGGGATCTCACACGTCGGGGCCGCACAAAGGGTCGGGAAAGGCACAGGAACCAGGACGATGACTGACCAGGAACCGGACTTCTCACCGGTATCAAACACAATCATCGGGACGGCCACGGCCAACCTGCCGGCGCCAAACAAGGGCGAGGCGGAATTGGTCGTGACGGCGAATCCCGATGCCGCCGCCGACGATGCGGCCGAGCGAATCGCCGCCGCCCTCATCGCCGCCATCGAGCGGCGCGGCAGGGCCGACTTCTGCACCACGGGCGGCAACGCACCAATCCCCATCTACAGGCTGCTTGCCCAGTCACCGCTCGTCGATAGAATCCCGTGGTCTCACGTCCATATCTGGTGGGGCGACGATCGCTTCGTGCCGCGCGGCCACCCGGAGTCCAATGTCACAGCTCTGGACGATGTTCTGTTGGGTGGAGGCGGCTCCACAGGTGGGGCACCGCTGCCGTCGGCAAACATCCATCCCTTCCCTACGGACAGGGCTCTGGCGGAATACAAGGACACGCACTGGTGCGCCGCCCGGTATGCCGCTGAGCTGTTCGCTCAGGTACCGATCGTGGACGGAAACTGGCCTGGCTTTGACCTGATCCTTGTCGGCGTCGGGGACGACGGGCACGTCCTGTCCTGCTTCCCCAACTCACCCGCACTGGACAGCATGGCCTGGACGATGGGCGTGGCCGCTCCGTCGCATATCGGACCGCACCTGCCGCGTGTCACGGTGAACCCCAAGCTGCTTGAGGCGGCGCCCGTACTGGTCGTCACGTGGGGCGCCGGCAAGGCCGAAGCCCTGGGCCACGTCTTCGGCAAGATTCGTGACGATCGGCGATGGCCGGTTCAGCGGACACGCCGTACGGGCGCGACATGGATCCTGGATGAGGCCGCCGCTGCAGAGATCCCGGCGGAGTTGCGCGGGTAGCCTTCCGACCTAGGCTTGTTTGGCGTCTGCCGCCGCGAGCGCGGCCAAGGCCTGACTCACGTTACCACCCACCGACTTGAGGATCTGCATGTATAGCGCCCGGTCCTCAGGCTTCACCGTAGCAGGTACCGAGGTCGTAGAGACTGTCGCGGCAGGTGTGGACACAGGTGCGGCGGCCGGCGGTGGGCTGGCGTGTCCGCGCGGTGCGCCGGAACTCGCGGCGGGCTTTGACTCGCTCGCCGCGGCGGTCTGAGCGGCTCCAGTTGTCGATTCTATCGGTCTGAGGTTCATTGGATCAGTACCCTTAGCTACGTGCCTTGGGTATCGGCTGCGCACCCTGATTGAGTAGTGTTAGCGGAACCGATCGCCGAGCTCGTGCCCGTCCTGTTCGCGCGACCTCATCTCTCGCGGCGGATCCGGCACCAGACCCTCGCGGACGGCCCTGGCCGCCAACTCGGCCCGGTTCTGAGCGTGCAGCTTTTCCACGATGTTCTTCAGGTGGAACTTGACCGTGTTCTCGCTGATGCCCAGCTCGACCGCGATCTCGCGATTGCGCTGGCCGGCGGTAACGAGCTTGAGAACCTCCAGTTCGCGATCGGTCAGGCGCTGCGTCGGCTTGGGGTGCCCGCCCGGAGTCCGCAGGAACTCGTCGATTATTCGGGCCGCCGTCGCCGGCGTTATGGCGGGTTCGCCGCGGGCGACGCCCTCCAGCATCGATCGAAGCTGAGGCGCTTCCAAATTCTTGAGAAGGTACCCCTGAGCGCCCGCCTTGATCGCGCGGAAGAGATCAGCCTCCTCCTCGCTGACAGTCAACATCACGATGGCGACTTCCGGGTGCCGCTCCTTGATCCGGGCGGTGGCCTCGAGGCCGGATACGTTGGGCATCCGGACGTCCATCAGGACAACTTCCGGCGAGGTCTTCTCCACCATCTCGATCGCCTCTCCGCCATCCGCAGCCTGGCCCACGACTTCGTGCCCCCAGGCAAGAAGTAGCGAGGCGACTCCGTCACGGAAGAGGGCGTGGTCGTCGACGAGAAGTGTTCTCATGTTCTCAGTCTGCCTCCGATAGTGGGACAGCGGGCGATCGGACCGCCTGGTGCTGCCCTGCGGGACGCTTCGTCGCGGCGGGCGAAGCCTGGTCGATAGGAGGGGATGTCCAGGAGGATCCGCCCACTGGGACTTGAAGTTCGACGACTGTTCCTTTTGGCGTGCTATTCCACGCGATCACCGCCCCGATGGCCTCCGCCCTCTCGCGCATTCCGGCCAGGCCGAAGTGAGGCCAGCGCTCAGGTCCGGCGGCAATCAGGTCCGCGTCGAAGCCGACGCCGTCGTCGGTGACGGTCAAGATGAGTCGGCCTTCAACGCGGGAGAGGCCGATCACCACGCGCTGGGCATGGGCGTGTTTTCGGACGTTGGTCAGGGCCTCGCGGGCGATGCTGAAGATCTCGGCCTGGGCCGCAGCCGACAGAGGTGTTTCCGCTGCCTCCGGGTCCGCGTTGAAGCGAACGGCCAGCTTGGACGATTCCGCATAGCGGGCGGCGTAGTCCTCCAGCGCTGCAGCGACCCCACGATCCGAAGGCGCCGGCGGGGCAAGGGTAAGGATCGCCTCACGAACATCTACGTATACCGAACGCGCTGCAGCCGCCAATTCGGCCAGCTGAAGGCGCGCGTCGGCGACGCGGCCCGCGGCGAGCATCTCCTCCACCGCCTGGGATTTGGTGTTGACATAGCCAAGAACCTGGGACAGACCATCGTGCATCTCTCTAGCGATCCGCTCTCGCTCTCCTTGGACCGCCAGAAGTTGCAGCTCGTCCTGGAGCCGGGCGGCTTCCAACGCAAGTCCAAGCTGCGTCGCCAGAGCCGTCAGGGTCTCGACCTCCTCCCGATCGAAGCGGCGGCGCGATCCGGCCGGAGTCACGATCCCCAGGGCACCGACTCGCCGGTCGCCATGCCCGACCGGCGCGGTCAAACCGACCTGATATCCGGTCCGGAGATAGCAGCCGAGGTCGTCCTCGTCCATGGCCATGATCTGACCCCTGGATTCCTCTTCGCCGGTTA
>DASVJA010000133.1:0-6824 GCA_036386115.1 Candidatus Limnocylindrales bacterium
GTGTACCGCGGCTGGGTTAGGGACCGTTTGGGAGGGTCCGCTGGAGTTGCGGCTACTACTTCAGGAACCCCGCTGCATTCAGTCCGGCCAGCCAGCCAATTCCCAGAACGGCTATTCCAACTGCTTGGACCTGCCAAACCAGTCCTCGAACGCACACGTCCTTGAGGACGGTCAGGCTCAATCCCAGCCAAACCAGAACGCAGCCGGCAACCTCGGCCAGGACCCACTCCGGGCGTGGCACCGTAACAATTATGGTTGCAGCTGCAATTAGTTGGACGACCGCGTGCAGCGCCGCGTTGACCCGGAGGGTCCATCTCGCACCGAGGAATACCGCGACCGACCTGACGCCCGAGACAACGTCGCGGTCCAGGTCGGCGTAGGCGTTGGCAAGGGCCAGCGCGGCTCCGGCCAGAGCGGCGGCGGCCGCGATCCCCAGTAGCGCCGGCGGCGCCGATCCGCGCACACCGACCCATGCGTACAACGGCAGCAACCCGACGCCTGCCGCAAACGGCGCCCATGCCAGCGGCGTGGCTTTGAGGCGAAAGTCGTAGAGAAGACCGTCGGCCAATCCCAGCCCCGCCACGATGAGAACGGCCCAGGAGACCGTCGCTACGACGGTGACGCCCCAAGCGGCGGTCACGAGGGCAATGCCGGCGACGGCGCCGCGCGACAGCCGGCCCTCCGGAATCGGCTTGTGGGGATTGCCGACGGAGTCCGCGTCTGCATCGGCGAAGTCATTAGCGGCACCAATGGCGAACTGGCAGCCGAGCATGCCCAGGGCCAGGCGGACGGCCATTTCGGGGCTGCCGCCCGCGACCAGGGCGATTCCGGCCGCAGCGATCGCGTCGAGCGACGAAGGAAAGGGATGAACGACGCGGGCAAGTCCGATGAGCGCGAACGTCGGCGACCCCGGACGGTCAGACGTAGACGATCTCATCGAAGCAGGCGACCAGATAGGCGATCAGTCGATCGCGGGCATCGGCAACCTCGGCCCGCAATCCGGGCACGAGAAAGTGGAGGGATATCGTCGGCACCATCAGGTTCCCTGCGGCATCGTGACCGACGGTCTGCGGGGCACCGCCACCGCGTGCAAAGACACGCCGAAACGCCGCTTCGTCCAATGAGCATGTCTTGCGGAAGTCGGCGACGACGTGCACCAAACCACGACGTTTGGCCACGTCGCGCATGAGTTCGGCGGCCCAGGAATCGAGCTGATCGTCCGTTTGCTGACGCAACCGCTCGCGGTATTCAGTCGGGGTTGATGCCAGTCCCGATGCGCCCACGTGTCCTCCTGCTGATGATCATCGTCAGTATCGCAGACCCACGGCCGCCGGCTGCGGGGAGACGCGGCCACGCGCGCGGGGAGACGCGGCCACGCGCGCGGGGAGACCCGGCCACGCGCCGCCCGGCGTCGCAAGATCGGGCTACGATCCGGATCCCGGCCTCACGCGCTTGAAGTCGGGTCTGCGCACCTGCGTCGGCGGCCGCGAGCCGTCCGGCCAATCGTTGAACAACTCCGTCAGCAGCCGACCAAAGACGCGCGGCCTGGGCTGGTCCGGAAAGTCGCCCACGAGCGACTCAAGGGCAGTCTGAGCTATGGCAGTCAGGCCGGCAACCTCGGCGGTACCGGGACGCGACGGCACAAGGCACGCCGCGTCGATCGGCAGACCCACGCGGACGCGCACCACGCGGCGGAATCCCAGCCAGCCGGTGCCGTTGATGGCAATGGGCACGAGCGGCACACCCGCCCGGAGGGCAAGATAGGCGGGCCCTTCCTTCAGCGGCAGAACCACGGTCTCGCCGGCGTGAATGCGGCCTTCTCCGGCTATCGCCAGCAGAACATCCCCGGTCAGGATCGACTCCACTCGGGCGGTTGCGGCAACGAGACCCCTCTTGCCAGGCCGGTACGGGACGACGGCGCCACTCCAGCGCATCAGCCGATTTCGCGCACCACGCCGCATTTCTTCTTGCTCGGGGCCGAAGAAGTACATCCGCCGCTGCTTCGGCATCGCCGCAAGGACGTAGAAGGGGTCGGCCCAACTCTGATGGGTGAAGCACAAGACCGCGGAGCCCGATGGCAATCGGTCGATCCCCTCGACCCGAACTCTCGAAAACGCACGGGCAACCAGGCTGAAGAACGCTCTGACGAGCTTGAAGCGGCGCATCGAGTAGCGCGGGGCCTGGGCATCCAGCCAGGTTCGCGCCGCCCGCCCGGAATCTGGCCCCCGCGAGGGCGTTTCGGGTGCGTCGAAACCAGTGCGTGGCGCTGCCATGCGTCGAGTATGCCAACCTGCCAGAGTTAGCGTTGTCGGCCAGCCGTCCTCCGGGGCAAAATAGTCGGCACTGCCTGGGTCTTCCGGCAGCGCGGGCACCCCAAGCCTGGGGCCTACCCCTATTGACCCGTTCTCAGGCCTGAGTACGATTGTCCCCATGCCCGAGAACGATTGTTCGCCGTTCGAGAACGTTCGTTCCATTTATGAGAACGATTGTTCTCATGATTGAGAACAATGCCGCAGTCGATCTCGCCTTGGGCAGGTCCAGCGTCCGGCAGCGCATCCTCACCCTGTTGATCGAGGATGCAGGAAGTCGACTCCACCTCCGCGAGATCCAGCGCCGGGCCGACACCAGCCCGGGCACAGCCAGCCGCGAACTGGCCAAGCTCGTGGCGGCCGGACTGATCGAGCGCGAGGCTGAAGGGCACCAGGTCTACTTCAAAGCATCGACCTCGCCGGTCGCGACCATGCTGCGGTCACTGCTGCTGGCCATGCCGCAAGCCGAGTCCGGGCCGCGGTCGCCTCGACTTGCGCGCGCGAAGGCTCCGGCAGTTGCGGCCGCCGCTACCTCGTCGCTGGCCGCCGAGTCGTCGCCGACCTCTATCGAGCCCGGCGCAGCCCAACGCGCCCGGCGCGCACCGGACGCACGTGTCGCTGAGACCGTCGAACCGCGCAGCGCGAGGCCGTTGACGGCGGGCGCGGCGGTTACAGCGCCGGCCAGTGCCACGATCTCGACTCAGGGCGGGACTTCCGTCTCGACCGACCCCGACCTGCTCGGACTGCAGATCGCCCAAAGCCTGGCCAAGTCACTAAGCGCCATTTACGGCGAGCGGCTGCAGGGCGTGTATCTCTACGGCACTCGGGCCGCTGGTACGGCGCCGGCGGATGCCGACGTGGAGACGATCGTCGTCCTGGACCACGTCGACCACTACGGGCAGGAACTCGAGAAGACCAGCCACGTTTGCGCCTCCTTGTCGCGCGACTACCGGATCCTGGTCGGCCGCGTCTTCGTGTCCGCGGCCGCGTGGGACGGTGATCCGACCGGCAGCCTGCGGCAGATCCGGTCCGAGGCGTTGGCCGTATGACTCCCCGCAGCGCGCAGCTCATTGATGGAGCCAACCAGGCCCTCGCTTCGGCCCAGCGCGGACTCGAGGAGCAAGACCTAGAGAGCGCAGCCGAGCGCGCGTGCGTGACGATGCTGCGGCTCGCCAAGGCATGCCTCGACGAGGACGGCATCTCCGCCGGGCCGGCGCAGGCTGTCTGTTCCGAATACGGGCAGCGCTTCGTCCAGACGGGGCTGATGTACTCGGCCTACTTCCGCTGGCTCCTGGACGCCACTGATTTGCGGAAGGCGGCCGGTAGCGACTTCGCGGCGCCGATCGACTACGACGCCGCCGCAACAGTGGTCGAGCGCGCCGAGATATTCCGAGACGCCACAGTTCGCTTCGTGAGCCGGAGCGCCCGATGAGCGATGTCATGCGCCTGGAGTCCCGCGCCAGGCCCGTCAACGGCGAACTACTCGACCATGGTCAGGCCGGCCTCGTGGGCGCAACGCTCCGTTGGAAGAGGTACCGCGGCTGGAACTCCCCCACTCCGCGTTCGCGATGCGAACTCTGCGCGGCAGGGTTTACCGAGGGCGGATCACCGGAGTTGAACTCCGGATATTCCGTCGTCGGCGGCGGACCGGCAGGACAGGACGACTACAGATGGATTTGCGCGGTCTGCTACGAAACCGGACGCGACCACTTCTGCTGGACCGTCCTGGACACGAACAACGCCCCGATCGAGCCGTCCGGTCTCCTCGAGGCGGCGTTCGGGTGGATCGCCTGGAGGATTGAAGGGGCCGCGGACTGATGCCGATGCCGCGCCCGCTCGTTGGCTCGCATCGAATGTTGACGAGCGCATCTCGATGGCGCCGCCGACGTGCCGACCAGCCGACCGCGTCGCGAACTGCGCATGCAGTGGCAGGGCCGGTCTACATGGGAGATGCGGCGACGCTGCCAGTCAGCCTGCGCCGCCGCGTGAGGCGCAGCATTGCACAACTCGCGAAGGCTTGCATGCGCGCACCGCAGCCTTGCCCGGCTCCGATAATGCCGGCATGAACGAGCCGAATCGAAGCGCCGCGAAGCGGCCTTCCTCTGCCGCCATCGAGCCCGCGACGACTCCCCTGCCCAACCTTCATCGGGTAGAGCAGATCATGGGCACTGCGATCGTGCTGGACGTGCGCGATGGGTCGGTGCTACCGGCCGCCCTCGAGGAGGCGTTCGAATATCTGCGCGCCGTCGATCGCCGATTCAGCACGTATAAGCCCGACAGTGAAGTCAGCCGCATGATCCGTGGCGAGATCGCCGAAACAACGTGCAGCCCCGATCTGGCGGACGTTCTCGAGCTTTGCGAGCAGGTCCGGGTGACGACCGAGGGCTACTTCGACATCCGCGCTCACCGGTCCGACGGCCGGCCCGATCCCACCGGGTTGGTGAAGGGCTGGTCGCTCGAGGGCGCCGGCCGGATCCTCGAAGCCGCCGGGGCTCGCAACTACTGCATCAATGGCGGGGGGGACATCGTCACTCGCGGTCAGGCGGCCCCGGGACACGACTGGCGGGTGGGCATCAGGCATCCGCTGCAATCGGACAAGCTGGCGACCGTTTTGGCCGTACGGGATGGAGCCGTTGCCACGTCAGGAGCATATGAGCGTGGCGACCACGTCCGAGACCCGTTCACGGGCCGCCCGGCCGCCGGCGCCCTCAGCGTCACGGTGGTGGGTCCGAGCCTGACATTCGCCGACGCCTACGCCACCGCGGCTTTCGCGATGGGCCCGACCGGCCTCGCCTGGATAGCGAGCGTTCCGGGCTACGACGGCTGCTCGATTACCGCAGACCGCGATGGCAGCAACGGCCGACTTGCCTGGACGCCGGGCTTCGAGCGCTGGTTCGCCGATCGGTAAGATATCGCGAATCGCGTCGCCGATGCCGTCTCGAGCGATCCGGTCCCGGAAGCGTTACCAGAGGAAGAGCGTGGGGCCGTGGAGTGTCTGAACGGCGATCGTGACCAGGTACGCGACCAGCAGCAGCAAACCCACCAAGAGGTGCAGCCGGACGTTCGCGCCCATCGTCTCCGTGAGTCCGTACGGGTTGTCGTAGAAGCGGACCAGACCCGCATGAACGCGGGCGGCGAGTGGGAATGCCAGCAGGACCAGGATGGTGGGGATCGGCAGGACGCCGGCAACCACACCGAGCGCGACGCTGACGAACGCGCCTCCGGCCGACAGGTCGAAACCGCGGATCACCGCGGCCTTCGACAAGCGCACGGGCAACGTCCGCTTGCCCGCTTTGGCATCGCCGACACGGTCCGGTATCTCGTTGACGTAAAGGATCATCGCCACCAGCAACGCAACCGGCACGGAGATCAATGCCGCCTCGGCGGAGATCGAGCCGCGGGACTGGACGACGTAGGTGCCCAGCAGCATCACCGGCCCGAAGCCAATCGCGGTTGAGATCTCCCCGATACCTCGGTAGACGAGTTTGAATGGCGGCATCGTGTAGGCGAGGCTGATGAAGAAGCCCAGCGCCCCGATGGCCACCAGCTCCGGGGAACCCCGCAGCACCAGAAGGACCAACCCCAGAACCACCGCCACGCCGTAGCAACCGGCGGCCAGCATCGACATCTCGTGAATAGTCACCAGCGCGTTCTGGAGGACCCGCGAGCCGCCGCTGAACTTGGTCGGCGTGGGGTTGGCGTCATCGGCTCCCTGAATCGTGTCGAAGACGTCGTTGACCACGTTGAGGCCGAGGTGGACCGCGCAGGCCGCGACGAGCGTGATTGCGGCCGTCATGAGATCGAGGATCCCGGTGCGGGCGGCCACTGCGAGACCCAGGAAAACGGGCACGAAGGTCGCGCTCAGGAACGGCGCTCTTGTGGCGCGGATGAAGATCATGCCCTTGGAAAGTTTCGGGCGTACCGGCTCGCCGCGCTCCTCGGAGAGGGCCCGGTAGTAACGACGCGCCTTGGGAAGGCTCCGCTCGTAGGCCGCCGGCATCGGCAGATCGGTTTCGCCCCACGACCAGGCACGGTACGGGCTCAGGGCGAAACGCCCGCGCGGGCGGACGAGCGCCTCGCCCCAAAGGGTCACGTGGCGGCGCTGGTCGAAGCCACCCTCAGGCAGAGCGCGGACGTGGCTGCCGGTGATCGCAACAACGCTCCCGGGTTTGACGTGGAAGCCCGCCGGTTCGCTGAACCGGACGATGCCTTCGTCGAGTCGAACTTCTATGTCGACGTCTACGTTGACCGGGTAGCCGTCGTCCTCGACCCAGCTCAGGACGGCCCGCGGGAACGACGCCAGCTTGGCCAGAGACTCCGCAAGAGGGCCGACGGAAACCTCGGCGGGCTGTGGCGCCGATGCAACAGGCCCGGCCACGGCCGGACCGTGGGACGGTGCGAAAGCCGCGTCCTCGGACACGCGCGACACAGACATCGGTTCGAGAGCGACCGGCTGATCCGCAACGGATTGGCCCGGGCCGGCAGCCGCCGCCGTTTCCGACGAAGCGCGCTTTC
>DASVJA010000134.1:0-7951 GCA_036386115.1 Candidatus Limnocylindrales bacterium
CTGGGCCGGGACGCCGACCAGGACCGACAGGACGCCGGCCAGGACGGCAATAGCACCCGCGGACGCAAATACCGCCCCACTGATCCGGGCTGCTCTTGCATTCGGCGCCGCCGTCGGCCGCTGTGCCGCCATTGCGAACCCTCAATCGCTCCTGCGCGTGACCCGAATGACTATCTTCGCCGGCCACGCCGGGACTATAGCGCGGGCCCGGTAACCCTACCGCCCGCTGCCGACGAGTTCCAGGGCCGCGGCGGCCGTCGGTTCGTCCGTGATGAGGAGGTGAAGCAGGCCGGTTCTGGCACCGGCCACGATAGTCTCCACTTTGTTGGCCCCGGCCGCGATGCCGACAACGCGAGGGACGCGGCGAAGAGTCTCGATCGGTATGGAGATGGTGCGCCGCTCCCATTCATCCTGGACCAGAGAGCCGTCAAGTCGGACCAGGTGGCCGGCGACATCGCCGACCGCGCCCTTGCCGGCCAGCCGAGCCCGGCCGTCGTCGTCGAGTCGATCCATGACGGTGCCGTATCCGGGCGCAAATCGTGGCCCGCCGCTCATGCCGACCAGCGCAAGGCGCAATTCCCCCCAATAACGGGTTGTGGCGGTCACGGCGCTGTCCGCCAGGAGCGCGGTGGTCGTGGCCTCGTTGTCCAGCAGGCCCGGAGCATGCAGAAGTCGCACTCCGGCGCCTATCCGCTCGGCCATGTGGCGGGCAATGTCGTTGCTGTTGAGATGTGGATTACTCGAGTCCCAACCGCCGACCAGCGGCACGACGACGGTGCCCGGTCGCGATCCTGCGGGCAGCGCAGCCACGAGCGACTCCACGGTGTACCCGCCCGTCAGCCCGATTGCGCCATCGACGGGCAGCTCTTCGGCCAAACGCGGGGCGGCGGCAACTCCGCACAGGCGAGCCGCGAGCGCCGGCACAGTCTCGTGACCCGGAGTCACCCAGACCTCGACACCTAAAGCCTCGGAGAGGTAGCGGGCCAGGGGCGTCGGGGCGGAAGGCGCACCCTCGACCGAAATCCGGACGACGCCGGCCGCCCGGGCCGAAGACAGCAAGCGCGACACCTTTGAGATGGAGAAGCCGGTGAGTGCCGCGATTTCGGGCTGGCCGAGCTCTCGCACGTAGTAGAGCTGGGCAACCAGCCGCATCATCTCGCGCTGGCTCGTGGAGTCGGTGATGTCGGCGGCGCCGCCGCCTGCCGGTCCCTCTGCCATTTCGCCTCCCGCTGTTGACAGGTTAGCCCGCAAACGCGACCATACGGCCACGCACCCGGTGCAAACCATTGCGTGATAATATTTGCAGTAACTCCTTCCACAGTCAAGCGGAGAAGGTAGAGTGCGATCGTTTCGGATCATCGTTGCCGGACACGGAGCGTTGCCCGCCGCCCTGCTCGAAACGACCGCGTTGATCGTCGGCCCGCTGTCGGATGTAGTGCCCGCGGGTCTCGCTCCCGACGAATCCCCGGACGCCTACGCCGAAACCCTGCGTACCGCTATCGGCCACGACGGCCGCCGCGTTTTGGTCCTGTGCGACCTCCTGGGCGGAACTCCGTTCAACGTCGCGTCTGCGATTGCCCGCCGATCGCCGCGGATCGTCTGCCTGGCCGGCGTGAACCTCGCCATCGCAATCGAGGCGGTCATGACAGACGGCGATCTGGACGACGTTCTCATCGAGCGGCTGCTTGAGGTCGGACGATCCGGCATTGCCGAGACGGAGCGCCACCGCGCCCGACGCGCCTCCTGACCGCTCTGCTGCCGTGAGTCTTCGCCTTGTCCGCATCGACGACCGCCTGATCCACGGCCAGGTCGTGGCCGGGTGGCTGCGAGTTCTTGGCGCTCAGCGAATCGTGATTGTGGACGACCCCACTTCCCGGGACGAATTCCTGCGCGAAGTTCTCACCCTGGCTGCGCCGCAGGGCGTTCCGGTCGAGGTCTACGACACTGCCTCGGGCGCCGTCCGCCTCATCGAACTCGCGGCGGCCCCGGAACCGGTGATGGTTCTGACCCGCTCTCCGCGGACCATCCTCGGCTTACGCCGTGCCGGCGTACCGATTGAGGTAGTGGACGTCGGCGGCATCGGTGGCGGGCCGGGCCGGAGTCGCCTTCACAAGACGATCTCCGTCAGCCCGGACGAGCTCCGGGAACTGCATGAAATCGAGCAACTCGGTACGCGGGTCGTGATCCAGATCGTCGCCGATGATCGGCCGATCCCGCTTGCGCAACTGGATTCGGGCAATTGAGCCACCGACGCGGTCGGGAGAGGAGCAGGATGTTCAGGAAGTACGCGGCCCTGGGTGGCTGTCTCACGCTGGTGCTGTTGCTGTCGGCGCTGCTACCGGCGACGGTTCTGGGCGCCGGCTCATCCGTGGCCGCACCGGCCGAGACGCACAAGATCACGGTCAGCGTCTGGCAAGCCGCCGCGATCGCCTTCGGCTACTACCTGGCCAACAGCCCCTGGCTTTTGGGGCTGGCGTTCTTCACGCTCTATCGGCCGCTCGTTGCGGGCTTCTTCGTCGGCCTGATCCTCGGTGATCCGGCCCAGGGAACGCTCATCGGCGCGGCCATCAACATCCCGTACCTGGGCTTCATCTCGGCCGGTGGCAACCTTCCTGCGGACGCCGCGCTCGCCGGGTGGGTCGGCACGACCATCGCCCTGGTGAACGGCTTCGACCCGGCCAAAGCGGTCACCATCGCCTTTGGACTCGGACTCGTGGGCACGATCATCTTCTACAGCCGCATGGCCCTGGACTCCGTCTTCGCCCACTGGGCCGACGCCCGAGCCGAGAAGGCGGACATCCGAGGTGTCGCCTTCATGAACGTCGTACCCGGCCAGCTCTTCCTCTTGGTTGCCAGCTTCGTCCCAGTCTTCCTGTTCGCGCTCAACGGGTCGGCCTATGTCCAGGACGTTCTGGATCGGCTGCCGCTCTGGACCGTTAGCGGCCTCGTGATCGCGGGCGGAGTTCTCCCGGCGATCGGCATCGCCCTGAACATGCGCTTTATCTTCCGCGGCTCCGCGATCCCGTACTTCTTCATCGGCTTCATTCTGATGACGGCCACTCACGGCGCCCTCTCGCTGGTGGTCATCGCCGCCATCGGATTGTGCCTGGCGTACCTGCACCTCAATTTCGTTCGACCTGCCGTGGCCGCACCGGCTCTCACGACCGAGCCTGCACCGGCCGCGACTCCGGCTGCCGCGACTCCCGCGACTCCCGCGGCTCCGAAGCAGGCGATCCGTCTCACCCGCGGCGACCTCGTCAAGTCCTGGGCTCTCTGGACCTTCTTCGCCCACGCCAACTACAGCTACGAGCGCCTCCAGGGCACGGGCTTCGCCCACGCCATGACCCCGATCATCAAGCGCCTCTACACCACTGAGGACGAGATCCGCGCTGCTCTCAAGCGCCACCTCGTCTTCTTCAACACAGAGAACAACTTTGGCAACGTTGTCCACGGCACGGTGATCGCCATGGAGGAGCAGCGAGCCAACGGCGCCGCCATCGACGACGACGCGATCAATTCCGTCAAGTCCGGCCTGATGGGCCCGATGGCGGGCATCGGCGACACGCTCAGTCAGAGCACCATTACCCCGATTCTTCTCGCCCTCGGCATCGGCATCGCCGGTGGAACCGCTTCGGGGA
Organism: Candidatus Limnocylindrales bacterium; assembly: GCA_036386115.1. Lineage (GTDB taxonomy): Bacteria > Chloroflexota > Limnocylindria > Limnocylindrales > CSP1-4 > Fen-1039. The sequence continues at coordinate 3,639 of DASVJA010000134.1, forward strand.
CCGCTGTTCCGACGTTCGCCGGCGCGACCGGCAACCCGCTCGGAGCCATCATCTATATGGTCCTGATCTCCATCGTGATCGTGGCCATCGGCTACACAGCGTGGATGCAGGGCTACCATCGCGGCCGGTCGTTCGTCACCGAGATCCTCAAGTCCGGCACCATCGACCGCGTCCTGATCGGCGCAGGCGTCCTGGGCAACATGGTCCTGGGCGCTCTGGCCGCGACCTACGTCGTCGTGAACTTGGCCCCGACGGTTACCATCGCCGGCGCCCAGATGAACCTGCAGGCGGCCGTCATCGACCCGCTCTTCCCCGGCGCGCTGGCGCTGGGACTGGTCGTATTGACATGGTGGCTGCTGAAGCGGCGGGTCAGCCCGCTGGCGCTCCTGACGGCATACCTGGTGATCTCGATCATCGCCGCTTACCCGTTCTTCGGCCCAGGCCAGCAGAACGCGGGCGACTACTCGTATCAGGCCTGCACCTCGTCACTGTTGCACCAGTACTCGCCGTGCGGAGCGCCGCCTGTGGTGACGCCGCAGCCGTAAGTTGCGTCAGGCTCTTCCGCCCGGCCGATGGTCCGGGCGGCGGGTCGCGCGCCGGGTGGATTCGCCTCGAGCGGCAACTTCGGTACCATTCGACGCGTGTCCGACTACTACGACTTCGACAAAGCCAATCTGCGACTACCCGAACTGCGCGAGACGTTGCTTCGCCTGAGAGATCAACGCGACGAGATCGTCGGCGTGCGAAATCGGATCGTGGAATTGAATGCGCCCCTGCTAATCAAAGCGCCGGAGGCCCCGCCTTCCGAGCTGACCCCGACGGAAATCGCGGAGGAAACGCAGCGCCTCCGAATGAAGATGCAGGGCCTGGTGGACCAGATGCAGGCCGCGGCTCTCCAGCTGGACGGCTGGAGCATCCAGTTGCGCGACATTCAAACGGGCCTGATCGACTTCCCGGCACTCGCCGCGGGCCGGCCGATCTGGCTGTGCTGGCGGCTCGGCGAGCCGCAGGTCATGTGGTGGCACGAGGCCAGCGAAGGTTTCGACGCGAGGCGTCGCATTGAGGACCTGATCTGACGGACCCGCGAAGGACGATCATCCAGGGCGATCGGCGCAAGGCCTACCGGCCGATAGCCGCGGAGCTTCGGCGCGCCGCTCTTCAGGAGGGCATCGCCGCCTACGACCGGGGCGACTTCTTCCAGGCCCACGAACTCCTCGAGCCGGCCTGGATGGGGACGGACGACCTTGCCGAGCGAGCGCTATATCAAGGCTTGATAAAGCTGGCGGCGGGATACGTTCATGCGGTTCGCGGCAATCCCATCGGCCTGGCGCAGAACCTCCGCGGGGCGCGGGAACACCTGGCGACTTCCCTCCGGTTGAATCCTGACATCGCCCGCGCCGCCGACATAGACCTGGCGGCCCTGCTGAACCGAGTGGACGCTCGCCTGGACCAAGGTGCGGCTTTCGTAGCCGAGCCTGCCGCTGCGGGAGCGCCGCTTATCGAGGTTGTCCCGGAGGCGCCCAGGATCCGCTGAAGTTCCGCTAGACCCGGAGACCGTGGCGGTCGACTGCGTCTGCGTAGTCCAGATATCTCGGGCGAGCGCTCTCGAGTTCGTGCAAGCTCAGCCAACGACGACGATCACTTCGCCGCCCCTCAGCCGGATCGAAGAGGATCAGGATCCTGTGGAGCCCCGTCCCGGGAGGAGTCGCGCGCCACCACGCCTCGAAGGCATCCGCCGGATCCGGGCAGACGCTCGCGAAGCTGGCCTTGTGGATTCGGATCGCGTGGAGCACCTCGGCGGACCATAGCGCGGCGACCACGAGAGTCTCACTCCGCCAACGGGTGACGCCTCCGGCACGGGCCGCAAGTTCCGAGACCAGATAGGCCCTCTTTGCGTTGAAGCTGCCAAAGCACGCTTGGATGTCCGGGATCTGGCTCTTGTTCTCGATATGGAGTAGCGCACTGCTCTCAGCGGACCAGGCCACGACATCCGCTCGACCGGAGAACTGGTAGTGCTGGAAGGGCTCGTCCATCCCCACATTGAATCCGCGCCCCCGCAGATGCGCCGCCTCCGCCTCGCCCATCGCCGCGTGGACGGATCGACCGTGCGAGTCGCCTGCTCGCGGCGTCGCGGATCCGCGAGATGGAACTCCGCCTTCAGTCGCAGCGCATCGGCCAGCCTGGCATACGTTTCCAGCGACCCGATCCTGCCCGACTCCACATCGTGAATCGTCGTGACCGCGACACCGGAACGCGACGCCAACTCGGCAAGGGTCATCCGCCTCCGGACTCGCTCGCCATGAACGGCCAGGCCGATGGTCAACGCAACCCGGCCCACTTCTTGCCGGATCCGGAGAGCCTTCGTATTCGAACCCAGCCGAGGCCCGGCAGGCACGGCAGGCCCGGCAGGCCCGGCAGGCACAGCAGGCACAGCAGACCCGGGATCGTGCAGATTTTCGGTGTCACCGAATAGCTTCTGACCAACCGACACTTTCCCGTCCCCGAAACCGGCCCCAGGGTGGGTCCGACCGGGCGAAACGCTACCGACAGGCGGTTATCTGCGGCTTATCCGCTCTGATTCGCGCCCAATTCGGGGTTGCAAGTCCTCCCGCGGGCGTCCAGGCGGCGTCCAGGCGCGCATCGCTTCGGTCCCACCGAAAAGTTGTGGGATAGAGGGCGGAGCAGGGCGGGATCCGGCGGGTGCGGCCGGGTTCCACCGCTCCGCGCGACCGCTCCGCGCCGCGGGCGCCGCGGACGCCGCGTCCGCCGCCGCGCCACTCCCTACTCCCCCACGACCTCCACTCCCTCAGTTCCACCCAGCCGCCGTCGCATCACGGCTACGGCTTCCGGGTTCGAATCCATGAGCAGGAAGCGGCGGCCCAGCTCCAGGGCAGCGGCGCCGGTCGTGCCACTACCCGCAAAGAAGTCAGCCACGACGCCGCCCACCGGGCAAGATGCGGACACCACGCGCCGGAGCACCGCAACGGGCTTCTGGGTTGGGTAGCCCGTTCGCTCCGAACCGCCCGGCGGCACGATGGTCTGCCACCAGGTATCCGTCGGCAGCTTGCCGCGGGCCGCCTTCTCGGGCCCCACCAGGCCGGGCGCCATGTACGGAATCCGCTCCACCGCCTCGGCATCGAAGAAGTAGCCAGTCGGATCCTTCACGTACACGAGGATGTTGTCGTGCTTCGCCGGCCAGCGCTTCTTGGTGCGAGCGCCGTAGTCGTAGGCCCAGATCACCTCGTTGAGAAAGCACTCGCGCCCGAAGATCGCATCAGACAGAACTTTCGCGTAATGCACTTCCCGAGAGTCCAGGTGGAGGTACATGCTCCCGGTTGGCGATAGCACTCGCCTGATCTCGACCAGGCGCGGCTCCAGGAAGGCCAGATAGTCGCCGAAGACATCTATGTAGCTGGAGGAGCCCAGCTGGATCGTTCTATACCTTCGGCCGCCGTAGCCGGTTCGGTCGCCACCACCCGGATCTGCGATATTCCGCATCTGCCGCAGCGTCTGGCGCTTGCCGGTGTTGAACGGCGGGTCGATATACACGAGGTCGACCGACTCGGCCGGCAATGAGGCAAGGACCTCCAGGTTGTTAGCGAGCACGATTCGCCCAACCAGGCCATCGAGAATGTCCACACCGTCACCCACAACGCGAGGCTAACAGACTCGGCGATCGCGTCCATATACTGGCTACCCACGCTCGCCGGGACTTGAGCCGGCACAACCCGGCAACTGAGGAGAAGTCTCTTGATCAGGGAGAGGGATCCATTGGCGCGAAATAGAGCTCGCTGGGAGCTCGAGTTCGACGCCGATGAAGTCGCCCGGCTCGAGCTTCGAATGTGGAAGGCCTACTACCGCAGCCAGTCCGGTAGGTTGTTCGGGCTCCTCGTAATCACTCTGCGCCGCCAAGCTCGCGTACCGTGGCCTAAGGCGCTGCTCTCAGCACTCTGGCTGACGAAGGGCGCGATCCGCTTCTCGCGCATGAAGGACGACTACGACCGTGTCCTTCCGGAGATCAAGCGCGGCTACGCAACCGTGCTGCCGGACGACTACTGCGATCTGGATGAGGTCGCGCGGGCCGAGCTCAGGTGGTGGGTAATCCGCCGCGAATTGGGTCTCTCGTCCGGCGAGGCGGCAGGCGAAGCAATTGCCCACCTCTACTCGGCCGCATGCGGGCTGCCTTTCGATGCGGTGGCGGAAGCCGGACGGTTACGCGGCATCGCGGCGCAGGTCAGAGACCGCGGCGCCACGGACGACCCGGAAGGCCCGCGTGGCGACGGCTCCAACTACTGGCCCCAGGTCGCGGCGCT
>DASVJA010000135.1:0-3138 GCA_036386115.1 Candidatus Limnocylindrales bacterium
GGCGCTCGGGCTCGCGCAAGGGCTGGCGCTTGCGCTTGCGCTCGGGCTCGCGCTCGCACTCGGGCTCGGGCTCGCGCTCGGGCTGTCTGACGGCAACGGCGTGTCCGTGGCGATCGGGCTCGGCGAGGGGCTTTCCGTCAGCTCGGGAGACCCGCTCGGCGAGGCCACCACGGCGATGTCGTTGGTCGCGGACGCCGTCTGGCCGGGACCACTTGCGGCGCCGACCAGCAGCACGCCGCCCTCGATGGAGACGAGGACGATGGCGATCGCCAGGGCGACGAGAACAATGTCACGGCGGAGACGGCCACGGCGCGGAGCCACGGCGGCGACGACGGGTCGCGGAATCTCGGGGCCCGTCGGTGCGAACGGCGGCCGCGGCCGGGCGGTGCCGGTCATCGACTTGGCGACGCACGTCAGACAGCTGCGCCGCGATGTGCTCCAGCACTCATTGCAGACGAACTGGCGGCACTCGTGGCAGAAGCGGAAGCTCTGGACGAAGGACTGATACGCCTCGTCGTCCATCTTGGCCAGAAGCTGGCGGCGAGCGGTGTCGTAGCCTGCCCCGAGGCCCTCATGCTGCTTGAAGGTGCGTCCCACGCCCATGGAAAATGCCCGGAACTTGCCGGCAAGATTCAGGCGCCGACTCGACGGCGGCAGCACGAACCGCGTCTTGCAGCGCTCGCACGCGTACTGGATCAGCGCTGGGGCTTCCGGAGTGCTTCTCATTGCGGGCCTCGACCGGTGAATTGGCGCTCGGTGCAAGAACGGCAGGGCCTGATTCGTGCTCAGTGAAGGTCGTTTGTATGCGGTCTTGTCGCAATGGGACAGTGGTACGCGCCTTACTGTCCTATGGACGCCGGCCCGATAGTACTAACGGACCATGCCTCCGGGCTAACGGCCGGTCGAGGCTGGGCGGCGGTCGACGATGCCGTCCCTGAGCCCTCAGGCGGCGGCGCTTCGAACGCAAGGCCCGAGCTGGGCATCCACACCTTTGATGTGATTGGCGAACCATTGCGCCAGCTCGGTTTCGACGCGCATGACCAGATGCGAGCTTGCACCCTTGGCCTCATATTCGGCGCGCATCTCGGCGAAGGCGTTCACGAAGTAAGCGTGGGCGGCGATGTTGGCGGCCGCGACGCTGCAGTGGTACTTGACCATGCAGTCTTCCTCGTGGGCGAAATGCGTCTCAACGTACTTGTCCAGCTTGTCGAGGACGGAGCTGACTTCGTTCCGGCCCTGGCCTTGCGACATCGCCGCAAGGAGGTCGTTGAGCCAGTCGATGAGCTGGCGATGCTGTGCGTCTACGGTCGGGATCCCCGTCGCCATAGTCGACGGCTCCCACTTGATCGGCATGTCGAGTCTTGCTCCTTATCGTTGCTCTGCAACGGCGCTCGAAGCAGTTATCGGAGGCCGCCGCAGGACTTGAGAGGCCCGATGGATTGATCGGCTGCGGCCGGCCGGCCCATTCCTGCTCCACGCGGCGCGGCGGTCGGGTAAAGTCGGATCGGCTTGGAGCAGTTTGTTGGAGGATCCTCGGATGCCGGGTGGACACAGAGCGCGGCCGATCGGACGCCTTGCCTGCCTGTCCGTCGCGGGTCGCGTCGCCCTGGCCGCCACCGCATTCCTCGTCCTGGCCTGGCCGGGCCAGGCTGCCGCCCGCAATACCCCGAACCCGATCGCGGAGGCGCCGCCTCAGCCGGCGACCTGGTCGATGGACATCTTCGATGCCGCTGGCTTCCGTTTCCAGAACCCGGATCTGAACGGCTGCGCGGCCGCGGCGACCATCTCGATGCTCAACATGATCGCGTCCACGCCGCAGCCGGACCAGCCTCCGCCGCGCGGCGGAAGCCTGCCCGCCTACTCGTTCCTCTGGACTCACTCCACGACCTGGAATGCCCAGGAGACGATCATGTGGTACGAGCGAGGCCATATGTCGATGAGCCGCGACGCCAAAGGCTCCGACCCGCACGGCTGGCGAAACGGTCTCAACTACTTTGGTTGGGGCTCTCTGAATGCCGACGTCTATCGCGACATCAGTTACAAGACGTTTACCGCGGCGACGCATGCCGTGGTGAATTCCGTCGCCAGAACGGGCAAGCCGGCGGGCGTCCTGGGCTGGGCCGGCAGTCATGCCCAGTACGTGACCGGCTACACGGTCAAAGGCAACGACCCGCGCGTCAGCGACAACTACACGATCGTCGGTGTCTTCCTGTCGGACCCGTTGCGTGAAGAGGGCAGGCCGACCGTCTACTTGACGCTCAAGGATTGGAAGTCGGGCGGATACGTCATCGAGTTCGCCAAGTACAGGGAGTTGGGTTCCTACCTGACGGACCCGATCGACCACCAGATCGGAGACAAGGAGTGGTACGGCAAATGGGTCGTGGTCCAGCCGGTCAGGTAGACGCCACGGCCCCCGCGCAACGCCCGAACCGCCGGCCGCTGCTGTGGCTTTCGGTCTCGCTCGAAGCCCTCTTCACGTACGAGGCCGTCCTTCGGGCCGCGCTCGTGGGTCTGGTCGCGCTGCCGCTCATCCCGGGCGGACTCAAGGTCCTGACCGCGATTCTGGCCGCGTTCAGCATTGCTCACGCCTGGTACTCACTCGGCGGTCGGCTGACCGCCGTCTTCTTCGCCCTGAGCGCCACGATCTCGTGGGCTTTCGAGCAGGCGGGCGTCATGACCGGCCTGGTCTTCGGCCCGTACCACTACACGGAGTACCTCGGCGGCAAGCTCGGCGACGTGCCCCTCCTCATCCCACTGGCGTGGTTCATGATGATCTACCCGAGCTACGTCATCGCCAAACTGGTTCTGGAAGGTCGCGCTTCGGGTCCGCCCGGAACCGCCTGGGGCGCCGTGAGGCTGGCCGGCGTCGCCGCCTTCGTGATGACCGCCTGGGACCTCGTCATCGACCCGATCCTTTCCGGACCGTCCGCCAGAGCGTGGATCTGGGAGACCGGCGGGCCCTATTTCGGTATTCCGATCCACAACTACCTGGGCTGGCTCGTGACAACCTTCACGGTCTACGTGGCGTTCCTGGCCGTCGAGCGTAGATGGACGGCGACCACCGGCCGATCGCCAAACCCGCCGCAGGTCATCGGAGTCGGGGCCGCCGCCCTGCCGGTCGCCGCGTACGGGCTGATG
>DASVJA010000136.1:0-15729 GCA_036386115.1 Candidatus Limnocylindrales bacterium
ATGGTCGGAATTCCGAGCTATCGGAACGCGGCCACGATCGGCTACGTCGTGCGCGCCGCGCAGGCGGGCCTGGTCCAATACTTCCCGGACCTGCGCCCGATCCTGGTAAACGCGGACGCCGGCTCGCCGGACGGCACGCAACGCGTTGTCGTCGAAACCGAGCCGCCGGGCTACGTCGAGCAGATCCTCCTCGTACATCCCACCAACCGTCTCCAGCGCGTGAGCCTTACGTACCCGGAAGTGGACGGCATCGGAGGCAAAGGCGCCGCCCTCAAGACGCTCTTCGAGATGGCCGCCGCCCTGGAGGTCGAGGCGCTGGTGGTGGTCGACTCGGACCTGCGGTCGATCGTGCCGGAGTGGATCGAGCTGCTTGCCGGGCCCATCATCAAGGGCGGTTACGACTTCGTGACGCCGCTCTACAACCGCTACAAGTACGACGGCACCATAACCAACACGGTCACCTACCCCGTGACGAGGGCGCTCTACGGACACCGCATCCGCCAGCCGATCGGCGGAGACTTCGGTGTCAGCGGAGATCTGATCCGCTACTACCTGGCCCAGGAGAACTGGACTCCGGACGTCTCGCGATTCGGGATCGACATCTGGATGACCACCACCGCACTCACCGGCGGGTTTGCCGTCTGCGAGACACGCCTCGGCTCTAAGATCCACGACCCCAAGGATCCCGGGTCAGATCTCGGGCCGATGTTCCGTCAGGTCGTGGGCACGCTCCTGACGATGGCCCGTGACAACGCCGATCGCTGGCTGGCCATCACCGGCAGCCACGAAGTTCCGGCCTACGGCTTTGAGCGCTACGCGGAACCGGCGCCGCTGGAAGTCAACACTCTGCGGCTCCTCTCCCAGTTCCACGCCGGCTCGCTGACGCTAGCGGACACCTGGAAGCAGATGCTCCAGCCGGACAACTTTGAGAGCGTCATGGCGCTGGCCAAGGACGCCGGAGCAATGGCCGAGGCCGCCGCCAACAGGCTGGGCCTGGACGCCGAGTCGGGCGAGGGCTCGGCCGGCCACGGTGGCCGTCCTTCCACAGACGACCTTTCGGACGCGGTCGCCGACTTCCATTTCCCGGACGATCTGTGGGTCCGGATCTTCTACGACCTCATGGTCTCGGCAAGCTTCGGCGACCTGCCGCCCGAGCGACTTGTGGCGGCCCTGGTGCCGATCTACTTCGGCCGAGTCGGGCGTTTCATCATCGAGAACCGGCGTCTGACCGGGGAGCAAGCCGAAGCGAGCGTCGAACGCCAGGCTCGCGAGTTCGAGCTTCTCAAGCCTTACCTGGTCGAGCATTGGCGCGCCGCAGCCGAGAAATCGGCTGGGGCCAAGGAGGCAGGCCGATGACCATGGAACCGCTCCCGACCCGGATCCTGATCCCGGTCGCCAATCCGCTGACCGCGGAGGAGCTGGTGCGGATCGGGGCGTCGCTGATGGACCCCAAGAACGGCAGCCTTACCGTCCTCGGCATCGTGGAGGTCCCGGAGGATACGCCGCTTTCCGAGGGCGCAACGCGGGCGCGGCAGGCTCGGCGCCTGCTACAGCGCGTGCTCGACTATGCGCCCGCCGGCGTCACGATCCACCCGATCGTCCGCATCGGCCGTCGTGCCGCCGAGGGCGTTATGGAGGCGGCCAAGGAACTCGACGCCGATCTGATCGTCTTCGGCTGGGGCGGCAGACCTTCCACTGCCAAGCCCGGTGCCCATCAGGCAGTCTTCAGCTCCACGATTGACGAGGTGGTGCGCGACTCGCCCTGCGATATCGCGGTGGTCAAACAGGGCGGTTCGACGACCGTCGGCCGGATTCTCGTCCCTATCCGGGGCGGCCCGCACGCAGCCCTGGCTCTGCGATTTGCCGACGCGCTCTCGCATAAGAGCGGAGCCCGGATCAGCGTTCTGCATCTGGTCCCGCCCGGGATCACGCCCACAATCCGTAACCGCGCGGAACGGGCCCTGGCTCACTTCATCGAGCAGCACGCCGACGGCGAGATCGACAGGTCCGTCTTGGAGGCGGCCGACGTTCGAAGTGCAATCCTGGGCGAGGCGGACAACTGCGACGTACTCATCATGGGTGCCTCCGCCCGTCCCGCCTCGATCGAAGGCCAGGACTTCCTGTTCGGCGCCCTGCCTGAGGCAGTGGCGCTCACTTCGGCCAGGACGGTCATCGTCGTCAAGACCGGCGAACCGATCGGCAAGGCGACCTTCGAACGGTTGGAGACAATTGCAGAGACGCTGGCCGCAGTCGAGCTGGCCGCCAACGAGTCCCGCGCCGTACCGATGCGCGTGGAACGCTGGTTCGGCGAATCGAACTTCCACCATCGCGAGTTCGCCGACCTGGACCGGCTCGCCCATCTCAAGGAGCAGGCCGGAGTCACGGTCAGCCTCGTCCTGCCGACTCTCAACGAAGCCGAAACGATCGGGGCGATCGTGCGCCGCGCCCGCCGGGACCTGCTGGAACGCCACCACCTGATCGACGAGCTGCTCGTCATGGACTCGGATTCGGCCGACGAGACACGCAACATCGCCGAGGCCGAAGGTGCGCGCGTCGCCATCCACCAGCATGTCCTGACCCAATACGGCAGCTTCGCGGGCAAGGGCGAGGCCCTCTGGAAGAGCATCTACGAGACGGACGGCGACATCGTCGTCTGGGCCGACTCCGACGTGAAGAACTGGCATCCACGAATGGCCTACGGCACTCTCGGGCCGATCATCGCCGAGGAGCGTATCCAATACGTCAAGGGCTACTACCGCCGCCCGATCGTGGAAGGCGGCGTCCTCAAAGAGGGCGGCGGCGGGCGTGTAACCGAGCTGGTGGCGCGGCCGCTCATCAACCTCTTCTACCCGGAACTTTCCGGTTTGATCCAGCCCCTTGCCGGGGAATATGCGGGTCGGCGCAGCCTGCTTGAGGCCATCCCATTCTTCACCAGTTACGCGGTTGAGATCGGGCATCTGATCGACGTGGCCGATCGCGTCGGCCTGGAAGGCCTGGGCCAGGTGGACCTCGAGCGCCGGATCCACCGCAACCAGGAGCTTGAAGGGTTGTCGCGGATGAGCTTCGTGATCATCCAGGCTGTCATGAAGCGCATGGAGGAGCGGCGCAAGACTCTGCTCTTCGCGGAGCATGGCTCGACGATGAAGCTGCCGCGCTCCGGCCAGGGCAAACTCAGCTTGGAAGTCATCGAGCTGGCGGACTATGAGAGACCGCCGATGCTCTCCATTCCGGAGTACGTAGAGAAGCGACGCGTAGCGGCGGAAGCCCGCATTGAGCCCGCGGCCTTGGCCGTTCCGCTTGCGGTATCGGGTGTCATCGGGTGAGCGACCACCGCCGCGACAGACTGCAGGTCGTCCTGGCCCCCGACTCTTTCAAGGGGTCACTCTCATCTGTGGAAGTCGCCCGCGCCCTGGCCGAAGGATGGTCCCGGGCCCGCCCCAACGACGATCTCATCCTCGCGCCGCTCGCGGACGGCGGTGAGGGTACGCTGGCGGCCATCGCCGAAGCGGGCGGTTGGGAGTGGCGAGAGTGCCCTGCCCACGACCCCCTTGGTCGGCCGCTCACCGCCAGATGGCTGATCTCGTCCGACGGCCGGCGTGCGGCCGTTGAACTGGCAGAAGCATCGGGGCTCTCCCGCCTGCCGGAGGGTGAACCTCGGAGCCCGCTCGCCGCCACGACCGAGGGCACCGGAGAGGTCCTCAAGGCCGTTCTGGACGCAGGCGTGAGTCAGGTTCTCATGGGAGTCGGGGGCAGTGCCACGACGGACGGCGGTTCCGGGCTCATCCATGCCCTGGGCGCCTGGTACAACACCAGCGGTGGGGATCACCTGCCGGGGCCGTACCCGGATCTGACGACGATGGATCTGTCCGGGCTGGATTCGCGAATCGGCCGGCTGAAGATGCGCATCGCATGCGATGTGACCAACCCTCTGCTGGGCGAGTTGGGTGCGGCCGCGACTTATGGGCCTCAGAAGGGCGCCTGGCCGGAGGACCTCGAGGCGCTCGAGGCCTGGCTGACGCACTATGCCGACTTGCTAGAACAAGCATCCGGGACGCAGGCTCGCAACACACCCGGTGCCGGAGCGGCGGGCGGGACCAGCTTTGGCCTCCTCTGCCTGGCGCCGCGAATGCAGTCTCTGGAGCTGGTACCGGGAATCGACGTCGTGATGGAGGAGACCGGCTTCGAGGCGAGACTTGCCGCCGCCGATCTCGTGATTACCGGCGAGGGCCGCATAGACGAGCAGACGGCCTACGGCAAGACGGCCCTGGGTGTGGCTCGGCGCGCTGCCGCAGTCGACGTGCCGTGCCTCGCAGTCGGCGGCGGCGTGACGCCCGAGGGTATCGCGGCGCTGGCCGCCGTCGGAGCGTTGGCGGTGCCGGTGCCGGATCAGCCGATGTCGCTGGACGAAGCCATGAGCCAGGCTGCATCACTGGTTTCGGCAGCGGGAGAGAGACTGGCCCGAATGGTCGAGCTAGGCACCGCCGTCGGCGAACGGCGCACGATCCACGCGGACGCAAGGATTCAGTCCGCCGAGCCCGTCAAGTGATGCCTGCTCCAAAACCGTCACCCAAACCGGCGCCGAAGCGGGCGGCCAAGGCCTCCGCCAAGCCGGTCGCCAAAGCGCCGCGCGTTCCCAAGCCCGATCCGAAAGTCGCCGCCAAGGCCTGGGCAGGTCAACTCGAGTCGGAGCGGCCGGGGCTGATCGCCTTCGTCCTCGACCGCCTCGCCGAGGTCACGGGCCGGCCCGTTTGGGAGCGCCGCCTGGACCCGACCAGCGAGCTCGTGCTGACGATCCTCACCCAGAACAGTGCCGACACCAACGCCGAGGTCGCATTCGCCGCCCTTCGGGCCGCCTACCCGTCGGCGCCGCCGCCCGCCAATGCTCCCACTGAGCCGCGCCACTTTCCGGGCTGGGGTGGCATGGGCCTGCCGGACCTGCCACCGCCCGATTGGGCTGCCGTGGAAGCCGCGCCCATCCCGGAGCTGACGGACATCATCCGGCCCGGCGGCCTCGCCAATCAGAAGGCCCCGCGCATCCAGGCTGCGCTTCGGGCGCTGGTGGCAAACGGCGGCGGCTACTCGCTGGAGTTTCTGCGGGACATCCCGCCCCTCGAGGCGCGCGATTGGCTCTCCGCAATCCCGGGCATCGGCAAGAAGACGGCGTCCGTGGTTCTGCTGTTCAGCTTCGGCACGCCCTTGATGCCTGTGGATCGCCATGTTCATAGGGTGAGCAGCCGCATCGGCCTGATTCCGGACACGGCGGACGCGGACGCGGCCCACGACATCTACCTTGCCATGCTTGCGCCGGAGCAGATGTACGAGACGCACGTCTCGTTGATCGGCCACGGCCGGAGAACTTGCCACGCCCAACGCCCCGATTGCGACCACTGCCCGCTGGCACCGCGCTGCCGCTACTTCACGAAGGACGCGGAGTAGAGCGACCGCCGCACATCGGCGGACGGGACGACTGGACGGTCACAGGGCCGCCTATACTCGCCCCAAATGCACGAACACAGGCCGCACCGGATCCTGATCGTAGACGACGACCCGAGCCTGCTCGTCGTTCTGGCAGAGCAGCTTCGACACGACGGCTACGAAGTGTCGACGGCCCGCGACGGCGCCGAGGCGATGCACCGACTCGAGGCCGGCTGGCCGGACCTGATCTTGCTGGACCTGATGATGCCGAGGATCGATGGCCTTGCCCTGGCCCACCGGATCAAAGCCGACGCGGACCTGCCGATCATCGTGCTCTCGGCCATCGACACCGCCGACAGCAAGGCCAGACTGCTAGACGAAGTGGCCGAAGACTACGTCTCCAAGCCCTACCACTACCCCGAGCTGCGGGCCCGAATCGAGCGCCTTTTGCGCCGGATGGGCGATCGAATCCCACGCCAGTCGCTGGTGCTCGGCCCGAACCTGACGCTCGATCTGTACAGAAAGACGGTCACCGTTGCCGGCAAAGAGCTACAACTGACGCCGACCGAATCGCGGTTGCTCGGCGCTCTGGCCGCTAACCTCGGCGAAATCGTCCCGACCGCCACTCTGCTATCGCGGGGCTGGGTGGATACGGAAGAGGCCGACTCTTCGTACGTCTGGGTCTCGATGCGGCGTCTGCGCCAGAAGATCGAAATGGACGCGGATCGGCCGGCCCACCTGCTGACGGTCCGCGGGGTCGGATATCGGCTGGTCTCGCGGGCGGCAGATGTCTGAAGAGCGAGCGGAGCCCGACGCCTCGACCGGTGTGGACGGCACCTCCAACGCCGCTTCTAACGCCGCTTCCCGGGGCCGCAGGATCGATCCCGGCCTTTCCTTCCGCGTCCTGTTGACGGCTTCGCTGCTGACGGCCGCCGTTCTGCCAGTCGCCGTGTTCGGTGGAATCGTAATGCTGGCCGGCCTCTACTCCGACGTCCGGGTCATGGGCCCGCTGTTGATCGGTGTAGTCGTCGGGGCGGCGTTCTTCGGCCTGCTGGCCGCCGCGGTGGCCGCCGCCGGTCTGACGGCTCCGCTGCGCACGATCACCGTCGCGGTGGAGCGGGTGGCCGCCGGCGAGTCGAGTCCGCCCATCTACCTCCCCGGGGACGATGAACTGGCCCGCCTCGCGGAGAGTCACAACCGCATCGCGGCGGAGAGCCAGAGACGCAATCGTGAACTCGCAGCGCTGTTGAGGGCAATCGCCAACTTCAACCCGGCCGACGGTGTGGACAAGCTGGCGTCGCTGGCCGAGTCGGACGCCTGCTCGATATTCGAGCTGATCGACTGCCGGATGAGTCTCGTGGATCCGGCCGACGTGCCGGGCGAGGAGACGATCCCCGGCGACCCGCGCCCCGTCCGGGCGGTGGTCAGGGCGGGAAGCGAGACGCTGGGTGTCCTGACCGGACATCTGCCGGCGACTCGAAGCTGGGAACACGCCGACCAGGACCTTCTCGACCTCTACGCCAGCGATGTTGGAGTGGCCCTGCGCAACGCCGAACTCTTCGGCCAGATAGAAGGCCAGAACACAAAGCTGCTGGAATTGGACGCAGCCAAGGATGAGTTCCTGCGCGGCGTCAGCCATAACCTCCAAACACCGCTGACCAGTATCCGTGCCTACGTTGAGCAGCTCCGCGGCGCCTCGATGGAAGCTGACCAAGACCGGCGCCTCCAGATCGTGGCCGAGCAGGCCGACCGCCTCACCAGGCTCGTCCGCCAGCTGCTGACCGTGACCCGGCTCGAGGCCGGCGTCCTTCGTGCCGAAAGCGAAGTCATGGCGATCGGCCCGCGAGTCCGGCGCGCCTGGGAGGCACTCAACGCCCACGAGACTGCCTTCGAGCTGCGCGACGGTGGCGGCGGGTGGCTCGCCGTCGCCGATGCGGACCAACTGGATCAGGTGCTGTGGGCGCTCCTGGACAACGCCGTGAAGTACGGCGGTCGTGACGGCAAGGTGGAAGTGGAGATCAAGGCGGCCCCAACTGCCGGGAAACTCTACGTCACTATCTCGGACCACGGACCGGGCGTCACCGAGGCGGACCGGACCCGACTCTTCACCCGCTTCACGCGCGGCGCCTCCCACACCAGCGGCGACGGCACCGGATTGGGGCTATACGTCTCGCGTCAGCTCCTCCGGGCCATGGGGGGCGATATGTGGCTCGAGCCTGAACGGAGCGGCCGGGGCGCGGAATTCACCCTGGCTCTGCCGGGCGAGCCGCCCGGCGACGAGGGTTGAGGGCGGAATTCGCCATTGTGGTGCTCACGCATTCGGCCTAGGTAAGCCCACGCAGAATGAACGGCCTCTGACGGGCCATTTGATCGCGCAGGTGTTTGGACCACAATCATGGCCGCGCCGGCGAGCACGTTGCGGTTTGGAACGGGATCTCAATAACCCGGCTCACCGTCCGACTACATAGATGGGTGCCTCTAGCGGCACCTGATTAAGGCTAGGCGAGAGAAGAAATGGCTGGACGACCTGGATTCTTTGGGGGGATCCGGTCTGGCGACGCGCCCGACCGCGACGCCGACTTGGGATTCGGGGGTACGACTCTGGCCGAACAGCAGGGCATTCGGCTCGGGGACAACAACGCCCCGCGTTTCGAAGGCGGCTTCAACACGCCGCCCGGGTTCGACCCGATCTGGGGAACCCTGGGCGCGCCCGCCGCACCGAGTCACGACGACTGGGCAACCCACGTCGATAGTGGACCTGAGGGTCTGGTGATCGACGTCGAGGTCCTGGGAGACGGCTTCCAGGTCTCCGGCGAGATCCACACCGGCCAGTTCGATCGCCTGTCCGACTGGATCAACATGCAGTCCGGCTTCATTCAGGTCTACAACGCCTGGCACGTCCACCTGGGCCAGATGAACCCGCCGGACCCCGACCGGCGCAAGGGCATGCTGTGGGTCCGCCTCAGCCAGGTGGTCCTTGTCGCAGAGAAGGCGCCCATTCTGCAAGTCCGACCCGGCGCACCAATGGTTCAGAAGCAACGCCGCAAAGTCTCGATGGTGACGCCGGGCTATAACCTGTCGGGCAACATCCACGTCGTCGCCTATGGATCGATGACTCAGTTCCTTGAGATCACCGATCCGCACTTCATGCCGATGACGGACCTCGCCGTCCACTGGCTCTCCGACCCGGCCATGGTTGCCCGCTTCCCGTTTGCGATGATCAACCGCGGACAGCTGGTAACCGTCCTCGACGAAGCCACGACGGAGGGCGGCGGCTCATCCGGAAGCAACCGTCGAAGCGATGACGACATGCCGCTGCAGAAGCGCTGGAGCGCTGCGTCCTAACGGCTTTGGTTCAGCGCGCAGGCTGAGTTGGCAGCTGCCTGCGAACGGCGACCACACGGTCCAGCTCGAGGTCCGCGATCACGAGGCCCGGTCCGTCCGAAGCCTGGGCGACAACGATTCCCCACGGATCGATGACCATGCTGCGGCCGTGCGTGGGAACCCCGGCGCCGATGCCGCACTGGGCCGGCGCGATGACAAAGGCCCCGTTCTCGATGGCGCGAGCACGTAGAAGAACTTCCCAGTGGTCCCGCCCGGTGGCCTCGGTGAAATTGGCCGGCACGGCCAGAACTACTGCCCCGGCCGCAGTCAGCTCGCGGTATAACTCGGGGAAACGAAGGTCGAAGCAGATGCTCAGACCCAGGCGAACGTCCGTCTCTTCGGCCAGACCTTCGAGGATCGCCACAACGGTCGCGTCGCCGGGAGTTATCCGCGCGGACTCTCGATCGGCCGGGCCGTTGTCGATCGCGACGTCGAAGAGGTGGCGCTTGCGGTAGGTCGCGGAGATGTTGCCGGCCGGATCCAGCAGCACTGAAGTGTTGTACGGCCGCATTGGATCGGTAGAACGCTCCGCCAGACTGCCCAACAGGATCCAGGCGTTGAGCTCGCGCGCAAGTTCGGAGAACGGTGCAGTGATCGTGCCCGGCAACGGCGTGGCGGACTCTCTGAATCCGGCCAGCGGACCTCGATACTGGAACATCTCGGGCAGGGCGATGAGGCCCGGCTTGCTCTCGCCGGCCTTGCGGACCAGGGCGGCCGCACGTTCTACGTTGGCGGCAACGTCCTGGTCGGCGGCCAGCTGAACCAGGGCAACTCGGAGTCTTGTCATTCGTTCGCCCCTGCGGTGTGTTGCCCCCGGCGGATGCCCGCCCTCTCGGGTCGATGGTACCTGCCCGAAGGTCTTGCAGGTGGGCCGAGGCCGCAGAAGTGAGCCCGGCTCAGGCCCTGTCGGTCAGGACCGGGACGCCGGGGAATGCGAGAGCCTCCTCCTCGCTGGCACGGACCCAATCGACCATGTCTCGATTGATGACCAGCGTGCCGACGTCGCGAAGCTGGAGCGCACCCCGGCCGGCAAAACCAATCGTGGCATCAGAGAGGGGAATCATCGGACCGCGCGACTTGAGCTCCGCAAGCGGCAACCGGCCGGGCCTGGCGTGGATCAATCCCAGGGCTGTGTATGGGCCAAGCTGAACCTGCAACCGGTGGCGATCCGTCTGGACCCGCCGCGCCAGCCGGCCACGCGTACCGCCGGCCTCGACCGCATAGAGCAGCGAGCGCTCTACCTCGCCGTCGCCCAGGTTGGTGACCGTATCGTCTGCGAAGTCCTCGACGAAGGTCTCGCGGACCAGAATCGACGCCGAGCTATTCAGGAGATCGGTCAGCCGCTCACCGGCGGACTCGACGTATCCGATGAAGCGGCGACCCATGGCGTACCCGACGAACGGGACGAGCACTCAGACTCCTTTGAAGGTGTCGCGAGACTACGCCGGTCGGGCGGTCGAACAACCCACACGTAAGTACGGGTGGCGCGTCCGCGCACCGGGCCTCGACTTGTTTCATCCGGGGGGTCCTGCCCCATTGGCCCCGGCGCTCGATCAGCCGTTTACGAGACCGCTGGTGTTGACGACCTCGAAGTCGGTTCCATGGAGCGTGTGCAGCAGGTGCATCTCGTCGTCATTCCAACGCGAGTCGGGAGCGCCGCTTACGTACCAGGGCGATCCGTTGTCGGCCAGGATCATGCCGTAGCGCTTCAGGGTGGTCAGGACGATTTGGGCGTCGGGCCCGAAACTGGAGATGTCCACCGATGCCTTCAAGCGGACGCGGAGGCCCATGGGCGGGAGGTTGGAGCACGCGGCGGCCGTGAGGTGGAGGGCCGGATATATGTAGCCGCAGGTGTCCGGCGCCGTGAAGCGGAGGGCGTGGTCGATGGAGCCGGTCTTGAGCTCCGCGTAGCGGACGAGGCCGGGAAAGATCGGCAACCCGGCTGCGTCGGCGCTGGTCCAGCCTGCGGGCCGAAGCGCGTTGGAGTGGAGGTCGAAGATCGCGCCGGACCCGGCCGACCAGGTCGAGCCGGATTTCTGCGCCGCGTATAGCTCCCAGAGCTTGCACTGGTTGAGATCCAGGCTTAGCAGATGGCGGTCTGAGCCACCTTCGATGCGCGGACTCGCCGGGATCGGGTACGGACCCGGATCCGATTCATCGGCGTACTGGAAACTGACGTTGTAAGTGGGCGTACTCGAATCAACGATGTTGAACGGGATGCCGTCGCCGACGGCATCGAAGTCGGGGTGGAGGTATCTGTCGGCACCGATGGCATTGATCATGGCGTCAGAATTGGAAGCGACGGCCAGTCCATCCACGCGGCGATTCCATACGTTGGAGCTGGGGAACACGTAGCACGGGGCGCCGGTGGTGGGTTTTGGCGCGGGCGCCGGCGGCAACGTTGCCGTGACGTTGGCCGTCGGGCGCGAGGTGCTGGCGGTTGGCCCAGAGGTGACTTTCGCACCGGGCGTCCCGCCTGGAGTCCCGCCGGACGATGACGTTGCCGAGGCGGCCGCGGTGGAATCCGGCGCGGCGCTCGCGTCGGAAGCTCCGACTGCAAGCGGGCTCCCGATATCGGTGGCACCAGATGCGCCGGAACCGGGTCTTGGGCTGCTCGAGGAACCGCCGGACGAACCGCCGGACGAACCACCAAGAAGCGTGCACGCCGCAACAGCAGTGATCAGCACCATGGCACCGACCACTGCAGGCACCCCAACCGCGCGACCAGGAAGACGCATGCGTCGATGCTACGAGCCTCTTCCGCCGATGACCAGGCCCGAACGTCCCGCGTCGGCCAGCCTTACGTACGAGGCAAACCCGCCGCCGTGAACGAGTTGCGGTCATTTCGACGCCCACGGCTAGACTTGGCGAGAGCCAGATAGGCATTCCATCGGGAGATCCATCGGTGAGCGACAGCGGTTCTGCGAGCGACTACGACAAGGCGGTCGAGGCCGCGGTAGAGCGAGGGCTTGCCGGGCTGGACCTGGAGACGAAGGTCCTCCTGCTGACGGGGATCAACTTCTGGGCCACCTATGCCGTGCCACAGATCGGGTTGCGATCCGTTGTCGTCTCCGACGGGCCGGCGGGCGTGAAGGGCGGCTCCTTCGTCCACGACGAAAAGACGACCAGTCTGCCCAGCCCCACATCTCTCGCCGCCACCTGGGATGAAGGGTTGATCCGCGAAATCGGGCGGATGCTGGCAGGTGAGGCGCGCCGCAAAGGCGTCGACGTTCTGCTTGGCCCGACGATCAACCTCCATCGCTCCCCCGTCGGCGGGCGCCACTTTGAGCAATTCTCAGAGGATCCGCTCCTTACCGGTCGGATCGCCTCGGCGTATGTGAGCGGCCTGCAGTCGCGCGGCGTCGGCGGCTGCCCTAAGCACTACGTCTGCAACGACTCCGAGACGGAGCGCCAGTCGTACAAAGTGGATGTCGCGGAACGACCTCTCCGCGAGCTGTACATGGCCCCATTCGAGAGGACCGTCGTGGAGGCAAACGCCTGGACGGTCATGGCCGCGTACAGCGGCGTCCGCGGCACTCCGATGACAGAGAACGACTTGCTGACCGATCCTCTCAAGACCACTTGGGGCTTCGACGGCCTGGTCATGAGCGACTGGTTCGCGACTCACGAGACCGTGGCTGCGGGGCGCGCGGCGCTGGACCTGGTGATGCCCGGCCCCGATGGGCCGTGGGGCGACGCCCTCCTGGCGGCCGTCCGCGCCGGCGAAGTCTCAGAGGCCGCAATCGACGACAAGGTCCGCCGCCTTCTCCGCCTCGCCGCGCGAGTCGGCGCGCTGGAGGGAGTGGCCCCGTCGGCGCCGCTCGCCACACCCGCGCCCCAGGCCGAGGTATCGGCGCTGGTCAGGCGCACCTCCGCCGCAGGCTCCGTGCTCCTCGCCAACGACGGGATCCTGCCGCTGGCCGCCGGTGATCTGCGCCGCCTGGCAGTGATGGGTCCCAACGCGGCGCTGCCGCCGAGCCAGGGCGGCGGAAGCTCCAATCTGCGGCCGGATTACTCGGTTACCGCCATCGACGGCCTGCGAGCCGCGCTTCCGGGAGTGGAGATTCTGGCGCGCCATGTCGACCGCTACCGGTCCGGGTTCCAGCGCATCGGCGCGGATGAAGTCACGCTGCCGCCCTCGGCAGGGACGGATGCCAGCAAGCCCGGAATTCTCGTTCGATTCATGGACGAGGCGGCTCCCGGTACGGACGCCCCAAGCCTCGCCGACGCCGTTCTGTCGGAGAGCCGCCGCGAGATCCGGCCGGACGGCCGGCTCCACTGGGGCGGCGATCCGCGAACCAGCGGCCGCCACGTCTTCGACTTCTCGACCACGGTTACCTCGCCGGAGACAGGTCTTCACAGAATCGGCCTCGGAGTTCGCGGCCACGTCGCCATCTGGGTGGACGGGCGGCTCGAGTACGCCGGCGGCGAAATTCCGGAAACGGACGACATCGACGCGATGTGGAACGACGCGCCAAACCAGGTCGCCGAGGTTGAGATGACCGCCGGCCGGCCGGCCGAAATCGTGATCCGATGGCGCAAGTTCTACGATCAGAACATCGTCCTGATCGATTTCATGATCGAGAAGCCCGTCGTGGCCCTGGAAACGCAGCTGGCCGAGGCCGAGCGGCTGGCCGGCGAGGCAGACGCGGTGGTCCTCATGATCGGCACGACCGGCGCCGACGAGAGCGAAAGCTTCGACAGGACTCACCTATCGCTCCAGACGGCTCAGGACGAGTTGGTCCGGCGAGTAGCCGCAGTCAACCCACGCACGGTTGTCGTCGTGGCTGCCGGCTCGCCGGTTCTCATGCCCTGGCGCGACTCCGTCTCCGCGATCCTGCTGACGTGGTTCCCCGGACAGGAAGCCGGCAACGCGCTGGCCGACATGCTTCTCGGGGCGGTAGAGCCGGGCGGCCGCATGCCCACCACCTGGCCGGCCGAACTTGCGGACGTGCCGATTCTGGACACCAAGCCAACCGACGGTTGGCTGCACTACACCGAGGGCCTGGAGATGGGTTATCGAGCTTGGCTACTGACCGAGGTCGCGCCGGCCTTCCCGTTCGGCCACGGGCTTGGATACACCTCGTGGACGTACATCGATGCGGAGGCTACGTCTGTGAGCGGCCTCCCGGGTGTGAGGGTCCACGTGCGCAACTCGGGTGGGCGAGCCGGCCGCGAAGTCGTTCAGCTGTACCTGGCCCGCCTGGATAGCGCCGTGGAGCGGCCGCTTCTCTGGCTCGGCGGTTACGCAACCATCGAAGCCGATGCCGGGGAGACGGCCGAAGTCGTCGTTCCGGTGGATATCTGGGCCCTTCGCCATTGGGACGAGGCCGACGGCGACTGGGCCATCGAGCCCGGACGGTTCGAGGTTCGTATCGGTCGCAGCCTGGGCGACCTCAGACTCGCCGCCGCCATCGAATTGGAATCCTAGGCATGGCCGCCCCTTCGCAGCCTGTCGCCACACCGGAAGACTCGACCAGTGTTCGGGTGCCCTGGGAGTCGTTCCTCTACCTGGCAACGTGGGCATTTCTGCTATACGGCATCGGGGCGGCCACGCCGTACCTTCGGGCCGACCTTTCGCTTACCGCGTTCGAGGCAGGGTTGCACGGCTCGGCTCTGGCCGTAGGGGTGCTGACTGCAGGCTTGAGTGCCGACCGGGTAGAGCGCTGGGTGGGCGCGAACCGGCTCCCGGATCTGGCCAGCCTCGCGATCGGGACCGGCATCGCCCTGATTGCCTTCGCCCCGGGCCTGCCGGCGTCACTCACCGGCGCTTTGCTGATGGGGCTCGGCGGGGGCACCCTCGGCGTCTACGTCAACGTTCGGATAAACCGATCCGGCGGACAGGACAGCCGACGAATGTTCAGCCAGGCCAACGCCCTGGCGATGGTGACCGCCGCCCTGGCACCCATCACGATCGGGCTGGCCGCTTCGGAATTGCACGCCTGGCGGCTGGCGCTGACATTGCCGGTAGCCACGTACGTAGCCCTGGCCATAGTCCGACCTCGGCAGGCGGACGAGCAGCGTTCGGTGAGAATTCCGAACGCCACGCTGCCGGCGGCTTACTGGTTTGCCTGGCTGCTGATCGCGCTCGTCGTATCGATCGAGTTCTCGTTTGTCTTCTGGGGCTCCACCGTTGTCGCCCAGCGAACCGGCATCAGCAGCGGCAACGCAACCCTTCTGGCCAGCCTCTTCGTGGCCGGCATGTTTCTGGGGCGAGCTGCGATTGGGCGCGGCTTTGGATCGCGGCGCGAGCCGCGACTGATGATTGTCGCCGGCCTGGCGGTCGCCCTTATGGGAGCCTGCCTGGTGTGGGTCTCCACGATTTCGGCGATATCCGGCCTGGGGCTATTCCTCGGCGGGCTGGGTACCGCAGGGCTCTACCCGGTCGCAATTGCAGTGGCCCTGCAGGCTGCGCCAAGGGCGCCTTTCGAGGCAGCGGCCCGTGCCACTCTCGCCGCGGGGATCGCCGTCCTACTTGCCCCCTCTACCCTTGGCCTGGCGGCCGACGCATTCGGCATAGTGGGCGCCTGGGGGATCATTCCCGGGCTGGCCGTGGCGGCAGCGGTAGTGATGGCTATTACGCCGCGCAGCTCACCTCGGAGCTAGCCGGGCGTTACCGTCTCCCAGGACCTGGTCGGAAGGCGTCGCGAGAAACGATCGACCCTACGCCCTCAACGGCTGGCTTGCGCGCCTATTGCGTCCGATATGGTGTACATGTCGCACCTTGTGAGCCGTTGTACGCTAATTAGTACACAGTTGGTGGAGCGAGTCCCAATGCTCGGATCCTCAGGAGAACGTCATGACCGTCAGCGGTGTGCTGCAAGCCATGGGGATGCGCGAGCTACGCACGAATCTTCGCGCAGTGGTCGAGCGGGTGGAGGCCGGTACGCCGGTCGTCTGTCTCAAGGATGGTCAACCGGTCGCGGTCAT
>DASVJA010000137.1:0-10782 GCA_036386115.1 Candidatus Limnocylindrales bacterium
GGTCGTCGGTCTGGCCGCCGATCCGATCGTCGTCGGCATCGGCGAGACGGGACTGGATTTCGATCGAATGCACTCGTCCCGTGAAGCGCAGCTCGCCAACCTCAGACGCCACCTGCGCCTGGCCCTGGACAGTGGCAAGCCCGCGATCCTGCACTGCCGTTCCGCGGCCGGTGAGCGCGATGCCCAGGACCTGCTCATAGCCGAGATGCGGGCCGTGGGCTTTGGGGGAGCGGCCGCCCACGCCGCGTTCGGCGGCCGCCCGCCCGCTGTGCTCCACTCGTTCTCCGGGCCGCTGGACTACGGCGTCGCCGCGCTGGAACTGGGCCTGGCAATCGCGTTCGGCGGCCTGGTATTTCGGCGAGGGGAAGAAGTCTCGGCCGAAGTCGCGAAGCTCGTCCCCGGCGAGCGGCTCCTGATTGAGACGGACTCGCCGTACCTGGCACCGCCCGGTGTCCCGCGCGGCTCGGCGCCGGGCTTCTCCGGCCGCCGCAACTCCCCGGAGTGGGTCCGCATCACCGCCGATTGGCTCGCGGCGCAGCGGGGCGAAAGCCCGGGTACGATTGGGGCGGGCCTGGTTGCGGCGTACGACGCCACTTTCCGGAGCCACTCAGGGGTCTGAGGACCGCAGCTCCAGCCGAGGAGATGAGATGACCGACAGGAGTTTCGAGCACCTCAACGACGAATCGCGAGAACGCCTCGCCCGCCTGGTCAAGTCTCTGACCCCGAGCCAGCTCGAGATCGAGCTCGGTGAAGGCTGGACCGTGGCGTCGGCTCTTGCGCACACAGGGTTCTGGGATCGCTGGCAGGCCGACCGCTGGGAGGAGATGCTCTCCGGCAACTGGAAGGCAAGCGACGAAGACATCATCGCCGCGGAGCACCTCGCCAATGAGGCGCTAGATCCGTATTGGGCCGGAGTCGATGCGGCGGATGTCCCGGGTCTGGCTCTCGCCGCCGCCACCGCGCTGGACGCTCTGATTGCGTCGGCGCCGGACTCTTTAGTCGATACCATTCTGGCCGGCCCGGCCGCATATCTGGTCAAGCGGTCCGGCCATCGCGGGGAACATCTCGATCACATCGAGCGGACTATTGCGGCGGTCGTCGCCACGGTGGACCATTCCTACAACGACAGGAACGCCGAGACCCGCCACCGGCTCGCCTCCCTGGTTGAACGCCTGAGGCCGGAGGACATGCTCCTTCGGTCCGATCCGTCGGACGCGGAAAGCTGGACGATTGCCCAGGCACTGGCTCACATTGCGTTCTGGGACGCCTCTCTGGCGAAGCGCTGGCGCTCGGCCATCACCGCTGCCGGCGCCGAAGGCCCGATCGAGCCGATTGGCATTCCCTACGCGGTCGCCGACACCATCAACGATCCGCTGACGGCATTTGTCGGCGCCTGGACCGAGCGGCTTGGCCTAACTATCGGAATCCAGGCCCTGGCGGCCGCGGAAGACGTGGACGCGCTCATCGTCCAGGTCGGCGATCGAATCCCGGCCAGCTTGCCCGCCGGCCGTCCCAGTTCCGTCAATCGCTGGATGCACCGTGAGGAGCACATCGAGCAGATCAAGGCGGCTCTTGCCTCGGCGCGGCCCGACGCCGCGCCCGTGGATCGGTCGTACCTGCAGCGCAACTCGTCGAGCCGGACCCGTCTCCGGGATGTTCTGGGAGGGTTGGCCGGTTCAGACCTGGCAAGATCGGACGGCGAAGGCGAGTGGACCGTTGGCCAGATCATCGGCCATATGGCTTTCTGGGATCGCTTCCTGGCATCACGATGGCGGGCCGCCCTGGCGGGCGGCCCGAGCGGCCAACCCTCCAGCTTGCCGCACGAGCTGGCGGACCTCCTCAACGATGGCTTGCCGGCAACCTGGAGCGCGTTCGCGGAGGCGTCGGCCGAGGCTGTGATCGCCGAAGCGCTGGCCGCGGCGAAAGAAATCGACGGCCTCATCGCCGGCCTACCCGAATCGACTCCCATCGACGCCATCCTGGGCGAGCGCCCCGCTCTCTTGGATCGATCGATCCATCGCCGGTCGCATCTCGACCAGATCGAGCTGGCCGTCAGGCGCCAGTAGAGCGTTTCGCCGGGTGGTGGGCGAGGCGAGAGTACACAAGTAACCCTGTCGCGATCCAACGGGTGTATGTTCGTTTTTCGGCAGGCGCGTATGCTTGCCCTGCACTGCATCCGACGCGCCGATTGGCGCGCCACGGTGGTTATCGGAAGGGAATAGAAATGCAGATCCTCAAGAGCCGCCGAGGCCAGGGCCTCGCCGAATACGCACTCATCCTCGCACTCATCGCCATCGCCGCTGTCCTCGCCCTGCTCTTCCTGAGCGGCGCGATCACCAGCATCCTCAGCACCATTGGTAGCAGCCTGTAATCTCTTCTCGAGAAGATAAGAAACGGGCGGCTTTGCCGCCCGTTTCTTGATTCTCCCGCCGCGTTCGACGGGCCGCGCCCGAGATCGCCTGACTTCCTATCGGGCCAGCGGCGCGACCACTTTGGTGTGATGCACGTCGGCCGTATCGTGGTTCAATCTATGGCCCGGAGCTCCATCAGTTCTTCCATCCTGATGCCGCCGTCGCGTAGCAGGACGATCATCGTCCCAATGTCCTCACGCTTGACAGTCCGGACGGCCCTGGGTAGTCTGTTAGCACTCTCAACGGTAGAGTGCTAATTCGAGATCAGGCGTCCCTCGCTGGATCAGCGAGGCGGCCGTCGAGGCCTCACGGAAGCGTGGAGATGGTCTCAAGGTCGGAACGCTTGAGGCGCTCGAGCACTCCGGCAGGAGCTTTGGCACCGGTCATTGCCGGTGCCGGACGGACAATATCCAGGAGAAACGACGGCTTGCAATGAGCCGTCCACAGGAGGAACTGCGCGTTGGCATCGGCTAATGTGAGCAGCAAGAAGCTCAAGCCCCTCGGCGATCGTGTCGTCATCCAGCCCACCCCCCGCGAGGAAGTGACCAAGAGCGGAATCCTTCTGCCGGACACGGCAAAGGAAAAGCCGCAGGAGGGCACCATCCTGGCCGCCGGTCCCGGCAAGATTCTTGACGACGGCAAGCGTGAAACGATGGACGTGAAGGAAGGCGACCGAGTCCTGTACTCGAAGTACGCCGGCACGGAGTTCAAGGTGGACGGCGAGGAACTCCTCATCGTCAGCCAGAAGGACATCTTGGCCATCGTCGAGGGCTAACGACAACCAGCCACCGATGGCACGCCATCGTCGAGGGCTGACCCGGGGCGGCCGCACCGGCCGCCGGGTTTGACCAGATCGGCCCCGGGCAAGACCCGCCGGCCGCAGTCAGCGGAGGAAATAGCACTTGGCTAAGCAGCTCGTATTCGACGAGGCCGCTCGTCGTGGTCTCAAGCGCGGCGTGGACAAGCTCGCCGAGGCGGTCAAGGTCACGATCGGCCCGAAGGGCCGGAACGTCGTCCTGGACAAGAAGTTCGGGGCCCCGACGATTACCAACGACGGCGTGACCATCGCTCGCGACATCGAACTCGAAGATCCCTTCGAGAACATGGGCGCGCAGCTTCTCAAGGAAGTCGCGACCAAGACCGATGACGTCGCCGGTGACGGCACCACCACCGCGGTGGTTCTGGGCCAGGCGATGATCAACGAAGGCATCCGCAACGTAACCGCGGGCGCCAACCCGATGCTCATTCGCATCGGCATCGAGAAGGCCGTCCTGACGGTCGTCGAAGAAATCAAGAAGCAGTCCCGCCCGATCGACTCCCGCGAGGAGATCGCCGCGATCGCGACCATTTCGGCCGCCGATCCGGAAGTCGGCGAGATCATCGCCGAAGTGATGGATAAGGTCGGCAAGGACGGCGTGGTGACCGTCGAAGAGGGCCAGAGCCTGGGCCTCGAGAAGGAATACACCGAGGGCATGCAGTTTGACCGAGGCTATATCTCGGCCTACTTCGTGACCAACGCGGATCGCATGGAAGTTGTCCTGGACAACCCCAAGATCCTCATCACCGACAAGAAGATCTCGGCCGTTCCGGACATGCTGCCGGCGCTCGAGAAGGCCGTTCAGATCGGTCGCCCGGTCCTGATCATCGCCGAGGACGTCGACGGTGAGGCCCTGGCCACGCTGGTCGTCAACAAGCTTCGCGGTACCGTCCAGGTCCTGGCCGTCAAGGCCCCGGGCTTCGGCGATCGCCGCAAGGAAATGCTGCGCGATATCGCCGTTCTCACGGGCGGCACGGTCATCAGCGAGGAGATCGGCCGCAAGCTGGACTCCGTCACGCTGGAAGACCTCGGCGAGGCCCGCCGCGTCGTTGCAACAAAGGACGACACCACCATCGTCGACGGCGCCGGTACTCCGGAGGCCGTCAAGGCTCGCATCTCGATGATCCGGGCCCAGGTCGAGGAGACCACCTCGGATTACGACCGCGAGAAGCTCCAGGAGCGCCTCGCCAAGCTGTCCGGCGGTGTTGCCGTCATCAAGGTCGGCGCCGCGACGGAAGTCGAGCTCAAGGAGAAGAAGCATCGCATCGAGGACGCTCTGTCCACGGTGCGAGCGGGCATCGAGGAAGGCATGGTCGCCGGTGGCGGCGCAACCCTCCTTCACTGCCAGGCAGTTCTCGACAAGCTCAAGCTCGACGAGCCGGACGCCCAGGTTGGTGTCGATATCGTCCGCCGAGCCCTCGAGTACCCGATCCGCCAGATCGCCGACAACGCGGGCGATCACGGTGAAGTGGTTGTCGAGAAGGTTCGCGGCCTGAAGGTCGGGTTCGGCTACGACGCCCTTCACGGCGAGTACGGCGACATGTTCGAAAAGGGCATCGTGGACGCCGCCAAGGTGACCCGCTCCGCCCTCGAGAACGCAGCCTCCATCGCCAAGATGGTTCTGACCACCGAGACTCTCGTCACGGACATCCCCGAGAAGAAGGACGGAGCCGCCAACGGCCACGGCCATCCGGGCGGGGAGATGGACTTCTAGTCCTTTTCGCGACACATTCGCCGGCACGCCGGCGAGGAGATGCCCCGGGCGATGCGCTCGGGGCATCTTTTTGTTTTGACAACATGCGTCACGGTTTGACACATAACCGCTTCATGGCCAGTCTAGGCAGGTGCCGGTATCCGCACAGAGGTATGACATGACCCCAATCTTCAGGACGCGCGCCAAGCTTTGTGCGGGCCTACTTGCCGTCGCGGCGACCCTTGTGGCCGGTTGCGGGAGTGGCTCGGCGACGCCCGTCGCTTCGGGCCTGTCGGATCCGCAGGCGATCCTGACTCAAAGTTTCACGCAGATTGAAGCCGCGACTACGCTCCACGTTGAAGGGACCATCGATGGCTCCCTTAATGCCGGCGCACTCGGTGCAGTCGTGGGCTCCGGCTCGATCGGCCTGGAGGGCGTCCTCAAGGTGGACGGCTCCACGCTGTCCGGCGACATCGACGCGTCGAAGCCGGCCGCTCATTTGAGCGCGACCTTCCCTCGGCTCTTTGGCGTCACGGCCGAGGTCGTCATGGTGGATGGCTTCAGCTACGTCAAGCTGAGCACCAGTTCGAAGTTCACCAAGTACAACGCTCTGACCTCCGTGCTTGCGCCAAACTCGAGCCCCGGCGCGATGCTGAACGTTGGAAATGAGTTGAAGTTCCTCAAGACTCAACTCGATTCCGGAGGCGCTCTTGCGACGCTCTCCGGGCGAGAGACGGTCTACGGCAGGGACGCGTATCACATCGTCTTGACCATCCCGGCAGACATGCAGGGGCGGTTGATCGGATCAACCGGGGGGGCCGCGGCCAGCGCTGCCGACGCGGCCGGGCTGGTCTTGCAGCCGGTGGACTACTGGGTGTACGTGGACACATTGCAGCCGGCAAGGTTGCGTCTCAAGGCCAGCTCGCCGACGCTGGGCAGTTTGGACGTGTCGGTGATGCTGAGCCGGTATGGCGAGCCTGTGACGATACAGGCCCCCGCTGCAGACCAGATCCAGGGCTAGGTCGCACCGCTTTCAGACAGATTTGGCCCCCGTCCGGGTACACTGCCACATGTCGCCGTGTGCGGCCCTGCTATGCGCCGGCGATCGCAAGGCCATGACAGTTAATTCGCCGGTAATTCGTGTGGAGGGTTCAGGTGGCTCGTCGGAAGTTTCTGGGTATCACTGCTGCCGGCTTTCTCGCCGTTGTGGCGCTTGTCTCCGGCTGCACATCGGCGACGCTGAGCGACCCACACAAGATCCTCGACAACGCGACTACTTCGCTTTCGAACCTCAAGTCCGTCCACTTCCAGCTGACCTCGGGTGGCCAGTTCCTGTTCGGTATGGCGGAGACCCCGACCGAGGCTCCCACCGATACCCCGTCGCCGACCGCCTCGGAGAGCCCGTCGGATACGCCTGCGGCGACCGTCTCGGGATCGCCACTGCCGAGCACTTCGCCGACGCCGACGCCGACGCCGACTCCCACCCCGACCCCTACGCCCACGCCATCGCCTACGGAATCTCCGTCCGCGTCCGATAGCGCCTCGCCCTCGCCGACCCCGTCGCCGGTCTACACGGCCGTGCCAATCTCCCTGGACGGCACCACGGCCGAGGGTGATATCGACTTCAGCAGCAAACGGGCCCACATAATCGGTGGCATGCCGGGGCTGTCAGGCTTCTCCGGCGAGGTGATCATCATCAGCCCGTACACATACACCCGGACATACGGCCAGACGACGTACACGATGGCCGGCACGTCCGCGTTGAGCATCGACCCGACCGCCGCCAGCGGTCCGCTCTTCGTCGTGTCGTCGATGGTGGCAGTGGCCAACGACCCGGGCTCCAGTCCCGTCCTGGTCGGTGACAGTGAGTCCGAGCCGAGCGGACCCTGCTATCACATCCGGGTCACCGTCACCCAAAGCGCTCTCAGCAGCAAGCTTTCGAGCCTCGAGACGGTTCAGGCGCTTGGTGGCGGCCAGTTGGATCTCTGGATTACGCATGGAGATTTCCAGCTGGAGAGACTCGAGTTCACGACCACCGATCCGAGTGCAGGGGCAGCAGCAGTCCGATTGGTCCTGTCCAACTGGAACCAGGTCCCGCTGATCACCGGCCCTGAGGCAAATCAGTTCGACATCCCGGGCGAATCGCCGACCGCTTGACAAGGTCGTCGGTGACCTGGGACTTGTGATCCTGAGTTGATCCGGCACCCATACAATTCCAGAGTGAGTTCCACACCAAGCCGCGAGCGACAGGCTCGTACTGAACACGGCCGGAATGAGGCTGCGTCGGAGTCGCCCGCAGGTCTGTTCGACCTGCCCGATCCCGATTTGCCCGAGGCGGCTGCTTCAGGCCAGGACTTGCCGCCCTTCTCTGGGGAAGAGCCGCCCCTGCCTGCCGAGGCGCCACCAGAGGCGTTCGAAGGCCCGCGCATCGGCGGCTACGAGCCGTCGCCCTTCGAGCCGGAACTTGTGGGCCTGGCGGAGAGGCGAGCCGCCGCCGAAGCTCTTGCCGCGCGGATCCTGAGTCGGATGAACCCCGAGCAGCAGCGGGCCGTCCAGACAACGGAAGGCCCTGTTCTGATCCTGGCCGGCGCAGGAAGCGGCAAGACCCGAGTCCTGGCTCATCGCGTCGCGTATCTGGTCGGCGTCAACGATGTCAAGCCCTGGCAGATCCTGGCCGTGACCTTCACCAACAAGGCCGCGGCTGAGCTTCGCGCCCGCATCACCGGTTTGATCGGTGAGTCGGCCGGCCGCGAGGTGGCGATGGGCACGTTCCATGCCCTGTGTGCCCGCGTCCTCCGGCGGGACGGCGCGGCGATCGGGTTGGACCCGCACTTCGTCGTCTACGACATGGACGACCAGCAGTCGCTGATGAAGGTGATCCTTCGTGAGGAAGACCTGCCGATCACCGGCGAGTACAAGCCCAGTTCGATCCTCGGCGCAATCTCGCGGGCCAAGAACGAGATGCTGGACGCAGATTTCCTGTCGGCCAATGCGCATACCCACCGCGAGCGTGAAATCGCTCGTCTTTTTCGCCGTTACAGCGCCAGCCTCAAGCAGGCCAAGGCTCTGGACTTCGACGACCTCCTGCTCGAGGCGGTGCGGCTCTTCCACGATGCGCCCTCGGTTCTGGAGCGATACCAGCATCGCTGGCGCTATCTCCATGTGGACGAGTACCAGGACACGAACAGGCCGCAGTACCTATGGGTCAAGGCCCTGGCTTCCGGCCATCAGAACCTGTGTGTGGTGGGCGACGACGACCAGTCGATCTACTCGTGGCGGGGCGCGGACATCCGCAACATCATGGACTTCGAGGGCGACTACCCCACGGCCACGGTCGTCAAGCTGGAGCAGAACTACCGCTCCACGCAGCTGATCCTGGACGCGGCACATGCGGTGGTAACGCATAACTCATCGCGTAAGGACAAGAAGCTCTGGACGGATATTTCCGGCGGAAAGCCGATTACGCGCTTCGAGGCCTACAACGAAGAGGAAGAGGCCGAATGGATCTCCCGTCAGATAGGTGACCTCACCGGCGACCGCGGTTCTCTGCTTACGAGGCGCGCCGACGAGGAGTTGGAGCACTGGGAGCGCCGTGACATCGCCGTCATGTACCGCACCAACGCTCAGAGCCGGGCGATAGAAGAGGCGTTCCTGCGTTACGGCATCAGGTATCAGCTCGTCGGAGGGACTCGCTTCTATCAGCGGCGCGAGGTCAAGGACGCTCTGGCCTATCTACGGATCCTTCGCAACGACACGGACCAGGTCAGCTTCGAGCGTGTCATGAACGTGCCTGCTCGCGGCATCGGCGAGAAGAGCATGGAGGAGCTGCGGGTTGCCGCGGCCGGCGGCCGCACGATCCTGCCGCCGGAGCCGGCCGTCACCGACGGCGTTGTTCCGGAAGGGCCCACCTACTGGGGCGCCATCAACGACGGGGCCGCAGGTCGCCTGACCGAGCTGGGGTCGCGGGCCAGGACGGCCCTGGGGGGCTTCGCAACACTCGTGGCGCGTCTGCGGACGCGGATCGGGGTTTTGCCCCTCCCGGAGTTGCTGGACGCGGTTCTGGAGGACTCGGGGTATCGGGCCATGCTCGCCGACGGGTCCGAGGAAGGCGAGGAGCGCTGGGCCAACCTGCTGGAACTTCGCCTGGTCACCACTCGCTACGACGACCTGAGCCCCGACGATGCTCTAGACCGCTTCTTGGAAGAGACCGCCCTGGTTGCCGATCAGGACTCGTACGAAGTCGACGCCGATGCGGTCACGCTGATCACGCTCCACGCCGCCAAGGGGCTCGAGTTCCCTGTCGTGTTCATCGGCGGACTGGAGGAGGGCGTCTTTCCCCACAGCCGCTCCCTCGACGACGAAAAGCAACTCGAGGAGGAACGCCGTCTCGCATACGTCGGCATCACTCGGGCCAAGCGGCGGCTCTTCCTATCCCACGCCTCCCGCCGGGCGACCTGGGGACAGGGCGGTCTTTCAGTCCCGAGTCGGTTCCTCCTCGAGATTCCCGCCGAACTGATGTCCGGACCCAAGCTGAGCCGGGCGGATGACTTCGACGATGACATCGGTCAGGTCGATCCCGACCTGGTGTTCGGCCGGCGAGCCGCCAGTCGGTTCGGGACGCCGATTCGAAGTGGTGGTGGCGCGTTCAGGACGGGGAGCGGGCCCGCCGGAGCACCGAAGCCGGGTGAGTCGTTCCGCCCCACCCGCGATCTCGGCGCAAAGCGAGAGGCCTACGACGCGGGCGCGAGGTCCGGCAGCCTGAATGCACCGCGCAGCCCACTGCCCGGCGGAGGCCGACCTGGTGGAATTCCACCAGGTCACAATTCCTCCGAGGTGCCGCCTCAGGCTCGGCCTCCGATGGCGGCCCGCCCACGCATACCAGGCGAGCGGCAATTCCGCGATGGCGATCGTGTCCGCCACGCCCGTTTCGGCGATGGCATCGTTGTCACTTCCAAACTGACCCGGTCCGACGAAGAGATAACCATTGCCTTTGGTCACGGCGGCGGAGTCAAGACCTTGCTGGCGAGCATCGCCAATCTGGACTTGATCGGCTAGATCTGGTCCCGCGTGGCGGTGCATTTGCTATGCAGATGAGCACCCAGGGCGTAGAGTGTTCGCATAGCTCCAGTTGCATCGGTTCTGGAGGGATGGGCAGCCGCCGGGCCTGCACCGTCCCGCAGACGGCAGTTAGCCGTTGGCCGATCTCCCGAGTGGCGACTTCGGGACGAACATCGACCGTTTCGGCGTGGTTGGGCCTGGGCAGAATTAGCTGCAGACGGGCCGGCAAGGCTGTTATGAGTGCAGGCAGCGTTTTCGTTGCTACGTATCCACCTCGGCGATGTGGAATCGCCACCTTCACGCGCGATCTGGCCGGTGCCACGGGTGAGCATGAGATCGTCGCGCTTCATCCGCCCGATGGGCCGGACGTATACCCGATCGAGGTTACGCACCGGATCCGCCGCGACGTGCGCTCGGACTACCTGCGCGTCGCGTGGGCACTGAATAGGTCCGACGCGCGAGTCGTGTCGATCCAGCATGAGTACGGCATCTGGGGCGGCCCCGACGGTGAGGCGGTGTTGGACTTTGTCGCGGCGCTGACCAAGCCGGTCGTGACGACTCTGCACACGGTTCCGCAGAAGCCGACACCGGGTCAAAGCCGAGTCCTGAAGAGTCTCATTTCCGCCAGTTCGGCGACGGTCGTGATGGCGCAATCAGCGGCCGCGCTCCTGGGACGCCTCTACGGCGTTGGTCAGGATTCGCTTGATGTTGTGCCTCACGGGGTTCCGAAGTTGCCGCTGGTGGCCCCGGATTCGGTCAAGCCGCGGCTTGGCATGGAGATGGCGCCGATGATCCTGAGCTTT
>DASVJA010000138.1:0-7738 GCA_036386115.1 Candidatus Limnocylindrales bacterium
GACCCAACTGATGGGCCTGCGGGCGGCATGGGGCGCTGTGGACGAGACGCAACACGAGGATGCCTGGGCCGTTGTTCGGGCCATAGGAGACGACCAGGACCTGACCGAGGAGGTTGGGAAGGTTCGCGATACGGCGATGGCCTGGACCACTCGCAGTCGCAACGCCGTGCCCTATTACGAGGGCGGGAACGACGAAATGGTCTGGCAGCAGCTCAAGATCGAGGCCGGCGAAGCGATCGTGGATGCGGCCCTGGCCATTGCCCTGGGGTTCCGTCTGGACGGCGCAACTCACGACCTGCTGATTGGGCCGTGGCTGGCGGCGACGGAGCGTTAGGGGCAGATCCGGCGTCGTGACGTCAACCGGGCGTCGCCCGCCACGCGCCACTCACTCGCCCGGCGCGCGCCGGGGTCGGCAGACAGTTGTACGCTCCGCCCGTGGCAGATCTTGAGGTCCAGCTCCTGGCGATCCAGGATTGCCCGCACCTGGCCCAGGCCCGGCAGGACCTGGAGACCGTCCTCCGCAAGGGAATCATCGAGGTGCCGATCCAGCTCGTCTTTGTCTCCAGCCTTGACGACGCGGAGTTCCTCGATTTCCAGGGCTCACCCACGATCCGGATCAACGGCGAGGATGTAGTCCCTCAGCCGGAGCTCCCGATCGCCTACGGCTGCCGGGTCTATCGCGACGTCGAAGGTCGGATGATCGGTTCGCCCCCGATCGAGGCAATTCGGGCGGCCGTGGACGCACACCGCCGTGGCCGGTTGCAGGAGTTCCAGCGGGAAGAGGCCGCCAAGGTGGCCCATTTCGCCCGCGAGATTGACGAGGCTGAATCCGCCGTGGCGGCCGACCGTGCCGACCTTGCCCGGGGGGCCGCGCCGACCGCATCCTCTGGTGAGTCGGAAGGGTAGCCTCGGAGGCCGGGCCGTGGGTCTAGCCGAAAGCGTGAGACTCCTGCCGAACAGGGCGATGCGGTCGATGGCGGAGAGGCCCGTCAATGTCGGCTTCATGATTCGTTCGATAGCGAAGGAAGAGGCGCGGAGGCTGCGGGGGCGCTGAGCCCGCGGGTCCGCCGGCGCTGCCCGCTACTCCACGGGTTGGCGCAGCACCGTCTTGAGCTTGGCCGGATCCGCGCGGCGCGGGTCGCCCAGGTAGATCTCGTGGTGCGAGCCGCGCATGCGGAGTCCCTGGCCCGCGATGAAAGCGTGGAGGCCTTCGATCGTTGGCCGCTCCGCGCTGTACGGTCCGACGTGCATGACCTGGGCGCATCGGCCCTCGCGCCAGCGCTCAAAGCGCAGCCGCTCCAGCTGGCTCGAGTTGCCTTTCTTGACCCGAACAGCCGTCACGGCGTCGGCGAAGACGGCGGGCGTGACGTCGTCGGAGACGACGAGCATCGCCCTCCAGCCCCACTGGTCCTGGGGCACGTTCATGTCGAACCCGCCGTCGCCGCTCGTGAACCAGAGCGCCTCCAGCGGCAGGATCGGCATTATCAAGCCCTCGCGCTTGAGGCTGAACTTGATGGTGTAGACGACCGGAAAGAGAGCCGCAAAGGCCTGCTGAAAATCCGTTGTCGGGTATTCGGCGCCTTCGTCCGGCGCGCCCTTACCGTCGATCATGAGATATCCCAAATCTGGGACGTCAACGAGCACGGGCTCTCGCGGCGGGCCGAACAGCGGCGCCAGAGCCTTCTTGAGGTCCGGCGCGGCCGGTCTTGCGGTGTCTTCTTCTACCGTCGTCACATCTCTACCTCCTGCTGACGGAGCGATGCTCGGGCCTACGGTAGGGTGAGAGTCAAGCCCTCGCAGCCGGCGCTGCGTCCAGTGCGGCGGCCATCTGGGTGCAATGCTCTTCGATGTGGTCCGCCAGCATGGTGTCCACTATCTGCCTGACGGTCATCTCGCCGCGCCGCTTGTGGATACCGCGTCTGGCGGCCTGGCGCTCGTCCAGTTCCAGCAATCGCCGCAGCACTCGTTCCAGCGAGTTGTCCAGACGGCCATACAGTTCGTAGACCGGGAGTGTTCGATCTCGGTCGACGGTCATTACGCGGATCAAGTCCGTCTGCTCGCGCCCAAACGGTACAGGTTCGATGGTGCCGGCAACGACTCGCTCGATCTCGCCTAGCCAGTAGGGCAGCATCTCGTCGATGTGGGCCAGGATCTCGCGATCCACCCAATCGCGCCGGCGGGGGAGATCGTCCGGCGGCGCGGCGCCCATCTCTACGCGGCTGCGCATCCGGACCAGGTTATCCCTGGCCGTGCGCATCTTTTCCACTTGGGCGTAAAGCGTTGCCATCTGCTGCGAGTTTCTCCCTGGCGGGTTTGAACAATGCGGTATGTCAGTCCAAAGCGTAGCGATTCCGCGGCTGAATGTGCCGGTTCGATCCGCCGGTGCGCCGGCGCACCCGGCCCGGTTCCCGGGCGCACCGGCCCGCGGAGCCCGCCTACGGCTCCTCTATCAAGATTGGCCGAGACTCCGATGGTGTCGCAAACTGGGCCAGAATTACCCCGGCCAGGACTACCCCGGCCCCCACGACGCGGATCGGGGAGAAGTCTTCGCCCAGAAATGTGACACCGAGGAATATCACGACTATCGGCTCGACGGTTGCCATCAACGAGGCCTGAGCCGCGCCGATTCTCGCCGCCGATGCATAGAAAGCCTGGATGGCCACCGCAGCCGCGAAGACGCCGATTCCGATCAGCCCAAGCCAGGCGGCCGACGGAATCTGAGTCGGCAGAATTGGCTCTCGAGCGCCTATCCCGAGGATCAGCGTGGCGATCCACGTGCCGGTCATCATGATTGCCCCCGCGACCGGCGGCGAAACCTCTGCGCCCCTGCCCTTTGATCGCATGTCGGCCGTCTGGCCCGGCCGCTCGCCCGCCATCCAGGCCGTGATCACGATGTAGATGGCATATGCGACCGGTGAGAGCAGCGCCAGCACGATACCGCCCTGGTTCGTGTCCGGGTTAATGCCGCCCACGGTCAGGGCCGTGCCCAGGATGACGATCGCCAATGATCCCCAGGCCAGCCGGCCTTCAAACCGGTAGCCCAGCCTCAGGGAGACTACGGCGACCATCGCCGGGTAGGTACTCATGAGTAGGGCCACGAGCGAGATATCAATCCGCTCGATGGCTGCGTAGTAGACACTCGCGTTGACGATGAAAAAGGCGCCCGTGAACAGGAGACGGGCGACGGTTCGACGGTCGAGGTCCCGTAGGGCCGCCCGGGCACGCGGCTGGAGGAGCAGCCAGAGCCAGCTGACGAGCGTGGCAAAGGCAAACCGCCAAACCAGCATGGCGATCCAGCCGACGCCGGCCGGGAATACATAAGCCTTGAAGAAGAGGGGCCCAGTGCCATAGGCGGCTCCGGCGAGCGCGCCCAGCCCGATCCCAACAATGCGGCGGCGATCCATCCGGAAAGGCTAGCAGGAGGGCGCGGAACGTGGTCCGCTGCCGGCGAATACGCAGTCGTGCGCATGCCGGTGCCCCTGCGCACCTGGCCGTTGACAGTGGGCACGATGCGTTCGCATTAGTACCCTCCCACGTCTGGGCCCCTCTAATGAGACTACGGACCGAGTACCGCTCGTGCGGTACGAGTGACTCATATGCCACGGACAGTGGCGCGCCTAGGATTCCGAACATCGAGCGGTCGAATGGCCGCTACAGAGAGGTCGAATGCGATGACTCGGGCCCGCGAACGCTGCCCCCGCTGCGGAAGGCGCCTGGTAAGCACGCGCTTCGACACGACCTTCCGCCTCCCGGATCGGAGCGAGCGACTCTGCTTCGGCATCCCCGGCGGGCTGTGCGAGGATTGCCACCAATTGTACATCGACCCCGAGCTCATCGAGCTGTTGGATCTCGGCCAGGGACGCTGCGTATTCGCTATCGAGAGCGACCTCGTCGTCCAGGAACAGGCTTGGTCCAGCGCCGAGTAGGCGTTCGGCTGAAGTTGCGCCGAAGGCGCACAATCGATGGCGTGAGTGACGCCGATCAGACTGCCCCAATTCCCGATCCCGATTCGAATCCTGCTGTAGATCCTGCTGCCGACACGGCCGTGGACCCGGCTGTGGATCCGGCTGTGGATCCGGCTGTGGATCCGGCCCCCGCCGATGACGCCGCGGCTCGGCGACCCGCCGGAATGTGCCGCGGTTCCGGGCATCTACTCGTCTACGGAAACCCGGCGTTCGTCGCGACATTCGGCGAGAGAGCCATCGGCATGCCGGCGCGAGAGGTCATGCTGGACTTCCCGTCCGAGGGCTTCGCCCTATTCGACCAGGTCCTGGCCGGAGGTAAGCCTGTGGCCTGCTGGATTCGCTACGCGAAGGAAGATTGGCGCCTGACCGTTGCCCCTCGGGTCGATCCGACCGGCGAGGTCTACGGGATTTCGTTCCACTTTCGGGCGCGGTCCGATGTTCCTGTCGTTGGGCCGGAGTTGCCCCACTACGGACCTGGGCGGCGTTTCGCGTAGGTTTAGCGCTGGCCGGGTCGCCTGACGTGCTCGGCAATCCAGAGGCTTATTGCGGCGCGACGGCGAAGATCCGTGCCGCCGATGTGGCCCTTCAACTCTGAATCGAGGTCCAGCAGGCCGGCCAGGGCGGCGTCCAGCTCAGGAAGTGCCCAGGTCCGGGCTTGCTCGGCCTGCTTGTCGGCGACGTACGGGTTGAGCTTGAGTATGCGGACGAGGTCTCT
The DNA here is from genome assembly GCA_036386115.1 of Candidatus Limnocylindrales bacterium. Lineage (GTDB taxonomy): Bacteria > Chloroflexota > Limnocylindria > Limnocylindrales > CSP1-4 > Fen-1039. Next base: position 4,681 of record DASVJA010000138.1, read on the forward strand.
CGCCGGCGTGCCTCCGGCGAGCAGGTCGGCGACATCGATGAGCTGCTTGATGCGCCTGTGAAGGTGTGTGACCAGAAGGGGGCTCGGCACATCGTCGAGGCGTTCGGCAAGCTGGGCGGCAACCTCCGCGCGGCGCATGCCGACGGCATCGAGGAAGGCCCAGGTGGACCCTGGCACGGCGTCGGCAACCAGCGCCTTGACGTCGTCCGGCTCGATTTGGCCGGCAAGGCGATATATGGCCAGCTTCTCCAGCTCGGAGACTGCGAGTTCCCCCTGGCGCCGGCGATCGACGTCGCGTTCCTTGACGTTCGCACCGATCCGCTCCGCCAGCAGCGCCGCGGCGGCAGGTGAGATTCGAATATCCCGCTCCCTGGCTCGCTCGCCGATCCAGCGCGCCATCTGGTCGCGGGTTGGGGCGACAAACTCCTGAACGTGGCCGCCGGCTTCGGCGATGGACTTGCGGAGCGTCTCGAGCGAGGCGGGGCGGCGTACCGTCCCGTCGACCAGGTCCAGGAACGCCAGACCGTTGCCGGTGGCGACCGATGCGACGGCTTCCGCAAGCTTGGCGGCGAGCGGCTTGCTGGCAACCAGGGCGGCCGGATCCGAGACGACCACGAGGGTTCCGCCGCCGAACATGGTGGCAGTAGCTACTTTCTCGGCGATCTCTGCGGCGGTAGTGGCGCCGGTGCCGCTGCCGCTCAGACGCAAGCGATCGAGCGGCTGCCCGTCTCCGGCAAGCCACCTGGCCAGGGCATCGGGGGCATGGTTGACGCTGTACGAGTCGTCGCCCCAGTAGTAGCCGAGCGGCGCGATTGGTGGCATCAGCTATGACCCGCGACGGCGCCGACAGTGGCCCTGCCGAGCCGCGCGGCGCTCAGCGCCGCGCTCGTCCAGCGCAGGCGGCGAACATCGTCGGGCGCGATACCGGCGAGCGCACAAGCTCGTTGCTCGATCTCCTCGGCGCGGAGCCTCACCGCCGCGAGCGTCTCAGACGACCAGACGCCACGCCCGCGTTGCTCCAGCCCCTCCGGCGGATAGCGGCGTTCCCATGAGGCGAATCGCTCGGCCATAGTCTCGAGTCTTTGCCCGGCGCGCTTGTCCGAGTAGGAGACGATGATGTCCTCAGGGGTCGCTGCGCTTATCCAGCCTTCGAACCAGGACTCGTCGGCGAGGCGAGTGACTGGATGTCCGGAGATGACCGGCCCGAGTTCCGGGTAGCCGTGCTCGGTCAGCCAGGCGGACGAACCTTCAGCGTGCGCCACCCCGGTCACCTCTGCCTTCACTCGGGCTAGCTTGTCGATGTCATGCAGCAGTGCGGCTGCCTCCACCAGGTGGCGATCGACTGATCGACCTGCCGACGCGGCCCGCCAGGCAAGCCAGCCGGCCGTTTCTGCCACCGCTCGCGAATGGCGCAGGTGCCAGGCGGGCGGGTCCAGGGAAATAAGGAGTGCCGCGCTCTCGCGTCGGCTGGGGACTGACATCCACGGCATCGTACAGGAGCGGCAACCGGGAGGCCGCCGCGGCCGCCGATGCCACGCTGCCGGGCGCTGCTCGCGTCGTCTCGACCGTCACCGAGACCCGGTTTATGGCTACATCCACCGTACCTTCCTGATCCGTCCTCGCGACTCTGGTCGAATGGGCTCGTAACCGGGCCACCGTGGCCCCGTTTGGGTGTCCGTACGTGTTGTCGGCGCCGACTGAGATGACCGCGACACCCGGCCGGGTTGTTGCCAGCAGTTCCTCCGAAGACGCCGTGGCACTGCCGTGGTGGGCGACCTTGAGCATGTCCAGGCTTGGCAGGCCGCGACTCAGCAGGATGGGGTCGACATCGTCCTCGGCGTCGCCGGTGAGGAGGAACCGACGTCCCTCGTATTCGCCGAGCAGGACGACCGAGGCATCGTTGGCTTGCCGGTTTGCCGTGGCATTCAGGTCAAGGAGCGATGATCGGACCGTGCCGTCGTCCGGCCAGAGGACTTGAAGGGTCGCGTCGTCCAGTCGGAGCGTCTCGCCCGTCGAGAGCCGCTCGCGCTCCAGCCCGCGCTCGGCCAGAGCCGATTTCCAGGCCCGATAGGCTGGCGTATCAACCGACCAGCCGGACTCGAAGACGCGGCCAACTTGATACCGTTCCAACACGGCGACAAGTCCGGCGACGTGATCGTCGTGGGGGTGAGTGAGAATGATGGCGTCCAATCGGCGGTCCCATGCCGGTATGAAATGGTCCAGATCCGCTATCAGCAGGTCCGGGTTGGGACCGCCGTCGACCAGGATCCGCCCGCCCCGGTCTCCCTCCAGCAGGATCGAGTCACCCTGGCCGACGTCCAGAACGATCACATGCAGGCTGCCGTCGGGGCTGGCTGCGACGACCGATCCGGCCAGTACGATCAGGAGGGCCGCTCCGGCGAGCGACCACTTGTAGCGTGGCCGCAGACGCGGCGCCGATTGTTTTGCCTTGGGTTGCGCGCCCTTGGGCGGGCCCTCTCGCGATGCCCGGCCGAGTCCTCGGCTCATGCATAGCAGCAGAGCCATAGCCGCCATGGCCCCGGCGACGTTCGCCGGGAAGGGGAGCGTCTCGTTTGCCCCGGGAACCGCGGCTGCCGTGCGAACCACGGCGATGAGCGCTTGAAGCAGCAGGGACGCGGGCATGGCCAGCAGGCCCGTCATCCAAGTGGGCGCTCCGAGCGTGGCCAGCCACCCGGCCCCGAAGGCAATCGCTCCCGCCCCCATGACCGGTGGCACCAGTGGAACCGCCACCAGGTTTGCGGCCGGCGCTATGACCGCCAGGCGGCCGAACGTGAGAAGGGCGATCGGTAGTGTCGATGCCTGCGCCGCAAGTGAGATTCCGAGACTCTCTCGCAAAGTTGCAGGCAAGCGCGGTGCCCTGGTCGCCAGCCAGGCGGTAATGGGCTTCCCCCACGCCACAAGGCCAGCCGTTGCGGCTGCCGACAATTGGAAACCAACGTCTGTAGCGGTGGCCGGCTCCACCAGGATCATGATCGTAATCGCCCAGGCCAGGCCGACCATCGCCCGCGGTCCCCGTCCGCTCTCGGCCGCCATGAGC
>DASVJA010000139.1:0-4454 GCA_036386115.1 Candidatus Limnocylindrales bacterium
AAGACCGTCCCTCCTGAGCCCGAGGACGCTTGGGATAGACCGCCGAACTCCTCCTGGACCGTGAAACCGGGCGGGAACGAGACGGTCACCGTGCTTCCCGGGGTGTTCGGGCTGCCGAATGACCACACCGGAAACGAGACCACGTTGCCGCTGATTCTGAAATCGCGATCCGTCGACCCTATGGAGTCGACCAGGTCGAACGCCAGGGTGAACGAGCCCGTCTGGCCGGCGTACAGACGCTGGGCAAGGCCGACCGACAGCACGACGCTCGCCCTCGTCGAGGACTCGACCGTGATCGGAAGTTTCCTGCCGGTCGACGAGGTCGCGCTGTATGCAGCCGAGGACGGCGGCAGCGAGAGTTGGATCCTGTCGTAGAAGTAGCGCAGGCTACCGACGTCGACCGCGTGAGAAGTGGCCTTCACGGCGGCCTGGACGTGGATACGTCCGGCCGACGGCTCCGCCGTCCAGACCGAGTCGGAAGTGAATGTCAGGTCGGACTGCGCAGCAGCCGCCGGAAATGGCGCTCCGAGCCGGCACAGAAAGACCGCGGCGGCGAGAACGATCGAACCCGCCACCATCCTCGGGACCCCGCGCCGGGAGACCGGAGTGAACATGATCCTCAGTCGCCCGGCTCCCCTGATGCGCGCATCCCGCCGGCGCCGGAGCCGGATCGGCCGTGCACGTCCCCGCCCGGCTCACCGTGTTCCACTTCGATCGCGACCGTCCCTCGCCCATCGAGGGGCTCGCCGGAATGGCCCCTCGCCCCGGCTCGAGCCACGCGCTCCCGCGGCCGCTCGACGGTAGAGCCGCTGCGGATCACCCGAGAGGTGAAATCGGCCGCCCGTACTCCCTCGCCGATGAGGACGTTGCGCCCGATGCGGACGCCTCGTGGAATGACCGCCCGCTTGCCGACGACGGATATGCCGGTGTTGAGCCGTCCCGGTTCCTTACGGTTGATGACGTCGTAGTCGGTCCCCTCGCCGACGATGGCGCCCGGTCCGACCGCGACTTCTTTGTCGAGTATCGCCCGGTCCACTACGGCTCCCGGTCGAACGACCGAGTCGAAGAGGATGATCGAGTCGCGGACTACCGCCCCAACGTCGACTACGACACCGGGCGAAAGCACCGAGTTCACGACCGAGCCGTTTATCACGCAGCCGTGGCTGATGAGGCTACGGTGAACCTGGGCCGTCGAGCCGATCTTCGCCGGCGCCCTCTCCTCAGACCGGGTGTGGATGACCCACTCTCGATCGTACAGATCCAGCTCGGGGGCATCGGCCAGCAGTGCCAGGTTGGCCTCCCAGTAGGACTGAACAGTTCCCACGTCCTGCCAGTAGCCGTCGAAGCGGTAGCCGTAGACCCTGGCCCCGCCCTCGATCATCGCCGGAATTACGTTGTGTCCGAAATCCGCTCGATCGTCGGCAAGCCACTGGTGGAGGGCCCGCTTCGAGAAGACATAGACGCCCATGCTGGCCAGGTCCGACTTCGGCTGGCGGGGCTTCTCGTGCCATTCCACTACGCGCTCGTTCTCGTCGAGGGCGAGGATGCCCATTCGCGTGGCATCCGCGAGCGGGACGCGCCGGACGGCAATCGTGACGTCGGCGCGGTGACGTCTGTGCGCGGCCACGAACGGCTGGTAGTCCATCTTGTAGATGTGGTCACCCGCCAGAACGAGGACGACGTCTCCGGCCGCCTGCTCGATGACGTTGAGGTTCTGCAGCACGGCATCGGCGGTACCGCGATACCACTCCGCGACTCGACCGCGGGCGATGTAGGGCTGCAGCATCCGGACGCCGCCGTGATTGCGGTCAAGGTCCCAGGGCCGGCCCATGCCGATGTGGTCGTTGAGCGAGCGAGGGTTGTACTGGGTCAGGACAACGACATTGTCGACGTCCGAGTTGACGCAATTGGACAGCGTAAAGTCGATGATCCGGTACTTGCCGCCGAAGGGAACGGCCGGCTTGGCGCGCAGCGACGACAGGATGGAGAGCCGCTCGCCCTCACCGCCGGCGAGTATCACCGCCAGAGTTCGCTTCATCGCGCGTCCTCTTGCTCTCGGACCGGGTCCGGCCCGGCTGAGTCGATGCTAGCACCCCGGGCCCGACCCCGAATGGGAGATGACCTCGAGCCTCCGGCTCGGTCCGCCAGCAGCACTGGCTAGAGGAACAGTCGCGGATTCATGAACTTCCCGTTGAGCCGGACGGCCCAGTGAAGATGGCAGCCGGTCGAGTGTCCGGTGGTGTTCTCCGTGCCGACCATCTGACCCGTTTCGACTTGAGCGCCCACGTATATGCCCGCCGGCGCCTGGGCCGTCATGTGGGCATACCAGGTCACGAGGCTCGTGGAATGGGCGATGATGACCATCCAGGCCTTGGGCGCCGTGTCGTAAGGGTTGTAGCCGACGAAGACGACCACCCCGCGCGCCGCGGCGTAGACCGGCGTATAGCACGGGGCCACGATGTCGATGCCCTCATGGAAGTGGGCGCAGCTGCCGACGCGCGGCTCCGCCGAGAACCCCGTGCAGCCGTACTGCTGGCTGATGACGCCGCTCATGGGCCAGTGGAGCTTGCCGTTGTAGGCAGATGGGATCTTGCTCTTGCCCCTGTTCTGCTTGACAAGCTTGTCGATCTTGTTCGCCAGATCGTCGACGGCCTTGCCGTTGGCCTTCATTGCCGCAGCCAGCGAGGCTTTGGTCTTGGCCAGTTTCGAGACGTTCGCCTGCTGCTGGGCAAGCTGTTTGTTGAGCTGTACTTGCAGGGCGGCGAGGTCGTCCTCGGCAGCGGTTACCTTTGCCTGCTGGCTCACCAGTTCGGCCCGCTGGCTCGCGACCTGATCCTGAAGATCGGCGTTGGCGGCCTGCGCCATCTCCACGCTGTGGCGGAGCTGGCCCAGGGTGTCCTGATCCTGCGCGATCTGGTCGGCCAGGGCTTTGTCGGCCTGTGACAGCGAAGAGTAGTAGGAGGTCTGCGACAGAGCGTCGGTCAGCGAATGCGCGGTGAGGATCTGCTCGAGCAACGGCGTCTGGTCGGACTCGTAGGCGGCGACGAGGCGGCTCGCCAGTATTTGCTCCCTGACCTCGAGTTCGCGCTGCTTGGCCTGTTGCTCGTTGGTGAGCTGGGCCACGCGCGTCTGAAGGACGACCTGCTGGGCCACGAGGCTGTCGAAGTGGGCCTGCACGCCGGACACCTGGACCTGGAGGGCGGCGACCTGGGCCTGGGAACCTTCGATCGAAGAGCTGACGCCGGCCAGGGTGGCCTGTGTCGAGGTAATCTGGGCCGTCAGGTCCGCCTGCTGCTTCGCCAGCTTGGCCATCTGGGCCCGTTGGTCGGCGATCAGTTTGGCGAGCCGCTGTTGCTCGGCGATGGCATCGGAAAGGGCGCTGGCATGGGCCGGCGTCGCCGGAATCTGCATGGCCATGCCCGGTGCGAGCAGGGTTATACCGAGCAGCAGTTCGAGGAACCGCCAGCGTCGTGAACGCGGGCGGCGGAGGCGGCGGTCGTTCGAGGCAGTCATCGTGCGAGCAACTCCGTTGTACGCGCCCGAATTGAGCGCGTTGTGCGGCAAAGCCCGCCGGTCTGACGCCGTCCGTTGGAAGGGCACCGCCTCAGGACGACTCCGGCTGTAACCGATCATACAACTCTTGTGCGTGATTGATCGCGCTGCGCGGGCCATTCTGAGATGTCGCCGCAGCGACCCGCCCCGGTGCGGTGCGGTGGACTGAGGTGCAGAGAACCACCCCCGGGCGCGCAAGATTGCGCATGCCGCACCCGTAAGACGGCGGCAAGGGTGCTAGCCTCTCTGCTCACACACCGTCCCGCACGCTATTCTGCCGCTGCAACCGTATGATCTGCCGATTCGCCGAGCTGCCTGCCCGGCGATCCGGGTGAGAGAAAGAGGCTCTCTGGAATGGCGCTATTTGGTCCCCCCGATATTCCTCAACTCGAGGCCAAGAGGGACATACAGGGCCTGATCAAGGCGCTCGGCTACAAGGATGCCGAGATCCGCAATGCGGCCGTCGAAGCTCTGACGCCCATGAGGGATCCGACTGCCGCCGAAGCGATCGTGGCGCTGCTCTCCGATGAGAGCGCCCGGGTGCGGCGTTCCGCCATCGCCGCTCTATCAACGCGCGGTGGGCTGCGCGTCGTCGAACCGCTGGTGAACGCCCTCGACGACCCCGATCCTGACGTCCGAATGGCCGCCGGCACGGCCGTCTACCGACGCCTCATGATCGACACGGACACCGATGCCCGCCTGGCCACCGCCACGGCGCTTGGACGCGTCCCTGACGACGGCTCCGTTGAGGCGCTCGTAAGAGGCTTGATGGACCCGGACGAAGCCGTGCGTGTTGCCGTCATCAAGTCGCTCCAGGCCGTCGGCGGCGGGCAGGCCGTGGCGCCGCTGGTCGGCGTGCTGGCCCGCGAGCAAGCTCGCCAGAAGTCCACGGGGCGGTCGAG
>DASVJA010000140.1:0-27362 GCA_036386115.1 Candidatus Limnocylindrales bacterium
CACGTCGGCCCCAGCGACCACGTGCCGTGGCTCAAGGACCGCAAGTGGTGCTACATCCGCATGGAAGGCACCACCTTCGGCGATGTGCCGCTCAACCTGGAGATGAAGCTCGAAGTCTGGGACAGCCCGAACAGCGCCGGCGTCGTGATCGATGCGATCCGTTGCATGCGCCTCGGCCTTGACCGCGGCCTCGCCGGAACGCTTGTCGCCCCTGCGGCCTACTTCAAGAAGTCGCCGCCGATCCAGCTCCCGGACGATGAGGCGCGCGAGCGCGTCGAGGCGTTCATCCGCGGCGAAGACAACCAGACCCTCGTGGGCACCGAAAACCTGCCCAAGAAGGTCAAGAAGGCGGCCCCGGTCAGCGGTGGCAAGCCCCACGTCCCCGCAGCGGCTAAGTGACACTGGAACCCAATCGCTCCGACTCGGTGAGCGGCGTCGGTAATACCGACGCCGCGGCCACCGGGGAGGGAACGGAGGCAAACTCTGAGACGGCGTCGACTCGACGCCGTCTCGGCATGCCCGGCAGGTTGACCGCAGCCAAACCCGAGACGTCCAAGAAGTTCGAGGCGCCCCACCGCCTCCAGAAGGAAACGTTCCTCACCCATCTCGCGGGCCTGATCGCGCTGAGTTTCTGGCGCACATCGTCGTGGCTGGCCGGCCATCTACCGGCAGCGCTGATGTATCGCCTCGGCAGCGCTTTCATCATGGTCGGCTGGGCCGTCAGCCCCACCCGCCGGCGCTGGCTGCGAGCCAACTTCGGCCACGTGCTCGGCGTGTCGCCAACTGACAAAGAGGCCGGGCGGATGGCCCGGGCGGCTTATCGCAACTACTCCCGCTATCTGATCGAGTTGATGCGCTTGCCCTGGCTCAAGCCGGAAGTCCTCGACGGCCTCCTCGAAGTCAACAGCCTCGACAAATTCCTCGAAATCTACAAGGTTTCCAAGGGCGTGATCCTCGTGGCTTCCCACCTCGGCAACAACGAAGCTGCCGCGGCCGGCTTTGCCAAGCAGGGGCTGCAGATCAACGTCGTCGGCGACGACAGTTCATATCCGGAGCTCTACAAGCTCTTCTCCGACATGCGTGAGCGCTGGGGCGTCAAGATGATCGCCTGGCGCAATCTGCGCGGCGTCTTCGGTGCCCTGCGCCGGCACGAGGGCCTGGTCCTCCTGGTCGACTGGGGCTATCGCGAGGACGGCATCCCGGTGAAGATGTTCGGCGCCTGGACGACTCTGCCCGCCGGGCCGGCGGTCCTTGCAGCGAAGCACGGCTCGGCGATCGTGCCGTTCTCCGTCAACCGACTTCCCAGCGGCAAGTTCCATGCCTCCGCCGGCGATCCGATTCTGGTCCCGTCCGACTCGCCGTCGGACGTGGCAATAGCCACTCAGAAGATCGCCACCGCACTGGAAGGCCACATTTCCCCGGCCCCGGAGCAGTGGTACATCTTCAAGCCGATCTGGCCCGCCACCGCGAACGAGGCCGAGGCCCTGGAAGCGCGCAACAGGGCGGCAATGGCGAATGATGCCAAAGGCGCGGCCCCGACCGTCGCGGCTCCGGAGAAATGACCGGCGCGGCCTCACCAGCAGCCGGCGCCACGTCGGCCAAGAAGCGCGGCTTCCGAAAGCGATTCGTTGACGCGCTTACCGCATACCTGGTCATCGGCACTCTGAAGCTGGTGGAACATCTGCCGGAGCGGCTAGCCTGGTCGCTTGCCGGGTTCGCCGGCGCGATTTCGTACAGACTCTCGGCTTCGCGCCGCGACCGCGCCCGGCGCAGCCTCAGGCGGATCACAGAATGGGCCGCCACCAACGAACGCGGTCCGGAGTACGTCCGCGCCGCGGCAACGGATCCAAAGGCCCTCGAGGCACTCGTCCGCAAGTCGTTCGTCCACCACGTGCTCTCGTACGTGGAGATGGCCCGAGCACCTCGGTTCACCCCCGCATGGGTGAACGATAGGCTGGTCGTCGAGAATATGGCCGAAGTCGACGAGTGGATGGTGCCGGGCCGGGCTTTCATCCTCGTGGGGATGCACTTCGGAGCGATCGAGGTTCCCGCGATCTTCGCCGTGAGCCGCCTTCAGCGCATCGTCAGCCCTATGGAGAGTATTTCAAACGCCCGCATCCAGCGCTACATCTATGAGACGCGGGATACCGTCGGCATTCGGATCATCGGCCTGGACCAGCCCGGCCCGGACCTGCTGGCTACCCTCCGCCGCAATGAAGCGGTCGGCCTGGTCGCCGATCGGATGATCTCCGGCGGCGGTGTCGAAGTGGAGTTATTCGGCGCCACAACCAAGATTCCGGCCGGACCCGTTCTTCTGGCTGCGGAAACGGGCGCGCAAATTTACGTTTCGGCTGTGCGCAGGGTTGGTCGAGGCCGCTATCGTGGCGGAGTCAGGCAGCTTGAACTGGCGGAGGGGGCAAGTCGGCGCGAGCGCAGCCGAGCCATGGCCCGGGAAGAGGCTCGGGCGTTCGAGGAAATCATCGTCGAAGCGCCGGAGCAATGGCTCTCGCTCTTCTTCCCAATCTGGCCCGACCTGGAGCAAACGGCAATGCCTCACAACGGAGACCGCGCGTGACCTCTGCGCAGAAGCCGCGCGTGGGCAAGGCGGACATGCATATCCATTCGATCGCCTCGGATGGAACGGCCTCGGTCGCCCGCATCCTTGAGTACGTCGAGCGCTCCACGGACCTGGACGTCATCGCCATCGCGGACCACGAGCGCATCGAGGCCGGGGTGGAGTGCCAGCGCCTGGCTCGCGAGCGCGGCAGCCGGATCGAGGTTGTAGTCGGCGAGGAAGTCACGACTCGGAACGGCCATCTCCTGGGCCTCTTCCTGCAAGCTCGCCTGAGGCGCGGCGAGCGCCTTGAGACCACGGTCGCAGAGATCCACGAGCAAGGCGGCCTCGCCATTGTGCCGCACCCCTTCTCGGCCTTCACGAAGGGCATGCGCAAGCACGCCATCATGCGCGTTTACAACTCGACCGATCCACTCGTTTACTGGGATGCCCTGGAGGGCTTCAATCCGTCCACAGCGGGCCGATACGGCCGAACCGCGACCATCCGACTCGCCGCCGAGCTTGGTATAGCGCTCGTGGGCAACAGCGACGGCCACACGCTGGAGACGATCGGCGACGGAAGAACGCTCTTCCCCGGTTCCACGGCAGAGGACTACAAGCAAGCGGTCCTGGCGGGCACCACCGAGGGCCTCTGCACCAACTGGGGAGTTGTACGAGAAGTCCTCATCTACGGCCGGCAGGTTCGCAAGCAAGCGCGCGACGTAGGCCGCTGGGGCCGTCGAAATCTGCTCTCGCACGACACGCCTCGAGATTTGGGGGTGCCGCAAGACCAGCTGGCGCTTCACAGGCAACGTGAAGCCGAGTACATGGCAAGCCGCGGAACGGCCGGCAGCCCGGCCGAAGGGCGCCGCAAAGCCGGAGAGGCCGCCCGATGAAGATCGGCCTCGTGACGCCCTACGTCTACCCACTCCCGGGCGGAGTCAACGAACACGTCCGCTTCCTCTACGAGAACCTCCGCGCCCGCGGCCACGACGTCCGCATCATCACCAGCAGCCACGGCCTCCAGAAATCGTCCGAGGGCGATGTCATTCGGATCGGCAAGGGCTTCAGCATGCCGAGCAACGGATCGATGGGGACTATCACGCTGTCGCCGCGCTACGTCTCCCAAGTCCAGAAGGTTCTGGATCGAGAGAAGTTCGACCTGTTGCACTTCCACGAGCCGTTCGTTCCGTTCCTGTCACTCGTGGTCCTGCGCCAGTCAACCAGCGTCAATATCGCCACTTTCCACGCGTATGCCGGCTTTTCGCCGTCGATGGAGCTGGGCAAGCGAACTCTCGCTTCGTACTCCGCCCGGCTGCACGGCCGCATCGCCGTCAGCGCTGCCGCCGGCCACTTTGCCTCCCGCTTCTTTCCAGGCGACTTCAAGGTCATTCCCAACGGAGTCAACGTCGGCAGATACCAGCGCGCCGTCCCAATCGCCCGCTGGCAGGACGGCACCCCGAACATCCTGTTCGTCGGTCGGCTGGAGGATCGAAAGGGTCTGCCGCACCTGTTGAAGGCCTTCCGCCTCGTCCGCAAGAACGGCTTGGAGTGCCGGCTCCTGGTCGTCGGATCGGGCCCGCAGGAGCGCGAGGCGCGGCGCTACGTCATGACCCGCGGCCTGGCAAATGTGGAGTTCCTCGGCCGGGTCAGCGACGCGGAGAAGACCCAGCTATTCAAGACGGCCGATATCTTCTGCTCACCTGCCACCGGCCGCGAGTCATTCGGGATCGTATTGCTCGAGGCCATGGCTGCCGGCACGGCTATCGTCTGCAGCGACATCCACGGCTACAAGGGAGTGGTTCAGCGCGGCCGCCAGGCCATCCTCGTGCCGCCGCACGACGCCAAAGCGCTCGCCGGCGGCCTCACCGAGCTGCTCGAAGACCCCGACCTGCGAGCCCGAATGGGCGAGGCCGGGCTGGAACGGGCCATGCAGTTCAGCTGGGAGCACGTCACGGCCAAGGTGGAGGAGTACTACAACTTCGTGGTTCGCCGCCTCGCCGCGCAGGGCCAGCTGCCCACCGGCTTCGGCGCCGAGATTCCGGCAGCTCCGCACACTCTGCCTTCCGGCCGAGGCGACGAGATTAGGTAGCTGCGCCACCCGGCTCAGGAGCTGGGCTTGTCTTTCCTGGACGAACGGCGGCCTGCCGCACCTGAGTCCGAAGCAGGACCGCCGTCGGAGGTCTGTGTGATCTCGGCGGCTGCGGTGGTCCCGGCGGCCTCGGTCGTCTCGGCGGCCTCGGACGTCCCGGCGCCTGCTGCGGCTTCGGCCCGCGATCGCCGGAAGCCGACAACCACGCGCCGTTCCCAAGCCGCCCAGCCGACGAAACCGGCAACAACCAGGACGAGAAGGGCCAGTATCTCGGACCAGGGGTTGAGCAGCGGAATGGTGATCGCCTGCTGGAGGTTGTCCGAGAACTGGAACCCGTAGAACCAAGTCGGTAGGAAGCCGTTGTACAGACCAACGATGGCGCCGGGCATCGGCAAGGCCGACAGATTCGGGTAAAGGGCCACGAAGGCGATGATCGCGACAGCGCATGCGCCGAGCACGAAACGACGTGGATTACGAGCCGTGATGCAGATTGCGGCCAGGAGAATGCCCAGGATGAGCATCACTATCGAGATCAGATCCGGGGGAGCCGCGGCCTGGAAGACGATGTCTCGCGGTCCGTTCTGACCCAGCCACCAGAGCAATATGCCGGAAATGGCGACGGGCGCCAAAAGCTGGCCGATCCACGTCGAGTCCTCGATGCCGGCGCTCTGGCGGCGTTCCAAGCGCCACAGAACGAGCGCAAGCGCGGTCATGGCCGCAAGCAGCACGAAGGCAATGAGCAGCATCCTCATCTCGATGCGCACGTCCCCGGTGCCGTTGCCGCAAATGATGTTCTGGAAGTATTGGCTGGTATCTACCCGAACGAGGCCGCAAAGAGGGTACTTGAGCAGCCAGACCGCGGCCGGGAAGACAAGCGCAGCGGCGGCGGCGAAACGGGCCAGGAGCCACGTCCGCCGCGACGGTCCGTGCCACAACTCTGCCAATAAGTAGGCGAGCGCAGCCAGGAAGAACGGCAAGGCCGTGTAGAAGTGATATTGGAACGCGGCTCTGTCGATACGGGACCAGGAGAGCCATTGCCAGAAGAAGGCCACGGCTATCAACGTTAGGCCGAGACTGCGACGCTTGAAGGCCTGCCAGCAGACGAAGGCCATGCCGAAGATGGCGAGCCACCAGACGGCCGGGTTGCCACCATCGAAGATCATCGTGGCGTCGCCGCCGGCGTAGTTGGCGTTCTCGAACCAGACCGGCTTGAGGTCCATCGGCCAGGCCCACCACGGCGATGAGGCGGCGTGAGAGGCCCGCAGATCGTTGTGGTAGGCATACATGCCGTACGGACCGAAGGTGAGTTCGTACAGGTTCTGACCGGTGTGGCCGGCGGGGAAGGCGCTGTCGCAAATTCCTGTGGTCGTGTCCGTGTGCCAGCAGGCGATTGCCGGCAGAGGGCCTGTCGCGTCCGTCTGAGACTGCCAGGGCATGGCCCAGGGCAGGTACAGGGCGATGTAAACGACGATCGGTAGAACTAGGAGGCAGGCGGCCATCCAGGCGGCCGGCAGTCCGTAGCCGGAGCCAAGACGGAGCCAGCCGGTCGGGGCGGGAGCAGGTGGACCGGCGAGTGCGGCCGGATCGTCCGGGGCGGGCACCGGAGCCAACGGCCCGAATCCCATCTTGCCGCCGACCCTGAGAGCAACGGCCACGGCTGCAGCGGCGATGAGACCGCCCATGCCCAGCTTGAGCAGAGTCCCGTTCTCACCCATAGCCGAGGACAGGCTGCTGGTCTGCATGAGCCCGACGGTGCGATAGACCCAGTAGAGAGTCGCCAGAACGCCCACGACGACCGGTACGACGATCCCCAGAGCGACGGCGAAGCGAAGCTCCTCGCGGGTCCAGGCAATCGGGTGGTAGGCATTGGCAGCAGCGGCCACCGACGTGATGGCGAGCATGATGAGGAAGAAGGTGTAGTTGGGGGCGCCGTTTTGGATCGTCTGGGGCGACATCGCCAGGGCGGCCGCAAACAGGCCCGCCGCCGTCAGGGCCACGGCCCCGCCGACGAAGACCTTGTCCGGCGTCGCCTTCATGGACGAGGCCCACGACAACCCAAAGACGACGACTGCCAGGGCCAGGCCAATCAACAGGATTACCGCCGCGGGGCTGCCCGTATTTGGCGCCGTGGTCATCTCAGCGATTGCCTGCCAGCCGAGCACGCCCGTGCCGGCGGCCAGCCCGACGATCGTGATGAGCCTTCCCAGGGCGGATCTGACCAGAATCAGAATGCCGATGCTGGCGATGGCGTACATCGCCACCCATTTGGATGCGAGGGCGAGGCCGAGGGTAATGCCGAGCAGCGGCATGCCTAACCAGAACACAAACCTGTTCTTGAACACCTGAAGCCATAAGACGGCGAAGATCAGGTAGGCAAGTAACAGGAAGCCACCAACGTATGTGTCGTTCATGGCGATGCGCGATTGGACGAAGAACATCCCGTCCGTGAGCGTGAGTAGGGCGACGAGCAGGGCGACGGAGCGGCGCTTGAACAGCAGCCGCACGAGAAGGTAGAGGCAGGCGGCCATCAGGGCGCCGAAGATGACACCCATGATCCGCCACGAGAAGGCGAACTGACCGACGTCTACGGTGGCCATAGATCCGTCCGAGCCGATGGCAATCAACTGCTCACGATCCGAGTCGGGGCTCATCGGTGTGGAGTCGAGACCGATGGCGACCGGCTGGAACGGCAGGACGGCATCCGAGAATACGGCGTTGCCGTTGCTTTCGATGGCGTATACGGTCCAGCCCTTGCCGTCTGCCGTGCGCCCCAGAGCCTGCGCAATCCGAGTCGCGCGGTCGAAGACGACCTTGGTCACCGGACCGGGCATCTTCTTCAGGAGCTGGTTGGAGTCTTTGGTGACGGTCCAGGGCGTGGTGGTGCCGTCGATGTGGATCATGACCAGCGAGTCGCCGGCTGCGACGTACGAGGACTGGTCGCTGCGTGGACTGGTTCCGGAGAGATCGGCAAGATTGACGGCGATCGATGTCGCCGGAGAGTCCGTCTCAATCGTCGAGCTGAGGACGAGCGTCTGGGCGTCCATGATGCCGATGCCCTTCTCGTAGGCGACCAGCACCTGGGGCGCAGACGCCTCCACGGCCATGTCGGGCAGGGCGCCCTGGCCGATGAGAGTCTTTACCGCAGCGATCTGAGTGTCCGTCAACGTTCCGAGGTTCAGAGTCTGGCTGGTACCCAAGGGCGCCACCGAATCCATCGCGGACTGGACCTGGACCACATCCAGGCCAAGGGCGCTGGCCAGCTGCTGAGCCTCGCTGGTGGGCGTCGCGCTGGAAGTCTCCGTGGGAGTGGCAGAGGCGCTCGCCGAGTCCGGCGGCGTATAGGAGACGGCCTGCGGACCTGCACCCAGGGCGGCGAAGTCGGCCGCGGCAGGAATGTTGGCGTGGGCAACGATCGTCCCGCCCGCCTGCGTCAGGTCGATTGATACGAGGTCGCCCTTGTCGTTGCCGACAAGCAAGTACGGCGCTGACGCAGAGTAGACGTGGCTTATGGCGATGCCCGCGTCGACGGTGAGCAGAGTAGGTGGCGTATATGTGGCGGAGATGCCGAGCCGGACGTTGTCCAGCGAGACGGTGTCGATCTTGTAAATCCGACCCGTGGACGTTCCCACAAAGATGGCGCCGTCGGGTCGGACTTCGGAGAATGCAGATGCCCCAGGGATGTCGTACTCGTGCACAAGGGCGCGCGTCTCTAGGTCATAGACACCGACGGCCGACCCGGTAGCCACGAAGACTCGGTCGCCGTAGCGGGTATCGCCGGAAACATCGGTCGCGTCTGAGGCGTTGGCAAGGGGCGACACCGAGGTGCGGGGCTGCACGCGGACGTCCTTGACGGTGATGTCGCTGCCCAGCGATCCGGTGGCCGTGACCTTGTCGTCCGAGAAGAGCGTTATCCCGGCCGCGATGGCGTATTTGGCGAAGTGCGGATGGGTCCATTCGTATACATAGCTGCCCGGGAGGTTGTACGGAGTCCCGTACCGCCAGTCCTGCAGAAACTCGGTGGCGGTCCGAGCGTGATACACCTCGTCGAAGTGCATCTGCATCGGCTCATCCAGGCGGTATATACGAATGGACAGAACGGCGATGACCAGAGCCACCACAACCCAGATGTCCAGCTTGCCGATGCGGCCGCGCGGCTCCGAGTCCAGGGCTGCGGATCTGTCCGGCTGGTTCGACGGGCCGGCGATCCGCCTCCAGACCATCATGATGGTCCGGGGTACGTAAATCGGTCGGTTCGGCCCGTCCAGGTATTCGTCTTCCTCGGTCCACTCGTCGTCGAAGTCGTCCAACTCGAGATTCTCGTCCGTGACGGCGGGCTCGCCGGAGGCGAGCGCCGGGAGTGCTTCCGTGTCGGCGGCCGCAAGGCGCCCATGGGCTGCTGAGTACGGACGGGCATCGTAGTCGGCCGCGAATAGGTTCGACCAAAGGCGGCCCGACTCCGGCTCCGCCGCCGCGCCGGCGACTTCGCGGCCCAATGCCGCTGCGGCCCGCGGCCGGAGCTGGAGAAGCGCCCAGACCATGGCCAGGCCGGTCAACACGCCGCAGAGGGCGATCGGCCAGATTACGTCGTCAAACCAGCGGGCGGAGAGGATACCGCGGCCCCAGTCGTTGAGGGTTCCGGCGAGCTGCCCATCGGCTGAAGGGATGCCCTGGTATTCGACAAGAACCGCAAGGAGGTTCGCGGCGTTGGCGACGGCCAGGATCACGTAGACCGCGGCCCACCTGCGCGAGACGGACAGAAGGACGGCCCCGATGCCGAAGAACGGGAACAGGTAGCGCTCGTGCGCCCGCGTCGGCTCGACGAAGAAGGCAATGGTCAGAATCGCAACGGCCACGAGCAACGACTGAGCGTCGTCGCGCCAGGCCGCCCAAGCGCTGACCGCGATCAAGGTAATGATCAGAAGGCCGTCGCCGAGAGCGAGGGCATACAGGTTGGGGTTGAAGGTGAGAATCTGCCCCACATTAAGGGACAGCGTGAAGTGGCGGCCGGACATTTCCGCCAGGGCGACGACGCCGGCGATAACGACGGCAGCCACGGCGAAGGCAGCCCACATCCCGGCAAACTCCGCGGCCAGTCGGGCGACCAAACCTTGCTCGGGTGCGGCGGCAGCGGCGGAAGCCGGATCATCGAGAGCGAGGCTCGGCTCGGAGCTCGTCCGGCTCATCATCCGGCCCACAACCGCGGCGGCCACCAGGACCACGCACAGGACCAATGCAGCGAAAACGGCAGTAGACGAGAAGGGGCCGATGACAAAGCCGCTGCTGCTTAAGCCGGAGGTTTCGTCCGTCCAGGGCCCGTCCCGCAGCCAACCCAGATTACGGGACATTGCGTTGCCGGCGTCGGTCAGCAGAACCCAGGGGTTGTAGGCGTTCAGCGTGAGGTACGGATACTCGCCGAAGGATCCCAGGATGTGGTTGGCGATCGACTCGAAGGCCATCGCGGAGGACGCGACGACGGTGACGATGCCCAGCATGATCGACGACTCAAGGCGCCGGACACGCTCCTCGATCGGCAGGTAGCGCTTCGCAAGCGAGAAGACGCCCACGCCGCCCAGCAGCCCGAAGGCGACCGTGACAATACCGGGCATGGTCGCCAGGCGTGATGCGGCACCGCTGAAGTCGAGGCCGGTGAACGGCAGGCAGATCAGGGCCGCAGTGGCAATTCCGGCACCGATCGAGGTGAGAATCCGCTCCGGATCTCGCGGGCCTTCCTTCGGCGCCAGCGACCGGCGTACTACCACGAAAGCGACGATGAAGCCGAGGATGCCGAGCTGAAGCTTCGTCAGCACGGCCAGCACGGCCAGGGCCGAGGCCGTCTCGCGATGGTCCCTCTGCAGCTCTCGCAGACCCAGGAGCAAGAAGATCGAGCCCACCGCGTCGGCCTGACCCCAGATGGCGCTGTTGAACCACGTGATGGGGTTGACCAGGACAATCAGCGCGGTCAGGAAGGCGCGGCGACTGGTGACGCCCATCTCTCGGGCCATCTGCCAGACGACGGCCGCGAGACCCGCGTCCGCCAGGATGGGCAGCAGCTTTACGCCGTCGCCCATGTTCCCGCCGGTCAGAAAGCTGACCGCACTAAGGAACAACAGATAGACGGGTGGATAGTCGATGAATCCCGTCCGGGCATAGAAGCCGACCGGACCGTGCTGGGCAATGTCGTTACCCCAGGATTGGAACGCGGTGAGGTCATTTGGGAAGCCCGAACCGGGCAGCAAAACCTGTGCGATGATGAAGCGGAGGATCAGACCCAGGGCCAGGAGAACGACGATGGCGGGAATTCCTGTGACGGCACCACCCTTGGTGGAACCCGGATTTCCGGCCGACGCGCGCCCCCGCGGGCTGTCCTCTCGCAGACTCGGGCCTGCCAACCTATATGGCCTCCTGGGCGAGCGCTGAGGTGGACCGGAGTATAACCCAGGGCAGCAGGCTGGAAGGCGCGGCGAATCTGAAGATGCAGGATCCCGACGACAACCCCGAAGATACCGCGTTTGAGGACGACTTCCAGACAAGCCTCAGCCCGGCAGGCCGTGTCCGCGACCGGCTCGGCCGGGCGGCCGAGAATCGAACGCTGGTGGGTTTGGGCATCGTCCTGCTCTGCTTTGCCGCCTACTTCCTGATCAAGCTTCTCCAGCCCGATCACGCCAACTACGTGCACTTCGTGACCCAAGCCCAGGCGTGGCTTCAAGGGAACACGAACATCCCCACGCCTGCCTACCAGGACACGATGCCGATCGGCGTGCTGCCGGGCGGCGCCTCCTGCACGCCGGGCACGGACCCATCGTGCGTTGCCACCGGTTACAGCATTTTGCCCTTCCCCCCGCTGCCGGCCTGGGTTCTCCTGCCGTTCGTCTCGATCTGGCACGAAACCACGAACGAGCAGTTCCTGGCCACGATCTTCGCCGCCATCGACGTCGGCATCGCCTACTGGATGCTCGGCTATCTACCGATTCGCCAGGGCGTTCGTGTCGCCACTTCCGTGTTCCTTGGCCTGGGAACGGTCCTCTGGTACACCGCGGCCATTGGCTCCACATGGTTCTGGGCCCATATCGTCGCCGTTGGCTGCCTGATGCTCTCGGTCGGGCTGGCTCTGGCGGCAGATCGTGACGGGGCGGAGCCGCAGCCTCTCAGATCGATCGTTTCGGCCGTCCGGCCATTCCGCTGGCCCGGCGGCTGGTCCTCGCTCTTCCTGCTGGCCTCCCTCGGCGCAGGAGGCGAGCTGCTCTTCGTCCTAGCCGGCTCGGGCTCCTCGACGGCCGCGCTGGCCGGGGCGGGCCTGCTCCTCGCGGTCTTGGCCGTTGCGTTTGCGGTCGTTGTGGCGGGACGGCCGGGTGTCCTGGCCCCAATCATCCTGGCCACCGTCATAGTCGCCGGCCTGCCCGCCGTGCTCATTGCCGCCGCGCAGTCTCAAATGGTCATCGAGATCATCGACGGCCTTCTCTTTGTCGTCTTCGTCGGCCTGTGGTGGCTGAGCGGCCGCAAGGACGGCAAGCTGGACGCGGCCTGGGCCTCGCTAAGGGCGGCTCTGTCGACACCGGAGGCGCTTCAAGTCGCGGCGGGCATCATGTTCGGACTGGCCGTGACGGCGCGGCTGACGATCCTGTTCGGGCTCCCGTTCTTCCTGTTCGTCGGCGGCGGCAATAGCTGGTTGCGGCGAGCCATGCTGGCGGGCGCCGGCGCGGCGGTTCCTTTGGTGAGCCTGCTGGTCATCACTTACGCCACCAGCGGCCACCTCTTCAACCCTGCCTACGACTACCTCTACCACAACGAACTCGGCTATCCACTCAACTACCATGCGGACTGGTCTATCACGGATATCCGCTACATCCCCCAAAACCTGATGATCATGCTCGCGGGGATGCCGCGGGTCATGCCCCGGCTGGTCGGCGGCGTCTACCCCGGTGACTACGGGGATCCTCTGTGCACACTCGGCCAGGCCCGCACGCTATTCGACCCAAGTTGTCCGCTGGCGCTTCCGCAGGCAACCGGCACGAGCATCCTGCTGACGAGCCCGGCCTTCCTCCTGGCGCCACTCGCGTGGCTACCTCTCCGCCACCTCAAGGTCGATCGCGTGACCGCGGGCGCGACCGTTGCGATGATCGCGATTGCCGTGGTAAATCTGATGCACTTCAGCCAGGGCTGGGTGCAATTCGGCTACCGTTTCAGCAACGACTTTGTCCCGTTCGCGCTGATCCTCGTCGCCCTGGGGGCCAGCCGACTCGGCCGCTGGTGGCTCGTTCCCACCGTCGTGCTCGTGGCAGCGTCGATTCTCGTCAACTTCTGGGGCACGACTTGGGGAGTAATCCTTGGCTGGTGAGCGACCTCATGGCTTCCGCACGGCATTCGGGCGCGCGGCGGGCAGCACCTTAGGCCGCGTAGCCAACCCGGGCTTCCTGGCCGCGACCGCGATTCCGGTCGGGGCCGCCGTGCTAACTCTGATCTTCGTCATCCCGACTCTGGGTCCCGGTGTGGCCAGCTGGGACACCGCGGAGTTCCAGACGGTTGGCCCCCTTATGGGCACGGCTCATGCCACCGGCTACCCGAGCTACGCGATCCTCGGCTGGCTCGCCTCAATCCTCCTCCAGCCGTTCGGCGATCCCGCATACCGGATGAACCTCCTCCAGGCGCTGCTGGCCGCGACGGCCGTGGCCGCGACGGCCGGCATAGTCCAGGTTCTGACCGGGCGACGTCTGATTGCCATTGCCACCGCCTTGACCCTCTTCGTCCTTCCGAACCAGATGTCGACGACCCTCGTGTCGACTTCACCGGCCTTCTGGAGACTCTCCACACACGCAGACCCACACATGTTCCACGTCGCCCTGATGGCGATCGTCATTGTGCTGGTGCTCGTGTGGGATAAGCGCCGCCAGAGTGAGGATGAGGAAACCGTCTCTCGAGCGGACCGCTGGCTCGTGGCCGCTGCTTGCGTATATGGAGTGGCGGTGACGAACCACTCTCTCGCCTTGCTGGTGGCGCCCGCGGTTGCAGTCTTTGTGCTCGTGTCCGACCCGAAGGTGATCCTGCGCTGGCGCACCGTTGCGGCCTGCTTCATCGCCCTGCTGGGCACGATGGGCATCTTGTTCGCCGAGTTGCCGATCCGAGCCGCCATGCACGCCCCTCTCGTGTACGGCCACCCGGACAACTTGAGCGGCTTCCTGTATGTGGTCATGGGCCAGCAGTTCACGGGCAGTCTGCAGGACCCGTTCGGCGACCTGCCGCTCAAGGCCGGCCACGTGATCGATCTCTTCGCTGGCTGGATGGGGCCGATGGGCCAGCTCGCGATCATCGGCTTCGGCACGAGCCTGATCCGCCGGCCCCGCTACGTATTGCTGACCGGACTGGCAGCCCTGACGACGTGCGTCTTCTCGGCCTCCTACGCCAACGCGGACATCGAGCGGTACTACCTGGTGCCGCTGCTCATTGCCTTCACATGGGCCGGGCTCGCCATCGCGGACTTCCTCGGCCTGGTGGGCTGGATCGTCGGCGAAATCGAACTGACGATGCCGGGCAAGGCTCCGGCCGGCGCAGACGGTATCGCGACGGACACCGCGACTCCGGACGTGCCGAAGACGCCGGACGAGCTCGTCCCCGAGAGCCGGAAAGGTGAACGAGGTTGGGCGGGCTGGGCCGTGCTCGCCGGCGAGATAGTCGTCGCCATGACCCTCATCTACTCGGCCGCGAGCGTCGTCCCTACCCGCCAGCTGCCTGAGAACAGCGCGGTCGGGGCCCTCAGCGAGGCCAAAAGCACCGGCAGCGAGACCTGGGTACGGCAGATCCTGCTGCCGGCAGATCAGGGCGGCCTGCCCGCAGACTCCGTCATCATGGCCTGGTGGAGCGACTCCACCAGGCTCTGGTACGGCCAGAAGGTACTCGGCCTGCGTCCGGACATCTACATCATCGACGACAGGACCCGCCTGGACGCCAATCTGGGCGAGGTTCAGGATGTATTCAACAAATACCTGGGTAATAGGCCCGTCTTCACTATCCGATTGAGTGGTGGTATTGACGGGCTCTCCGAGCTCGGCAACGAATACGAGATGACAACCAAGGACCTAGGCAACGGCACAACCATCACCCAGGTGATTCGTCGAAAGGGAAGTCAGTGAGCGCAGGCGCGAGTCCGGTACAGGCAGGCGAGGCCGCGGCGTCCGTAAGGCGCGTCAAAGAGCTCTCTTTCTTTTTTCCCGCCCACAATGAAGAAGCGAATCTGGAAGCCCTCGTGGACGAGGCTCTCGGCGCCCTGCCGGCGCTGGCCGAGAAGTTCGAGATCATCGCCGTCGATGACGGCTCGCGCGATCGCACACCCGCCATCGCCGACGAGCTCGCTGCGAAGTACCCCGACACCTTCAGAGTCGTCCATCACCCAACCAACTACGGCTACGGCGCGGCGCTGCGGTCGGGCTTTCGGGCCTCTCGCTTCGAGCTGGTCGCATTCATCGACGGCGACCGCCAGTTCAAGGTCGCGGACGTGGGCCGCCTGACCGAGCGAATGGCCCAGCCGGACGCCCCGGACGTGGTCGTCGGCTTCCGCATCGCCCGTGCCGATCCGCTGATCAGGCGCTGGTATGCCCGCATCTACCGCCTCTCGAATCGGATCTTCTTCGGTGTGCGCGTCCGCGACATCGACTGCGCCTGCAAGCTGTTCCGTCGCCAAGCCCTGGCACCGATCCGAGTCGCCTCGGGCGGAGCTTTCTTCACGGCCGAGCTGCTTATCAAGATTCGCTACAACGGCCTCACGATGGCCGAGGTCGGCGTGCCGCACTACGCCAGGACGGCCGGCTCCCCCACCGGAGCAAAGCCGAGCGTCGTCTTCCGAGCCGTGCGCGACTTCTGGTCGCTTCGCCTCCGCCTGTGGTTCACCCGCAAGGGCGGCATGGAGCGCGGCGAGTCCATCCTGCAGTAACCCGCCTCGGCCGCGCGAGCGGCGAGGGCTAACCTTTTGGCCCCGTGCCCGGGCCCTGACCCTCGCGGTGCTCCTCGTCCAGATCGGTCTCGAGTGAGTTGATGAACTCGCGGAAGACCTCGAGCTTCTCATCGACCTGACTCTCCGGCTCGACGCCGGCGCGATCCAGAACGGCGGACGAGGCAAAGATCTTGACGCCCGTTCTCACGGCCAGCGCCAGAGCATCGGACGGCCTGGAATCGACGGAGATTGTCCGGCCGCCCAGGCCGAAGTCCAGCGTCGCGTGGAACGTTTCTTCAGCCAGGCTGGAAATGACGACTCGCTGGAGGGTTACGCCCAGATCCGCGAGCGTAGCCACGAACAGATCGTGCGTCATCGGCCGCTCGGGGCTTACGCCCTGGAGCCTTGTGGCAATCGCGTTCGCCTCCCACGGCCCGATCCAGATAGGGAGGTAACGCTCGCGCTCGGTCTCCTTCAGCAGCACGACATGCTGGCTGGAGAGCATGTGCACCCGAACGCTCTCGACGACGACCTCGGCGAGTTCTGACATTTGCGGATTATCCCACTCTGCGGTCGGGCCCGCCCCGGGTCAGGGTTTGGTCGATGACGACGCAGGCGGCGCCGATCCGCCGGTCGACGCAGATGGCTTCGAGCTTCCCGAGGCCGATGAATCCGTTGTGCTCGCAGCCAGGACGGCGCTCATCAGGCTTCCGCCCTCTATCCAATAGAGAGTTGGGGCCGTGCCGCCGGTGGTGGTCGTCTGGACACTTGTACCGGCCGTCACAGTCGTGGTGCCCCCCGCCGGAACGATAAACATGCCGGCTACGTTCGTGAACCAGGGTGTTGTGGCCGGTGCCATGTACTGGCCGACAATCGTGCCATCGATCTTCTTGAAGGCGACGATCCTCTGGTTCAGATTGTCGTAGGCGTAGAAGATGCCGGTTCCCTGATCGAGGCTGTCGGCCGCGATGAGCGTGTATTTGGGTGCCTGACGCAGCAGCTCGTCGCCGGGCAAGTCCGGCTTCCAGCCGGTGACCGCCTGGCCGAGGTTGTAGCGCGTGACCTTGCCGTGATCCACCAAATAGATGTTGCCGTCGATGTAGAAGTCACTGAGGCTGCCTACATCCTGGGGGACGGTCAAGTAAGGGACGCGGCCGTCGGTTGGGTAGCCGCTGCCGTCGGTCGCAGGCGTGTACTTCATGATCTGGTTCTGACTGGGAACGACGATGTAGAAGTTGTACTGGTTCTGGGCGGCGTTTACCACGAAGGTTCCCATCGCCCGCGGCCCGACACCCCAGGTCACGTTGTCCTGAATGAAGACCTTCAGCAGCGAGCCGCGCCCGGTCTTGTCGCCGGGGGCCGGATGCCAGCGCCACAGCGAGTTGAAGGCATCGAGAATCAGGATATCGCCACCACCCGTCGTCATGAGCTTGGGCGCTCCTACGAGCCCCCTGCCGTCCTGTGAGGGCTGGTCCACCTTGACCACGGGAACGCGAGCGCCGGTATCCAAGTTCACCCGATAGACGGTGCTGGTTGTCGTGTCCAGTACGTAGGCCGCGCCGTCCGGACCCAGGACCAGCCCCTCGAGATCATCCGTGGCGAAGGAAAGCACGGTCTTTGGATTGACGGTCGTGACGTGGAAATAGCGGTTGAGGTCCGCGACGACCTTCGTGAGCGAGTCGGTCAGCTGGGTCGGCTCGTAACCGTTGTCACTGGCCACGCCAAGCTGGGTATATGCATCCGTGAGGTACTGGTAGGCAAGCTTAGGGTCGGTCGAGACAAGATCGCGGCCGTGGCCTTCCACGGTGTCTATGTCCGCCTGAGCCTTGGCATAGGCCTGTTGAGCCGTCTGCTGCTGAGTCGATGTGTCCTGGCGAGTGGCGCCGGAGAGGAACCACATGCTGGTTCCGACGAGCCCAAGAACCGCCAGGAGGCCGATGACCGCGACCGCGGCCCGCTGCTGACGCTCTCGCCGAACTATCAGTGGCGTGACCCTGCCGCGCGCCATGGGGCGCTGGGGCATGTGATCAAAGAGGCCGTAGACACCGCGCCGCAGCCATCCATCTGCCGCTACCTGGGCGTGGCGGGCCGTCATCTGAACCGCCGAAACTCCGCCCACCACCTGATCTGCAAGCGGGATCGGCGAGCGCTCCGGCGCTCCGGCCCTGGATTCACCGGGCCAGACGGGCTTCAGTGGAGTGGCCTTGTGAGTTGAAGCCACTTCGGTCGCTTCGATGAACAGGATGCCGTCGCCACCGACGCTGCCCAGGCTGCCCGACGCGAATTGGCGATGGATCTCCTCGGCCGCGGCCTGCGGATGCAGCTGCAGGACCGCTTCCTGGATGGGGCCCAGCCCGATTCGCCGAGTGACATTGGGCGACATCAGGATCAGGCAGTCGCCGGCCGCGATTTCGCCGTGCCAGACCTCCGGCCCGTCCATGGTCGCCGAGGGCAGCCCGCTGTCGGGGCTGGCATCGGGCAGCGTCAGCAGGCGAGCCTGGCGCACCAGATACGCCTCGGCCGGGCCGACGGTGGCGACATACAACTCACTGCCGCGAACCACGGCCAGGGCAACACCGACCGGTCCGGGGTCGCCGGCACCGCCCTGTGGCCGGTCCGGCGAGTGAAGGAGCACATTGTTCGCAGCCCGAACTGCTTTACGCAGGCAGACGGAGATACCCGCAGAAAGGTCGTAGTAGTAGTCGTCGCGGATGCGCTCCGCGGCGGTCTTTGTCGCCTCACGCAGCTTGCGCCCACCCGCCCCCGTGACAAGCAGATACAAGCTTCCTTTGGTCCGTGAAGTAGACCCGATCGCAGGCTCGACGACGATGACTTGGTCGGCCGAGTCGGATAGGCGTTGTGATTCGGCCATAAGGCCGAGGTTCATGTAAAGACGGACTGCCATTGGCGGCCACTAGCGGCGGGACTCTTGTCGCCGTTGGTTCCGACCGCATCCCAGGCGGCCCGACCGGCGTTCGCAGGTTGGGATTATACGTGCCGCGTCGTTATACGGATCTGGCGGAGGGGTGTCCGCATGGATTTGCGCAAAGCTGCCAGAAGCTCCGGGGAGCGCAACCTGATCTCCTGGGCGATGATCGGCTCGTCGGCCTCGATGGTCGCGACACCCTGGCTGAGGTCCACGAGGCGGCAGCCACCCTTCGCGGCGGGCACTCCTCGAGCGATGATTTCCAGCCACGCCGCGGCCGCCCCAGCCTGCTCGAGTTGATCCTCCAGCCCAAACTGACGCGCCGCGCTGGGGAGTAGATCGGCCAGGCGCTCCATGCTTCGGAGCCTGGCGTCCGGATCCGATTCTCCGGGTCGACTCGCAACGCGCCCGGCGTCCGAGCCCGGCGTCCCGGAGGAGGCCTTCCTCTGGCCGGGGCGCCTCATCGGTCCGCTCACTGCTCACCCGCCACGACGCTCGCGCCGCCCTCAGCGTCCGCGACCACGCGCCAGGGCCTGGCTCGGCGGAGCAGGTCGGCATCGATGTCTGCCGGATCCGTGGTGGTAATGAAAGCCTGGGGCAGGTCCGCGATCCTGCGCACCAGGTGTCCTCGCCTGGCAGGATCCAGCTCGCTAAAGACGTCGTCGAGTAGAAGCAAGGGCGAGCGGCCGTCCAGAGTGGTGAGCAGATCTAGCTCGGCCAGCTTCAGGGCCAGGATTGCGGTCCGCTGCTGGCCCCGGGAAGCAAATGTCGCCAGGTCCCGTCCATCGAGGTTGAATGTGATGTCGTCCCGATGCGGCCCGATCAGAGTGGAACCGTTCCAGACCTCCTTTTCGGCCGTGTCGCGCAGGCGGCGAGTGAGCGTGTCACGGGGCGACTCCCCGGGGAGTGGCATTGAATTCGACGCGTAGCCCACAGTCAGCTCACCCTCGGCCGGGGCGATTTCGCGGTGAGCCGCGGCCAGGGGCCCGGCCAGCAGGTCCAGGAGACGCAGTCGCGCGGCGATGATCGCCGAACCGGCGGCCAGGAAGGGCTCGTCCCAGATTCGCAACTGGTCGCGGTCGGCCTCGCCCTCTCGGATTGCACGAAGGAGGCTGTTTCGTTGCTGGAGCGCCCGACCGTATGTTGCCGTGTTGGCTCCGTAGCTCTGATCGTGCGGTGTCGTCAGGCCGTCCAGGGACCCTCGCCGCAGCGTCGGAGGTCCAATAACGAGCAGCATCTCCTCCGGCGCAAACAGAACCGTTCTGAGGTGTTCTGACAGGGCGGCCGGCCGGCGCGGAACGCCGTTGACCTGGATCTTCTTGCGGCCGCCGGTCTGAAGGGTCAGGTCGAGCTGGGCCGGCAACGAAACCGGCGCCCCGGCTGCGGCTTCAGTCGCGGCCGTCTCTGCGCTCCTTCCGACACTGCCCTCGATCCGGAGAAAGTCGGCGCCCCACCGGATCAGCTCGGAATCCGTTGTTGTTCTATGAGATCGGCCCAGGGCCAAGAGGACGATAGCCTCGAGCAGCGTCGTCTTGCCGGCCGCGTTTGGCCCCCAGATGAGCTGTGGTCCCGGCCCGAATTCAGCATCCAGCGAGGCGTAGCCCCGGAGGTTCCGGATAGCCAAAGAACGGATGAGCGCCGCCGGCCTGGTGTTGCCGGCTGCGCGGCCGGAGTCGGAGATCAGGCGCTCCTACGAGGTCGTCTTGACCGGCATGACGACATGGACATATTGCCCGTCGCCGACCGGCCGAAGAACTCCGGGCGAAAGCGGCCCGTTGAGCTCGATCGAGAACTGGCTCGCGTTGACGTGATCCAGAACGTCGATCAGGTAGCGGGCATTGAAGGCAATAGTGGTGCCGTCGCCCTCAACCTTGGCCTCGACGTCGCTCTTATTGTCGCCTACATCCGCAGCCGCACTGACCGAGACGCCTACTTCGGTGTCTCCGCCGACGTGCAGCTTGACGATATTGGCCGACGAGCTGGCGATGAGGCTGGCGAGTCTGACGGCGGCCAGCAACTGGTCGCGATCGACGGTGGCCTGGGTGGTGAAGCCCTTCGGCAGCACTTGCTGATAGTTGGGGAACTGGCCGTCGATCAGCCGGCTCACCAGATCGATACCTTCGATGTGGAAGAGGATTTGATTCCGGCTCGGCGAAAGAACGATGTCGACCGGATCATCTGTGTCGGAAAGAACGCGCGACAGCTCGTGCAACGAACGGGCGGGCACAACGACGCTCGTCTCCTCTACCGGATCGAGCACCGTGAGCGTCTTGACGGCAATGCGGTAGTTGTCCGCAGCGGCCAGGGTCAGCTTGTCGCCTTCGAACTTAGCCAGGACGCCAGTGAGAATAGGTCTGGCCTCGTCCGTCGCGGCGGCGAAGGTTACCTCGCCGAGAGCCTGGCGTAGAGCGTTCTGAGGAATTCTGGTCGTGGGTCGCTCGCCGGCCGAAGGAATGGCCGGGAACTCCTCGGCATCGATACCCTTGACTCTGGTCTCGAACCGGCCTGCCTGGATGTGCAGCGTTTCCTGAGCCTGGAGCTCCAGATCGACTCGTTCGTTGGACGGGAGCCCAGCGACGATATCAGTCAGCAAGCGCGCGGGCACAGTCATGGCGCCGCCCGTTTCAATCTTGCCCGGCACCCAATAGGTAATGCCGATCTCAAGGTTGGTGGCCGTCAGCTTGAGGCCGCCGTCCTCGGTTCGAAGAAGGACGTTGTTGAGAACAGGGAGGGTGCTCCGGGTCGAAACGGCTCGACTTACGACCTGAAGACCTCGGGCCAGGTTCTCTTGCATGACCGACAGCTTCACGTTGGGTTCACTCCCCTGAGATCGGGCAAGGTTGGCGTCACTTCAGGATTCGCTGTGACGGATAGCGATCCTACTCTAGGTGGATTGTCTATCTATCTTCTCATTCCGTCATCACCGTAATCATGGTGTGGAGACTGTGGGTTCGCTGCACGCCCACGCTCGATTCAATGGTGGACTAATGGACTGCTAACGTGGATGAAATACTGCCATTTGGGGATGTTGCTTGGGACGAATGGGGACAGATCTGGAATCAAGCCTCGATGACCGTCACTCGCCTTCTGTCAGGCCGTGATTAGTCCATGCCGGGAGGGTCCAAAATGCCAGATTTTCCACATCGGACAGCTGTTATCCACAAAATTGGGTGCCTTATCCACGATAGACGTCATCCCAGCGGCATCGTTGTGTGGCCCGGATATTTCCGCCGGACAGGGCTATCAACCAAGATCCAGACAACGGCGATCACTACCAGAGCGATCGCCTGTTGAGCTGTCCAGGCGGTTGTGATCTGTTGTGCGTCGGTTCTTCGTACTGCTGGACCAGCGCGCCACCGAGCCCGAAATCGCCCACGGCGACCCCTGCCGCGACAACGAATGACACGATGCCGAAGACCCCGAAGTCTTCAGGGACGAGGAGGCGGACCAGGATCAGTGTCCCAGTCAGGGCCACGACCCTCATGACCAGGCTGCGCGCAGCCAGCTGCGTGGCGGCTCTGGCGCCCCGCCGGCCAAGGTTGCCCATCTCAATCGTCCCGCCCGCTTCCGGGGCTGCTTCACTGAACGCGCGCGGATGATATGTCGTCGAGCGGTCGGCTCGGATCCACGGCGCGACGCCATACCATGGGGTGGTGAATATGCCGCCCGAGAGATCGTCGAGTCTCCCGCCCAGCACGCTCAGTGGGCCGCTTGGTGTCGCAATCAGCCCAACCGCCAGCCCACTCACAAGAGAGCTCGTCGAGTTGGCGATATCCGCTGCGACGGAAATCGGCTGGGAGGCCAAACTGGTGCGTCCCGGCGAGGATCAGGCGGGCTTGGGGGTCCTGCTCGGCATAGGCTATGAGGGCAACTTCATGCCCGTGTTCGCTGGTCCGCGCCGATGCCCTCGAGTGGCCTGGGTGGGCGAGCCTCTCATCATGGACGGCTCGGGCTCAGCGTCCGTGCTCACCAGGATTGCCCGGTCCCGGGCGATGGACTACCTCAAGCTCGGTTTCGGCCCCTTCAAGGATGTCCCGCTACCGGGCAAACTGTCGGGTATTCGCGCCGATGCGACGACTCAACGCGAGCGGGCGAGGCACCTCCGCATCATCGCCGACGTGGTGGGAAGGGGTGATCGGCTGGTCGTCACCAGTCGGGATCGGCAGGACGAGCTAAGAAGCCGCGGCCTGACGGCTGCCGCGGTCCCGTTCGGCTATGCCCCGGCTGTGGCCGGACAGATCGCTCCTCCCGATGTCGGACGACGCGATCTGGCCCTCGTCACCCTGGCCAGCCAGCATGCCCGCAAAGCCGCCCGTCGGGCGGTCATCGATCGGTGGCAGGAGATGGAGCCGCGACTCCTGGCCATAGAGGGTGCCTGGGGAGAGCAGCGCAACATCATTCTGCGGCGATCCAAGGTCGTCTTGAACGTGGCACGCGTGCCCGGCGAGTTCGTTGGCGTGCGTCTCGTTCTCGCCATCGCCGCCGGAGCGGTGGTCGTCACCGAGCCCATGAACGATCCCTATCCATTTGTGGCCGGCGAGCATTTCGTGGAAGCCCCGCTCGATTGCGTTCTCGAAGCAGCCCGTGAACTGGAAGCGGATGAGCCGCGGCGCAGGCGGATCTCGCTGGCCGGCCAGACGCTGCTTGTGGGAGAGCTATCGGCGGCTCGATGCCTTCGACGGGCGCTTGACGTCTCCACTTGAGCCCGTTCTCCTCGTCCGAGCCGCGGCGAGGCCGCTCAGGCCGCCGGCTCGAAGGCCTTGACCGCGTCGATGATTTGCTGGATCTCGTCATCGGTGAGGCCGGGATACAGGGGCAGGGTAACCAGCCGGCGCCAGGCCGACTCGGTAGTGGGCAGCGGCCGGTAGAAGTCGGCATAGGCCGCGTATAGATGCGTGGGCTTGTAGTGGACGCTCGTCGCGATGCCCCGCGCGGCCATGTGTTCTATGAACCGGTTCCGCTCCTCTAGCATGACGGCATAGAGGTGCCAGGCCGACCGGACGTGAGCGAGTTCGGCCGGCGGAGTAAGCCAGTCAAGAGAAGAGAACGCACTCGTGTAGCGGTCGGCGATGACTCGCCGCCGATCATTGGAGGATGTGAGCCGTCCCAGCTGGACGAGGCCGATTGCGGCGGCGATGTCGCTCAAGTGGGCCTTGAAGCCGATCTCGGCGAGGTCGTAGTCCCAGCTGTAGCCGTCTCCGGAGGTTCTATCCCAGGTGCTGCGGCTCAGGCCCAACCAGCGCAGGCGGCGAAGCCGGTCGGCGAGTGCGTCGTCCTCGAGCGTGATGCCGCCACCCTCGCCCATGGCCAGGTTCTTGACCGCGTGGAAGCTGAAGCAGGTGAAGTCGGCTACGGAACCGACACTTCGATCCTTGTAGGTCGCCCCGCACGAATGGGCCGCGTCTTCTACCAGGACGGCGCCGTGGTGGTGGGCGATCGCGGCCAGGTCGTCCAGTTCGGCCGGATGCCCGCCGTAGTCCACGGCCATGATCGCGGCCGTCCGAGGCGTAATCAATCGCTCGACCTCGGTCGGTGCGATTGTGTGTGTGACCGGATCCACGTCGGCAAAAATCGGGCGGCCGCCGGCCTGGAGAATCGCGTGGTTGGTCGAGACGAACGTGAGGGCCGGGGTGATAACTTCGCGGCCGCCGAGGTCCAGCAAGGACAACACCAGGAGCAGCGCGGCGCTGGCTGAGGACGTACCGACGCAGTGGGCCGCTCCGATCGATTCGGCGAACCGATTCTCAAATTCGGCCGTCTTGGGCCCTAATCCCCACCACCCCGATCGGAGGACTTCCGCGACGGCGGCCTCCTCCTCGGGTCCGGCAGTGGGGCGGAATACGGGGATCACGACGGGAATCTTACGTCGCGCGACCCGATGTGAAACGGCATGGGTGCGAGCTGCTCTGCTAGCATCGGCTCATGCCTGCCCAAAGGGTGATTATCGTGGGTGCTGCGTCGTTCGCCGAGGAAGTGTCGGACCTGGCGGCGTCGGCCGGAGTTGAGGTCGCTGCCTGGATCGAGGGCTTGGACCGCTCGGCTGCCGATGGGACCCACGATCCGCCGATCCTCTGGCTGGACGACCAGGCCCAGTTCGAGCCGGATTTGCCAATCCTGCCGGCCATCGGCTCGGTCGAGAGGATGGGCATAGTCCGCCGTCTCGTTTCCGAAGGGCGGCAGCTCGCGACTCTCGTCCACCCCACGGCCGTGATCTCGGCGTCGGCCGTCATAGAGGCGGGATGCGTCGTTTTTCCGCTCGTCGTCGTCGGCGCCCGCTCACACATCGGCGAGGGTACCGTCCTCAACCGTGGCTCGCTGGTGGGACACCATACCGAGATTGGCCCCTATTCGTTCCTGGGCCCCGGTGCCAACGTGGCCGGCAAGGTGACTCTGGGAACCCAGGTTCACATCGCCACCGGAGCCATAGTGCGCGACAGGATCACGGTCGGTGATCGGGCCACGGTGGGCATGGGCGCCGTAGCGGTCAAGGACGTTGCGGAAGGAATCACGGTTGTTGGCGTGCCGGCGGCTCCAATGGAGAGAGTTCGCGAGGCAGCCCGATGAGCGACGAACTCATCGTCAACCTCTGTCCTACCGGAATGATTCCGACGAAGACCGACAGTCCTCATGTCCCCCTAACCCCGGCCGAGGTGGCGGCGGACGTTCGCCGCTGCGCCGATGCTGGCGCGTCGATCGTGCACGTCCATCCACGCGATGTCGACGGGCACCCATCGCAGGATCCGGAAATCGCGGCGGCCTTCATTCGGGCGGTCCGCCTGGCTGCGCCGGAGATAGTCGTCTGCATAACCACCAGCGGACGCACCCAGCCGGAGCTGGCTGGTCGGGTCAAGGTCGTGGAGCTCGAAGGTGACGTCCGGCCAGAAATGGCCAGCCTTACCCTCGGCTCGCTCAACTTCCCCAAGCAGGCGTCGATCAACTCTCCGGATACGATTCAGGGCCTGGCTCGCCGCATGGCCGAATGCGGGGTCGTACCCGAGTGGGAGGTCTTCGACTTCGGCATGCTGGACTATGCGCAGTATTTGCGGTCCCGTGGGCATCTTGTGGGGCCGGTATACGTCAACTTGCTGCTCGGATCGCTCGGTACCCTGGCTGCCACTCCTCTCAACCTGGCGATGCTCGTGGAGCGATTGCCGCAAGGCGCTACCTGGGCTGCAGCCGGCATCGGCCGCTATCAATTCACCATCAATCGGCTGGCGATTGCAATGGGCGGCGGAGTCAGGGTCGGCTTGGAGGACAACTTGTGGTTCGATGACGACAGGACTGAACTGGCCACAAACCCGCGACTTGTCGAGCGCCTGGTTGCGATCGGCCGCTCGATGGGCCGTGAGCCTGCCACTGCCGACCAGGTTCGCCGGCTGCTCGGCATTCCTGCTGGGGGTCAGTCCGCCTAGCTCGGACGTGCGATTGACCGCAACGCAAGCCGCCGCCCTATCTGAAGCGTGGATCTATTCGTTATCACCAGGAGCGCGAGGTAAACCACTCCGAACAGAATTGTCGCGACTCCTGCGGCGGCCACCTCCGTGATTGAGGAGTGTGCCTGCGGCGGGTCCGTCACGAGCCACTGGGTGGTCATTCGCAATGCCGCAAGCGCTCCTGCGCCCGCAACAACGCCCGAGCAGATCAACAGCCAGAAATGCCGCCACGACAATCCGGAGATGTCGCGAGCCAGCCAGATCGAGGCGCCCAACCCCAGCGCTGTCCCGAGGAGGAAGCCAGCGGCCGCGCCAGGCAGCCCCCAACCGAGCAATCCCAACTCGAATGCGACCAGCGCCAGGATCGTCGTTGCGATTGACATCCCCAGGCCTCGCCCGGAGGCGCCGGCGGCGAATTCCGCCTGGCGCAGATAACGGGCCGGGAACCGGAGCAGCGTTGCAAGACAGATGAATTGCAACGGCACAACCGCGTCGGACCACTGGCTGCCGAAGACAAGCGGAACGACGACCGGTGCCACGGCAGCAATCCAGCACTGGGCCGGCACCAGGATCAGCGCCGTCATGAGGATAGCCGTGTCGAGCGCTCTTACCTGCTTGTCCGGCTGGCTCTGAAGCCGCGCAAATGCAGGGAAGGCAATTCGCGCCACCATCTCGTCGATCGTGGATATCGTCATGGCGACTCGGACCGCGAATTGCGTCAGTCCCGCGGTGGCCGTCCCGGAAACGAGTCCGACGAGCGCCGGCAGCGGAGCGTCTCGGACCGTGAGGATGACGATGCTCCCCTGGTACGCGAAGCCGAAACCGAACAGAGAGCGCAGACACGCGCGGTCGATCCCGACGCTGGGGCGCCGTCGCCAGGCCAGGTTGACAACGACGGCACCCATGGCCAGCTGGCCAAGACCGCCGATCACGAATGCCCAGGCGCCGCCTCCTGCAGCGGCCAACCAGATTGCGACCACGTAGAAGCTCAATTGCTGAAGTACTTCGGCGGTCGCGAGCGGTCCAAAACGCAGCTCACGTTCCATCATCACGGCCGGCAGCGATCGAAGGCTCGACAGCACCAAGCCGAGCGAAAGAACCCTGAGCATCAGCGAAGTGGCCGTGGGAAGGCCGTCGAAAAGACCCGTCGCGACTGGGGCGAGAACCCAGACTACGACGACGGCCGATAGTGCGATCAACTGCTGAATGGTCCAGACCGTGCGCAACTGGGAAGGTGTGGGTTCGTCTGCTTGCTGGACCAGAGCCGCACCAAGCCCGAAGTCGCCGATCGCGCTCCAGATCGCAATTACGAAGGCGACGATGCCGTAGACGCCGAAGTCCGAAGGCGCGAGCAGTCGCGCGAGGATGATGGTTCCGGCCAGGCTCAAGCCTCGCATGATCAGGCTTCGTAAGGTGAGCTGGAGGGCGGCATGGGA
>DASVJA010000141.1:0-4713 GCA_036386115.1 Candidatus Limnocylindrales bacterium
TCGTGCAGGCGCGCCGACCCGAAGATCGTGACCGCCTTGCCAACCGCCGCCAGGGCGTCGAACCCTTCCACGAACTCAGCCATGATGCGCAGCGACCGCCACGGATCCGAATCCAGGAAGGCGGGCCGGTGGCGCGGAGAGAGCAGCCGCTCGTCTTCCGTGCGGGCGTGGACAGTCAGCAGCTCGGTGGCCTTGGGCCGGTACGTCACGCGGCCGCTGCGTCGTCGATCGTGGCTGCCGTTGCCGTTGTGGTTGTGGTCGCCGTTGCCGGTGGTGGAGCGACCGTCCACCTCGGCGCCGGCCGCTCCGGGTCCCTGAGCCACCTTGGGTGTCTCGAGGTCGTCGTGGAGCTTCTTGGACTTACTGCGAGGCATTCAAATTCTCCTGATCGTGCACGGAGAGCATGCCACGGCGGGCTGCTGCTGTCGTCACGACTAGGTAGGGATCGGCCAAAGGACGAATTGATCAGTATTGTCGGGGAAGCGCGGCGCATTCTTGCCGGCCATCACACGGCCGCGCCACTACTTCGCGGTTCCGACCAGCCAGCCTTTCCAGGTCGCGTCGGAGGGTCCGGCCGTGAAGGCATTGCCGAAACGGACGAGGGGCAACTTGAGCAACGCCGGGTCTGCCAGGAGACGCTCCATGATCTCGTTGTCACTCATTTGCATGTAGCCCAGGCCCAGGTCCTTGTAGCGGCGGCTTTCCGTGTCGAGAAGCGCCGCCGCACCGAGCCGCTCCACGAAACGGCGCAGCTCCCCGGCCGCGATGGGCTTTCGACGAAGGTCGACGAACGTGACGACGGCGCGGCGCTCCTTGAAGAACCGCTGCGCGGCCTGCGTCGGGCGCGAGTCGACGAGCCCGAACATCTGGACGGTGACCACTTTGGGAGCCGGCATGGGCGCAGGTTACAGGTGTCGGAGGACGCCCGCTCGGCCGTCGGCGCGGGCCAGGCCGCGGCGCGGGCCAGCCCACCGGCACGTGCCCGGTCACCGGCCCGTGCCCGGCCACCGGCACGTGCCCGGGTCCGCACTCTCGCACCGCCACGTCCGGGGCGGCGGCGGGTACCATCAGCGCAGGAGGTGCTGTGTGGTCTGGTTCACCGTCGAGTTGAGTGACAAGCCCGGATCCCTGGCCAGGATGGCCGCCGCCCTGGGCGATCAGGGCATCAACATCGGCGCGATCGTCGGCATCGCCGAGGACACGGATGGCGCGCTGATGCTGGCCACGAGCGACGCCGAGGGAACTCGCAAGGCTTTCAAGGCCCTGGGGCTGGCATTCGAGGAGCACGATCCCGACGCCGGCCTCGAGATCGCCGACCACCCCAAGGTTGCGCAGGGCCTGGCCGACCACGGCATGGGCGTCGGCTGAGATGGCCGGCTCCGCCGAACAGGCCGCGACCGTCGCCGTACGTCTGGATTACGTCGATGCCCCCGGCGCGATTCCGGAGATCGTCGCGCGGGTTGCGACAAGCGGCGGCACTCTCCGCACCCTCAGCACCGTGCGGCGCTGGACCGATGACGCGGGCAGCGCGCTCGTCGAAGTCGAACTCGAGGTAGAAGGCCTGCCCGAAGAGCAAGTCACCGGCATTCTCGGCAACCTGCCCTCCATCCGCGCCTGCCGCCTGACGCAATCGCTGGACAAGGTCTTCGGCAAGCGGCTCATCGTGATCGGCGGCGGCGCCCAGATCGCCCAGGCTGTCCTGGGGGCGGTGAGCGAGGCGGATCGCCACAACCTGCGCGGCGAGAAGATCAGCGTCGACACCATTCCGCTGGTAGGCGAGGAGAATCTAGCGGCCGCCGTTCGCGCCGTGGCCGACCTGGACCGTGCCCGAGCGCTTCTGCTCGCCGGCTCGATCATGGGCGGCGATATCACCAAAGCCGTTCAGGAGCTCCAGGCCGCCGGCATCCCGGTCATCTCACTGAACATGGTCGGCACCGTCGTGGATGTGGCGGACCTGGTCGTGACCGACCCGGTCCAGGCCGGCACGATGGCAGTCATGGGCATAGCCGACACCGCCAAGTTCGACTTCGCCCGCCAGAAGGGCCGGCGCTACTAGTGCGCATCGCGACGTGGAACGTCAACTCGCTCAAGGCCCGCATGGAGCGAGTCGAGGAGTGGCTGGCCGAGAAGAAGCCGGACATTCTGATGATGCAGGAAACTAAGCTCGCCGACGAAGCGGCCCCAACCATGCCTTTCAGCATGGCCGGCTACGATCTGGTCCACCACGGCGAGGGGCGCTGGAACGGCGTGGCCATCGCCAGCCGGATCGGTGTCGAGGGGATCGTTACCAACTTCGGCGACGGGCCGGTGCGGCACTCCCCCGGCGCCGAGGCGCTCGCGGAGGCTCTCGAGGCGGAAGCCTCCGAGGCCACGGCCGACGAAGCCAGGATGGTATCGGCGGTCTGCGGCGGCATCCGCGTCGTCAGCATCTACGCCCCCAACGGCCGGGCGCTCGATACGCCGTTCTATCGGGCCAAGCTTGCCTGGTTCGAGCGGCTCGCTCGCTGGCTTCGTGAAGACTGCGACCCAAGCCAGGCGATCGTCATCGGCGGCGACTACAACGTCGCGCCCGAGGACGCCGATGTCTACGACATGGCCTTCTTCGCCGGCTCGACCCATGTATCCGAACCGGAGCGAGCTGCGCTGGCGGCGATGCGCGACTGGGGCATGGTCGACGCCTACCGGCTCCACCACCCCGAGCCGGGCAAGTATTCGTGGTGGGATTATCGAGCGGGCAACTTCCACAAGGGCCTCGGCATGCGCATCGACCACCTGTACGTGACGAAGTCAGTAGCGGCGCGCTGCACGGCGGCCGAGATCGACCGCGACGCCCGCAAGGGAAAGCTGCCCTCGGACCACGCGCCCCTCTATATCGATCTGGACTGATCCGGCGCTACCTCAACAAGGACCGTCACGCAGCCGATACCTGCCATGTCCAACGCGCCTATGTCAGCGCGGCTGCGGCATTCACGAGGTAGACACGAAGTGGCACCGGAAGTCATTCTCGACAACGAGCACGCGACGCTCTGGTATCGACCCGACACCAGAATCGTCCATCATCAGATCCACAAGTTCGTCCATGGCGACTCGCTACGCAACGTGCTGAATCAGGGCCTGGAACCGGTCAAGTTGCACAAGGCGCAGAAGTGGCTGTCGGACGACCGTGCCAACTCGGCCCTGACCCCGGACGACACCACATGGGCGCAGACGGTCTGGTTCCCCCAGGTCGTGGCCGCCGGGTGGAAGCATTGGGCCGTGGTCATGCCCGAAAAGGTCGTGGGCCAGCTGAACATGAAGCAGTGGGTCACTCAGTACAAGTCGCTCGGGATCAACTCACAAGTCTTCGCCGATCCCGATGAAGCGCTTAAGTGGCTTGCCGCACAGCCCTAGGCAGCGGGTCGCGAGACGATCAGGTCCCGGACGGCCCGGGCGAGGGTGAGCCGGCCGGCGTCGGGCTGGCGGTCGGCCGCGGGGTCGTGCCGGGCTTGGTCATCTGACCCACATCCGGGATGTTGAGCGAGCCGCCGACCCGGAGGATGGACTTGGACGTGAGCGGCGGGTTGGCTGCCAGAAGCTCCCACAGCTGCAGCTTGTACTTCCGGGCGACGGAGGCGAGGCTGTCGCCTTTCTTGATCGTGTAGTGCCGTCTGAAGCTGATGCTCGCTGTGGGCGTGGCGTCGCCACCGGCAGCCGGAGTCAACTGGGGGCTACCGGAGGAATCTGGAGCGACCGAGCCTGCAGCGGAGTGGCGTGGCGAAGCGCTCGCCACCACTGCTGTGCTGCGCGAACTCAGAATCATCGGAATGATCACGAGCACGACGACCACGAGCGCAACGCCCAGGGCCGCGGCAGCAAGAGGCCAGAGGGCCCGGTGCTCTTCACGGCCGCGCAGCGCCGGGTAGTCGTACTGCGTCGGCGGCCTCTCCCAATCGGGATGGCTGGGCCCTCGGCGGGGCTCCATGGCCGGACTCCAGGACTCGGCCTGTCCGCGTCGAGCGGTCGACGTTCGGAGGCGAGCCTGGGGCCGCATCGGCGGGCGCGCGCCTCGGCCGCCCAAGCCGGCCGTCGAGCCGAGGGGCGACTTGTAGTCGCTCCGATCGTCGTCCATTGAGCCCCTCAGCTCCAGATCGTCTTCTTCATCTCGGTACATCGTTCATCCTCGTCGTGGAGGCGCCGCCGCGGGATCGGAAGACCGGTGGGGACGCATGTGAGTCGTGACGTCCAAGAAGGCCTTGGAGTCACGGCCGATCCGCTCGTAGGGTGGAGCAGGTGAGCTATGAGAGTACCAGGATGAGGCGCCGACCGTCCTGCGTCACGCTCAATGCCGTCGACAAGACCGGCGGCGGGTCCGCGCGAAGTGCCATCGCAGCCGCCGCGGTACACATCAAACGCGACGGGATGGCAGTATGGACGGATGGAAATCCACTTCCTCGGCGCTGCCAATACCGTCACCGGCTCCCAGTTCCTGCTGATCACGGAGCGAGCGAAGGTGATCATCGATTGCGGCATGTTCCAGGGCGGGCCCCACGAAGTCGTGCGCAACCGCGTGCCTCTGGCATACGACCCGACGAGCCTGGACGCAATCGTCCTGACCCACGCTCATCTGGATCACTGCGGACTGATTCCCCACATCGTGGCCGAGGGCTTCAGCGGCCCGATCTACGCCACCCGCGGGACAATCGAGCTTGCTTCTCTCGTGCTGCTCGACTCTGG
>DASVJA010000142.1:0-20124 GCA_036386115.1 Candidatus Limnocylindrales bacterium
CCCTCAATTGCGAGCGTAAGATTCAGCTTGGCCGGCGCGAAGCGGACCACGTGAAGGGCTGAGGTAGTCGAGGACCGGCCGGGACCGGTGGGGCCGCCACCGTCGCGGCCTGGGCCGGAGCCGGGGCCATTGCGGCCGCCACCGTTGCCCGCGCTCATTCCACTCATCGCGCCGCACCCGGAATCGGTCCGATTGCGATCCGGAGCGCGAGCCACTCCTCAACCGAGAGAGTCTGCGGCCGCCGGTCGCCATCGATGCCGGCGGCATCCAAAGCCGCCGAGACTTCCGCGCCGGAGAAAGGCAACTGGCGCGCCAGAACGTTGTGCAGCTTCTTGCGCCGCTCTCTGAACCCAGCCTGGACCACCCGCCAGAGATGCTCTTCATCCTCGGCGGAGAGGCGCGGCCGCTCGCCCAGCGGATCCAGCGTCCGGATCTCCACCACGGCCGATTCAACTTCCGGGGCCGGCTCGAAGGCGTCGCGCGGGACGATGAACGCGATCCGGACGGCTGAGTGGTACTGGACGAAGACGGAGAGGTAGCTCATGTCGCCGGGTGCCGCCGAGATTCGCTCGGCCACTTCCTTCTGGAGCATCAGGACCATGCGTTCGGGCCGCGGCGGCGCGCCTAAGAAGCGGTGCAGGATGGGGCTGGTGATGTGGTACGGGACATTTGCGACCAAGTCATAGGGCGGCGACATCAGCCTGGCAATGTTCTGATCCAGGATGTCGCCCTGGACCAGGTGGAGCGCGCCACCGTCGATCGCCTCGGATTGGGTGCGAGAGAGCCGGCCGGCCAGCTGGCGGTCCAGCTCGACGGCGGTAACTTCGGCGCCGCCGTCCAGCAGGCCGCTGGTCAGAATGCCAAGCCCGGGACCGACTTCCAGGATGCGGCGGCCCTGCTCTGGAGCCGCCAGATCCAGGATGGACTGGAGAACATCGGGATCCGCCAGGAAGTTCTGCGACATTGAGTGGTGGGCCCGCAGCCCCTCAACGCGCAACTGGCGGCGAACGGAGAGCGGATCGAGGCGCGGGGCCTTTCGAAGTGCCGACGGCGCGGGGGTGTCCGCGCCAGGAGCACCGCCCACGGCCGCGATCGCAACTGCCGCCTCGGCAACTCCGCCGGCCTCGGCCGCCTCAGCCTCTCGCTGCATCTTCGCCTTCGACTTGCTCACCTGCGAGCCAGCGGCAACGACGGCCGCGCGTCCAGATCCAGGCCGGCCCGATCCCCGGCGGCAAATCGACGAGCGCCGGCCGCGCCGATCATCGCCCCGTTGTCCGTGCAGAGAGCCGGCCGCGGAACCACCAAAGGAATCCCCGCCTCGGCGGCCTTTGCGTTGAGACGATCGCGCAATACGCGGTTGGCGGCCACTCCCCCGCCCAGAACCACGGACCGGGCCCCCACGCTCCGAGCCGCCCGCAGTGTCTTGGTCACGAGCACGTCCACCACCGATTCCTGAAAGCCGTAGGAAAGCTCGGCGACGCGTTCTTCCGACAGCACCGCCTCGCCGATTGATGTGCCTTCTCCGTCTGTCTCCGTCGCGATCGTTCGCCGCGCCGCGGTCTTGAGGCCGCTGAAGCTGAAGTCAAAGGTATCGCCGAGCCAGGCCCGCGGAAAGACCACGTCCTTGCGAGTCGCCCCGGCCGCGGCCTTCATGATCGCCGGTCCACCCGGATAGGGCAGCCCGAGGAGCCGGCCGACTTTGTCGAAAGCCTCGCCGGCCGCATCGTCCACAGTCTCGCCGAGCAGCCTGTACTCGAGGTGATCGCGCATCTCGACCAGAAACGTATGTCCGCCCGACACGATCAGCGCCACGAGCGGAAAGAGCGGCTCCGCGATTTCGCGCGTCTCGTCCGCCAGCCACGCCGCGTACAGATGCCCCTCGAGGTGATTCACCGGAACGAGGGGTTTGCCGTGGACATAGGCCAGCGTCTTGGCGAAGTTGATGCCGACAAGCAGGCTGCCGGCCAGCCCCGGGCCGTTGGTAACGGCCACCGCCTCGATGTCGTCCCAGGTCACGCCCTGATCCTCGGCCACAGCCCACGCCTCGTCCAGGGTCGGCACGATCCAACGAAGATGAGCCCGGGCTGCGATCTCCGGCACAATCCCACCCGACGCCGCGTGCATCGCGACCTGGCTCGCCACTACGTTGGCGACGATCCGCTTGCCGCCGTCCTCGATGATCGCGACGCCCGTCTCGTCGCAGCTGGACTCGACCGCCAGGATCAGGCCGCCGCTCACGCCTGCTTCCTCATGACACTGCTCGGCCTGATGATGTGCGGGCTGCCCTCGCCCGGCGTCGACTGAGCGCCCGTCTCCGTGGCGGCCACCGAGCCATCGTGGGGCAGCGGCACGGGCAATCCATCGGCCCCGAGCTCAATGTCCGGCCGGGCCGCGATCTCCGCCCTGAGTTCGGCCATTCTCGCCCGCATCGCCGTCCCTTCCAATTCGGGCGTGGTCATGATCAGGGCGTCCTCGTTGTCATCGCTGTAGTAGCGCGGCCGGATGCCCACTACGTTGAAACCGTACTTCTCATACAGAC
Organism: Candidatus Limnocylindrales bacterium; assembly: GCA_036386115.1. Taxonomy (GTDB): domain Bacteria; phylum Chloroflexota; class Limnocylindria; order Limnocylindrales; family CSP1-4; genus Fen-1039. Next base: position 2,540 of record DASVJA010000142.1, read on the forward strand.
GCCGAGCCGGCTCGTTGGACGGCCTGACCTCGAGGGTCGCCTCATGGGCGCCGCGGGCCATCGAGAGGTCCAGCAACGCCAGCAGCAACCGCTCCCCGATGCCCTGCCGCCGCCAGGTCCCTCGCGTCGCGAACGTGGTTATGTGGGCTTCATCGACAAGGAGCCAGATCCCGGCAAACCCGACGACCTGATCCCTGCTCCGAGCGACGAGGTAATGAGCCAGTCGGTTGCTTTCCAACTCGTGCTGGTAGGCGTGGGCCGGCCAGGGCGTGCTGAAGCTGTCCTGCTCAATTTCGTGAACGGCCGGAAGGTCCGCGATCTGCATCCGGTCCACGACGATCACTACCGGTGGTCGTTGGACCATTCAACCTCCCCCTTCATGACCGCCACGCCGCGGGGCAGCGAGACGTACTCCGGTACGAGCAAGGCCACGTCGTCCCCGCCCGATCCCAGCCGGCGAGCGCCGAGGTCGAGCATTGCCGCGGCAAGGCCGGCCTCGGCCGTCGCGCCTCGAGCGAGCGCGTCCTCCGGCGCCCTGTCTGGAAGATCGACCGCGATCAGAAGCTGGCAGGGATCGTTCGGCAATTCCTGGCCGCCGCGAACGAGTTGCGCCAGGCCTCCGGCGACGACGACTCGGTCTGAAGGCCCGGCCGGCAGCAGGAGGACGGCCTCCTTGCCCTCAACCTCCGCAGCCAGGCTCGCCGTATAGAGAAGCGCCTCCGACGTAGGGACCCCGGCGACGGCCACGCCAAGTCCTCGACAGAGAGCCTTCGCAGTAGCCAAGCCCACGCGCAAACCGGTGAAGGCCCCCGGGCCCGTCCCAACCACGATGCCGCCGATGTCCGCCATTGGAGTGGCCGCGGTCGTCAGCATCTCGTCTATCCGGGTCAGCAATTCCTCGCCGTGGCGATAGCCCGCCGCCCAGCGCCGCTCGGTAATGAGCGTGCCGTCGGCCTCGCCGAGGGCAACCATCGCATTGATGCCCGACGTGTCGATGGCCAGGATCCGGCGCGCCGTCAGCCTGGTCATCGGAGCGGCTCCATCTCGTCCGTGGCGCCGGCGCCGTCCGTCGGCACCAGCTCCAGATATCGGGCGTAACTCGCGTGGCCCGGCCGCAACGTGATCGTCCTCGGATCGTCGCCGGAGCCATCGATCAGAACGTCGAGCCGCTCGTCCGGCATCGCGTCCGCCAGACGCTCCGCCCATTCCACCAACGTCACGCCATCGACTTGCCGGTCATCGACAAGCCCGCCGGCAATCGCCTCGGCCGCATCCGCCAATCGATACAGGTCCACGTGAAAGAGCGGCAGCCGTCCCCGGTATTCCGCCATCAGCACGAAGCTCGGCGAAACGATCGTGTCCGTAATCCCAAGCGCCGCCCCGAAGCCCTTTGCGAACTGCGTCTTGCCCGCCCCGAGATCCCCCACCAGGCTGATCAGGTCCCCGGCCCGCGCCGCTCCCGCAAGCGCGCCCGCCAGGGCGCGCGTACCCGCCGCGTCCCGCGTGACGACAACCCGTTCCAGGCCCTGTTCAACACTCACCCCGCGAGGTTACCCGAAACGTGGCTTATGGCGCTGCGGGGCTCGGATTGCGGGCCGGGAGTGGATCCGGGGAGTGGCACTGCCCCCGCCGCCGCCCGACCCAAAGCGTGCGGGCCCGCCTGCTGCTGCCCGCCTCGCGCCGCCCAGAAGTCACGGAATGCAAGCACCACTTGCGTGCGGCGGCGAATCTTGGCCAATCGGCCCCGATAACGGGATCCCGAGGCCCACTGCACCACCCAGCCGGAGATCCCCACGCTCAGCCATAGCTCCTTCGGACGCGGCACCTCGCCAACTCCGCGCGCCGCGCAAATACCGGTTGCATTCCGCAAGACCGGAGCCGTGCCGCCCTCGTCAAGGCCTGCGGTGACGAGGGATCGGCCCGTCTGTGAGTCGGACGAAAGCCGACCTCACACGGCTATTAGGGAAATTGTCACAAGACTCGCACGCGCCAATCCGGGAATAAGGCGCCACCCTCTGTCCCCACCTCAGAACACGAACCTCTCCAAATCCGCCACCGGCACGATCGAGGTTTCCTCGTCATCCACGAAACGGACCACGGCCCCCTCCAGGTAGAGCCCGCCGCGGAAGCGGTACATGCCCACGGAACTCAGCCAGCGGCCCTCCTGCCCGGCATGGGATCCGCTCCGGGCACGGATCCAGTCGGGCGGCATCTCGGGGAGTGGAACCTCGGCCGCATCGAAAACAAGAAGTGCAGGATCCGTCACGATCGCGACTTCGCGGCCGGCGAGGGCGGCGAGCATCGCAAGAATAGGCGTGGCGATCGGTCGGCGACCGTGGCCATCCAGGGCGATCAGCGCAAACGGCACAGATGGAGCCAGGCTCGCCTTCTGGCGGATCGAGGAGGCCTCCAGGTCACGCAGTTCGCCTTCGCCCACGGAACCGGCAATGAGGCCGCGGATCGACATCGCCCGAGCCCGGCTTATCGCCTGCCCGGAGATGCGACTGCCGGCCACAACCACGGCTCCGGCCCGGCCCACGTCGAGAGCGCTCGCCCATAGTTCGCCGTCCGTCAGGCGCGGCACGTCCAGATAGCCGCGCGACGGCTCGCCGGCAGCGATTGCACCGGGCATCGCCGCCCCGACAACTTCGATGGTCACGTCGACGGCGTTCCGGGCGGAGAGGATCACTCCGGCCACGGGCGACTGCACGACTTCATGCCGCTCCCCTGCCGCGGCCCGCCAGCGTCCTTCACTCTCGAACAGCAGCGTCCCGCCCACGCGGGGCTGCGGCCTGCCCCTCTCCGGCTTTCCTCGGCGATCACCGCCGCCGATCCACCACTTCCCGGGAACAGGCGGCCGGCGCCGCTCAACCCGCGGTCCGGCAGGTGTTCGAACCGCCATGGGCTCCCGACCGGCCAGACGCGCGGCCTGAGCCTGCCGGGCAACAGCAGCTTCGAGTCGTTCTTCCTTCCAAAGGGGCGAAAGGCGCTCGTCCGCAACCGTGCCCGGGCCCTTTTCCGGCTTATCGGAGTTCTCCGGCTTCCGAGTCTCCCAGTTCTCCATCCGCCCGACTTCGATCAACTCCGCGTCCGGCGTGCGTTCGAGAATCGGCATGCCCGGCACGATGTGATCGCCGGGCGCCACAAGCGCCCGATCTCCGGGCCCCAACTGATATCGAATCACCGGCGAGAAGACCAGGATCCGGCGCGTTGGAATGCGGGCCAATTCCGGCGAGATCTCCGGGACGCGAGGCAGCGTCTTGACGGCCTTCATTCGTCCACTTCCGGCCACATGCCACGCTGCCATGCATCGAGGGCGGCCCGGCGCGAATCCGGCCGATCGGAGATGCGCATCGGGACATCGCGCAAATCGACCAGCAAGCCACACATCCCACCGCCGACATCCACCGAGAAGTGGCGGCCGCGCTTGCCTAACCTGACCGCATCGCGAAAATCCAGATCTGCCCTGGCGGCGCGACCGGGCGGCAGATCCACGACCTGGACCGCACCCGGATGCAACTCAATCTCGGAGATCGTGGCGACGCCCTTTATTCGCAGGTGGCCCGCACTTCGCCCCGCCTTGACACCGGCCGGCATGATCAGACTTCCAAGGGGAAGCAGGATATCGTCGGCCAGATTGGCCAGCAGGCGGCGGCGTTCGCCCTCGTCCTCGATAACCCCGAGCGGGGCGAGTAGTCGGGCTTCATCAACGGCGAGCTGACTGACTCCGGGGCGCCGCACAAGGTCCGCCATGGCCAGGGCCACGACGGAAGGCGGCAGCGACGCGAAGATCCCGCCGGCGGCGATCATCAACTCAGGCATCTCCGCCGCGGCGAGTTCCGGCATCGCTTCTACCAGGCGACCGAACGCCGCCTTGGCGGCCGCCAGACGGAATATCGCCCCTTCGCCGTCGGCCTCACCCCACGGCGCCAGCCGCAGGTCGTTGAGCCGATCCATGGCCTTGTGGCGATCCAGCGACACCGTCGACCAGGCCAGCAGCCCGTCGATAACTTCCTCGGATGGGGTCCCCGGAGCGAAGGACGCGTCCGCCAGACATGCTCGCGAAGAGACAATGGTGGCGTGCCCCTGGCCGAACGGCTGGGATCTGGCGCTCAGGCCGCCCTGCAGTCCGACTTCCACGACTTCGATCGATCTGTCGAGAACGTAGGCCAGCGAAGCTACCGACCTGGCGACACCGAGGCGGCTGTCGTTGGGGAGCGCCCGCAGACCCTCCAGCACCTGCTGCAGGGAGGATCCTGCCGGGTGACCGGCTTCGGGGTCCGGTGCCAAAAGGACGTGGATGTCGATCGGCGAAGCCTCGACGGCGCGGAAGGCCACGGCGGCTGCCGGGGGCTTCGGAGCCGGAGCAGTGACGACTGGGGCTACTTCCTCGACCGGCATGGGTGTCGGGATGTTGGAGACGATGTAAGGCTCCGATCCGCCCTCATCGAGCATGGCTTCGGCCGCCCGGCCATCTGCTGCGTCGGTGAGTTCGGATGCTTCGTTCGCTGCCGGTCGCTTGGATACCTTCTTTGTCTGAGGCGCTGCCTTGTCGCCAATGGCGTCACCCGGGCCATCGCCGAAGACGCCATCCATGCCGACGACGCCCTGGTCCATCGCGACGTCGCGACCCGTTCGACCGTCGAAGACTCCGGAGAAGAGCGACTCGTAGACCGCCGCCCCACCGGCCAGAACAACAGTCAACTCCGGGCGGGACCTCGTGGCCGCAGCCAGCAGCGCCGCCAGATCCGGCAGATGGCGCTTCTCGTCCCCCGCCGGAGAGTGGTCCGCGCCCAGTAGAACTGCGCTGACGTCCGTGGACATCAATAGGCGGCTCAGGGCGACCGGGCCATCCTCGTCGGCACTACCACCGGTAACAAGCCAGCCGGCGCGAAGGGCCGTGGTTTCAAGGCGCTTACGCTGCCGCCGCGACCCGCCCAGTACGGCCAAATGGCGCTGCGGAGTGGTCCTCGCCTCAAGTCTCGCCCAGCCCGCGATCAGCCCGGGGATGTCGATCGTCTCGACGGCGCCCATCTCCCGAAGCATCTCCGGGTCTGTGGCTTCAATCTGCGTCAGCAGACGCGCAAGAGTGTCGTCCACGTCCACATGGGACGGCGCGGTTGTGTGTGAAATGAGGCGCCAGCGGCCGCCGACGTGACCAAGTACGGCTGCAGAAGTAGTAGCCGAGCCGAAGTCCAAAGCGAAAAATGCGCGGGGCTTGCTGCTCACCCGGCTATGCTACCCGGCGCGCCGGTCCCTGTCCGGGCTCAGGCGTCCCAGGAAATCTCTTCGTCCGGATCCTGAAGCCGCTCAATGAGCTGCTCGATCCCGATATCGTCCGCCAGGATCTCCGTCGCGACCGGCAGGTCGCCGCCAAAGACATCACGGAGAGTGGGATCAAAGAAGACCATGGCGCTGCTGCCAAGCGGCCGATATGGACGGCTGGCCTGCAGGAAAAGCACCGCCGGAACGGTCAGGCCGCGCAACTGGATCTCTCGGGCTACCTGCTCTACCAGATCTTCGCGCTGTTCTTCCGAACGGCTTTGCATCGAAATCAAGTTGGTTTGTCTCCAGCTACCTAGCTGCTGTGCCGGTCACTCGCAACCCAACGGGCCTGGGTCGTCCTCTGACACGTCCACCGATCGGACGGTGGTCCTCCCTGGATCTGGAGCCAGATCGCACGCCACCGCGCGCATCGCAACGGCCTCGGATGCCGCATAGTACACCCGGGGTAACCTCCCGGACATCGCCGTGACGACCTCGTACGAGATGGTGTTGCACCACTGCGCCACCTCAACTGCACTTATCCGCTCACCGCCCTGCTCTCCGATAAGTGTGAACTCGTCGTCGATGGTCACCGCCGCGCCGGGAACGTCCGTTACGTCCACCATGATCGCGTCCATCGCCACTGTTCCCACCTGCGGTACGCGCATCCCTCGTACCAGAACCTGGGCCTTATTGGAGAGGCTGCGCGGGAGGCCGTCCGCGTAGCCGAGCGGCAACGTGGCTATGCGACTCTTGCGCTCGGTGGTGAAGGTTGGGCCGTAGCTCACGCCCGACCCGGCCTCCAGCCAGGCCACGCGAACCGGACGGGCCCGCAGCGACATCACCGGCCGAAGCGCGGCCGCGGCAACCGCATTCGGCGCCGAGACAACCAGGCCGTCGGGGATGATCCCGTACTGTGCCAATCCAACCCGGACAACGTCGTATGTTCCGGCGGTGGCGGCCAAGACTCCTCCGCTCGCCGAAATATGGCGAGCCGGCAGGCTCACACCTGAGTCTTCCAGCAAGCCCGATGCGGCAACGAAATTGGTGTCCTGGCTCGACGTGATCTCGGTGTTGTCCGCAGCCTGCAGATGGGACCACAAGCCGACGAGCCTCGCCCGCGGGTTGGCCTCGATCTGGGCCGCAACTCCGGGCACTTCCTCGGGGTGGACGCCGCCGCGCCCAAGACCGGTCTCCACTTCCAGGTGGATGGCCAGGCGCGACGGGGTTGACCCATTTGCGCCGCCCGACACGGCCGTCGGGGCCGCCTCGAGGGCCGCCAGGGTCCGGCTCAGCAGCATCTGGTCGCCCACGGTGATGGCCATGCAGTGGCGAAGGGCGCTGGGGGCAAGTCCGGCGGGGATCGGAAAGAGGATAACGATCGGCACCTCGATGCCGCCCTGGCGAAGCTCGAGGGCCTCGTCGTACGTTGCCACGCCGACACTCTGGATCCCATCGGCGACGAGTGCCCGCGCAACGGCCACGGCGCCGTGCCCATAGGCATCGGCCTTGATAACGGGCTCCACTCGAACACCGGGCGGCAGCAAATCCCTCATCAGCCGCACGTTGGCGACGAGCGCATCCAGGTCGATCTCCAGCCACGCGGTCTTTGGGAGTGGCGGCAACACGCCCCGTGGCCCGGCCGCAATCAACGGCAACCGAGTGGCGAGGACTCGGGCTCCGGTTTCGCCGACGGCTCCTTTCAGGTCCGCGGCACCTGCCGCGCCGGTCGCCGTCACGCGGTCACCCCGCCGCGTAGCCCAACCAGCCGCTTACGAGCCAGTGGCAATTCCGGCGGCAGATCCGACGCCAGAAGGCCGGCATCGCCCAGACGTTCTCGGACCGCCTCTCCGGCCATGGCGTGCAGATACACACCAAGCTGCGCCGCCTCGAACGTGCCCATGCCCTGGGCCAGCAGCGCACCGATGGTCCCCGCCAGGACATCGCCCGTACCGGCCGTGGCAAGAGCAACATTCTCAAAGGGAGAGATCGCCGCCCGGCCGTCACGATCCGCAATCACTGTCCGAGCCCCCTTGAGCACCACGACCTGGCCCCACTCCTGAGCCGCATCGCGGGCCGCGGCCAGACGACGTGCGTCATCCAGGACAAGATCACCGAGAGTGTCGGGGTCTATACCGTCCGCGGCTCTCAGCCGCAGAAACTCGCCGACATGCGGAGTCAGAACACATCGAGCCGCGACATCAGCCGCCCAGCCGTCGACCGTCGCCAGCGAGCGCAGTGCTTCGGCGTCCAGAACCGCCGGCATCGGCTCGCCATCGTCTGCGGGTGCCAGCAAGGCGCGGATCAACTCGGTCATCGAGAGGCTCGGCTTCAGACCGGGCCCAATGACTAGGGCGTCGTGGTCGTGATCGAGAATGCGGGCCAGAGCCTCGCCCGGGTCAACTTCCTCCACAGCATCCTCGGGCAGAGAGAGCGTGGTTGCCTCAACCACCTTAGTAGCGAAGAGCGGCTGCAGCGACTCGGGGGTGGCAAGCGTCACGAGACCGGCGCCCGCGCGACCGGCGGCCGTGCAGACCAGCAGCGCGGCTCCCGCGTAGTCGATGGAACCGGCGATCACCAGCAGCTTCCCGAACGTTCCCTTGTGGCTGCGAGCCGGCCGTGGCGGCAGGAGTGCGGCGGCGGAGGCATCGTCCATAAGAATCGGTTCCGCCGTGACCCGGTTAGGCATCGGTCTCCTCGCTTTCTGGTCGGGCCGAGGAGCCGGCTGCCAGCCGTCCTTCCGTCACAGCAACTTCCCTGGCTAATCCACGGAGGCGCTCAAATCGCTTCATCAAAGAAGCCTCACGCTCGCTCAGCCGCTCCTCGATATCGGGCGGATAGAGGAAGCGTCCGCCGGCAGTGCGAACGCCAAAGGCAACTGCGACCGCGTAGTCCGACTCGTGGGTTATGGAAAGCGCGACCCGTCCCATCCCGAGCTGCTCGGCCCGGCGTTCCGCCCGACCATGGAGCCTGACCGCAGGTTGGCCGGTCGGCAGACGTTCGATCTCGATATCACGCCAACCGATCCCGCGCACGCCGAGACCCAGCACCTTGGAGACGGCCTCCTTGGCGGCCCAGCGACCCGCCATCGTCTCCGGCCGGCCGCGCACGTAAGCCTGCTCCTTTGGCGTCAAGACTCGGTTGGAGAACCGATCGCCAAAGCGTGCCAGCGAGTCGCGGATCCGCTGGACGCGAATGATGTCGATCCCCAACTCGGTGGTCTCCGGCGGCGGCGCCGGAACTGCGGCTGCAAACGCCGCGTCCACCCCGGAACCCGCCGCGCCGCGCTCCTCTGCCGAGGTGGATCGCTCACCCGGGCCGGTCATCTACTCGACCGTCACCGATTTGGCCAGGTTGCGCGGCTGATCTACATCGCGACCACGCTTCACGGCCACGTAATAGGCAAAGAGTTGGAGCGGAATCACGGCCAGGATCGTGCTCAGCGGCTCGAGAGTATCCGGAACCCAGCAGACATCCGTGGCCAACCGCTCGATCTGAACGTCGCCCTCGGTCGCGACGGCGATAACGCGCGCGTCGCGTGCCTTGCCCTCCATCAGATTGCTGATCAGCTTCTCGTACACGGCGGATCGAGTCGCGACCGCGACGAGAGGCACGTCCTCATCCAGCAGAGAGATCGGGCCGTGCTTCAACTCGCCGGCAGCGTAGCCCTCGGCGTGGAGGTAGCTGATCTCCTTGATCTTGAGCGCGCCCTCGAGGGCTGCCGGATAGCCGAACGATCGGCCGATGTACATGAAACCGGCGGCGGCGGCGTACTTCTCGGCCATCTGCTCGGTAGGGGCAGACATTTCGATTGCCCGCTCGGCTTGCGCCGGGAGCTTCCTCAGCGCCGCAACGAGCGCAGCCTCCTCCTCGACCTTAAGGCGGCCCAGCTGGCTCGCAACATCCGCCGCAAGCATGATCAGCGTGGCCACCTGAGTTACGAAGGTCTTGGTGGCGGCCACGGCAACTTCCGGCCCGGCCTGCAGGAATACCGACGCATGCGACTCGCGCGTGATCGCCGAGCCAACGGTGTTCGTGACCGCAACGACGACGGCCCCACGATCTCCGGCCATCCGAGCAGCCGCGATAGTGTCGGCGGTTTCGCCCGACTGCGTAACGGCCACGACAAGAGTCCGAGCGTCGATCGGCGGCGGGCTGTAGCGGAACTCAGACGCGACGGTTGAGCGAGCCGGCACGCCGAGCCATTCCTGGAAGAGCGCGGCGCCTACGAGAGAAGCGTAATAGGCCGTCCCGCAGGCAATCATCTCAACGCGATCTATGCCGGCCAGGCGCGCCCGAATCGGCTCCAGCTCCTCGAGGAAGACGTTCTCGCCGCGAAGCCGGCCCGTCATGGCGGCCGTCAGCGCTTCAGGCTGCTCATGGATCTCTTTGAGCATGAAATGGGCGTAACCGCCCTTCTCGGCTGCCTCGGCCGACCACGGAATTGTGTCCACCGGGCGGTCCACAACCGCACCGCTGCGATCAGTAATGACCGCGGTGCCGGGCGTCAGGTCCGCGACGTCGCCGTCGGCGAGGAAGATGACCTGCTTGGTGTAGGCCACGAGCGCCGCGGCGTCGGAGGCCACGAAGCTCTCGCCATCGCCTATGCCCACGATCAGGGGCGCGTTGAGACGCGCCCCCACGAGCCGTTGCGGTTCATCACGATTCATGACGACCAGGGCATAGGCGCCTTCGAGGCGTTTCAGCGCCACTCGAACGGCGTTGGCCAAGTCCCCTTCATAGGCATCCTCGACGAGATGGGCTACGACTTCAGTGTCCGTCTCGGACTGGAGGATGTGGCCGCCGGCAACCAGTTCGTCGCGGAGTTCTCTGAAGTTCTCCACGATGCCGTTGTGAACAACTGTGATTCGGCCGGTGCAATCGGAATGAGGATGGGCGTTGAGGTCGCTTGGGCGGCCGTGAGTGGCCCAGCGTGTGTGGCCCAGCCCAATGCCGGCGCTCGGCGTGTCGTCGCCTAGAGCGTCCGTCAGAACCGCTACCTTGCCGGCACGCTTCTCTACAAAGAGATCGCCCTTTTCCGTGACCAGGGCTATACCGGCGGAGTCGTAGCCGCGGTATTCGAGGCGGCGCAGCCCATCAAGCAGGACCGGTCCGGCTTCTCGTGGCCCGGTGTAGCCGACGATTCCACACATGTATTCCACTCCCAGTTCCGCAGACCCTGGTCCCCACGAAGGTCGCTAGTTTAGCCGCTCGCCCGCCAGAGCAGCCAATTCGTCGGCCAGGCGTGTCACCAGGTCTTCCTGGGGGCCCTCCACCATCACCCGAATCGATGGCTCGGTGCCGGACGGCCGGACCACTATTCGCCCACCCGGGCCAAGTCTGGCCTCCGCCGCCGCGATTGCCTTTCGAATTCTCGGATCGCCTTCCCACTGGTCTTTGTGGCGGGCAGGAATGGCTCGCTGCTGCTGCGGCAGGAGTGGAATCTGCGACGCGAGGTCAGCCAGGGTGCGCCCAGTTCGAGCCATGACAGCCAGCAATTCCAGGGCGGTAACGATTCCATCGCCGCTGCTGGAATGCTCAAGGATGATGACGTGGCCGCTCTTCTCGCCGCCCAGACCGGCGCCGTTGACCTGCATACCTTCGAAAATGTACTTGTCTCCGACAGGCGTCCGAATAACCTGTCCGCCGGCGTCCTCAATCGTCTTCTGAAGCCCGCCGTTCGAGAGGATCGAAACGACAAGGGCGCCATTCGGGAGACGGTTCTCGGTCAGACGTTCCAACGCCAGGATGCCGAGTACGGCATCGCCGTCCACCACGCAGCCGGAGGCGTCCACTGCAATGAGCCGATCCGCGTCGCCGTCCAGGGCAAAGCCAACGTCCGCGCCGCGCGCAACAACTTCGGCCGCCAGAACTGCCGGAGCCGTGGCGCCGCAGCCGGCATTGATGTTCGTCCCGTCCGGATCGTTGAAAAGGACTTCGACTCGTGCGCCCGTCGCTTCCAAGATCTGTGCGGCCGCCATGCCACCGGACCCGTTGGCGCAGTCCACGACAACGTGCACCTTCGAAGCGATCGAGCGGGCCAACTCGAGGCGATGGTTCACATACAGGTTGAACAGATCGTGATCCTGGATCGCCAGACCGAGGGCGTCGCCGGCGGCACCGGGGAGTTCGTCCGCCGTCCAGATCAGCTGTTCGAGATCGTCTTCCACGTCCTCGTCCAGCTTGAGGCCGTTCTCGTCGAGCACCTTCAGCCCGTTGTCCCGAGCTGGGTTATGGGACGCGGAAACCATGATCCCGGCCGCGAACTTGCCGGCGCCCGTGATATAGGCAAGCGCCGGCGTAGGAACGACGCCGACGAGGTGGACGTCCACGCCCATGCTCGTGGCGCCGGCGACGATCGCCGCAGCGAACATGTCGCCGGAGCGGCGCGTGTCCTGGCCGACCACGATCGGTCTCCCGGCACCGGCCAGCCGGTGGGCCGTGGCCCGGCCGAGCGCATATGCGGTGTTCGGCTTGAGGTCGACGTTGGCAATGCCACGGATTCCGTCCGTGCCGAAGAGTCGGGGCAAATCTGGCTCCTACGGGGATGGTGAGGGTGGCGCCGCTGATGCGGCGATCGTGACGGTCACGATAATCGAACTGGGAGTCATTGCCACAACCTTGATCCCCGGCGGCACGCTGATGGTTATGGTCACGGGAGAGGAGCCGACGCCAATCTCCCCAACGTTAGCGGTCGCGACCAGAGTGGAGGTATCCAGCGCATTGAGCGCCGCCGTCGCGCCACCCAGCGTCACGCTGACGCTCAAAGTGGAGAGTACGTAAACCCGGTCGGATCGGGCTCCTTGCTGAACAACCCCAACGGTCAAAGTCCGCGTGGAGGTTTGAGCCTGCACGTGAACCACGACGACGATCGGCGTGGTCACATCCGAGACCAGACCGGTTGGCAGATCCAAGCCAACGTTGACCGAGACGTCACTGGTTGCCCCCGCAACGGAGATCGACTTGGTACTGACACTGCCCTTGAGCTGGGCAAGCGCGTCCGCCTGGCCTCTGATAGAGGCCACCGGCGGCGTGACCGTTATGGATGATATGTAATAGCCGGCCGCAGGCGAGTCGATCACGTTCGGTCGCACGGGCACCGTCTCGGAGCGGATCTCGCTGCCCACCTGGATCTGGACGCGAACGATGTGCGGGTCAATTGTGACGTCGTTGACGACTGCGTCGGAAGCATCGCGGGCGATGAGATCAACGTTCTGGTCGACGTCCAGGCCTGTCGCAGGCACGCTTACTCGGGCCTCGGCATAGGCAACGCGCCTCACGTATGAGGCTGCCCCGGATATTTCCACGGTCGGCACGCTCAGAACCGGAGTCGCGGGCTTGAGGCCGGACGGAACGGCGCCGGTCACGACCTGGATATTGACGGTCTTGCGCGTGATCGGGTCCAACTCGACTCTGACCTGCTGAGGCTGGTAGTCGACGATCTGGATTCGGGGGTCGGTCGCCAGCAACTGGATCCGAACCCAGGACTGACTCTCGCTTACCTTGACGTTGGCGAGATCGAGGGTGGCCCTGAAGCTGGACTGAGAAATCGGGACATCTGCCGGCGCGATGTAGCGGATGTTGCTGACCTGGGGCATTGGGTCGGGCTGAACCAGGTATCCATTTGTCGGCTGGTTGATGGGGTCAACGGCAACGGTGCCCGGCCAGGTCGTGTTTGTCTGGAGGGCCACCATGCCCACATACAGGATTGAGGCAAGCAGGACGGCGCCGACTTTGAGCGGCCAATTGTGGACGATGAACCGCCCGACCTTGACGATCACGAGGCCTCCTCCTCCCCGTCGGTCCCGGGCACTTCTACAATCGCGGCCGGCCGAGGCGCGGGCGAATCGCCGGTTCCGCCACTAGCTCGACCCGAGCCGCCAAACCGGGCGCGACGGGCCAGCTCCCGAACTGTCGGACCGACCCGGCGAGGCGGTTTCCGCTCCGGCCGGAAGATCCCGCCCGCAGATCGCTGGCGCAGCAAGGCGGCCAGGGATCGGGCCAGCTTGGGCTCGTCCAGGTTTCGAACGATACGCGCCCGCTCAACGAGGCTTATCTGACCACTCTCCTCGGACACGACCACGACTACGGCGTCGGTCGTCTCAGTGATGCCGAGGGCGGCCTTGTGGCGCGTCCCGAATCTCTCCAGCGGGATAGTGGTCTCGGCCGACGGCAGAAGCGCCCCGGCGGCAAGAAGCCGGTCGCCGCGAATTACGACTGCGCCGTCGTGGAGCGGCGTCTTGGGCCAGAAGATGGTCACCAGCAAGTCCGCCGAGACATCCGCATGGATCATCACTCCGTTTTCGGCGATCTCTTGCAGACCGGTCTCTCGCTCCATGACGATAAGGGCGCCGTGCCCTTCGCGGGAGAGCCTCTCGGCCGCGCTGGCAACTTCCGTGGCCACATGGACGGCGATCGACTGCTCGGCAGGAGAAATGAGCCAGCCGAGCGAGCCCAGCCGCCCAATTCGATCGAGCGCGCGCCGGAGCTCCGGCTGGAAGACAACGACAAGGGCGAAGAGACCGACATAGGCGCTGGTCTGCAGGATCACTTTGAGCAGCTGCAGATCGAATGTGACGGCTGCTCCATAGACCAGGAGCAGGAGCACGACACCGATGACCAGGCGAACAGCGCGCGTACCCCTGATCAGGCTGAAAAGCCAGTAGATCAGGAGGGCGGTGATCGCGACGTCGGCGACAATATTCAGACTGACCTGGCCGACCGCGGAATTAAACAGTGGCATCGAAAACTAGTGTATACCGCCGAGGGGTCGCCTCAGCTTGTCGGGCCGGTCAACAGCACCGTACGAGCAGGGCGCCGAGTCCGTTTACGCGCAAAGCGAGGCGAGCCGCTCGTCGTGCGGGAAGACACGCGTGGCCACTTTGCAGAGGCGCGCGCGAGTTGCCTGATCGTTGTTCAGCTCGGCCAGGCGGCCGAGCAGAGCAAGCTTCTCCGCTGCCAGGTTGTTCCAGTCGCGCGCGACGTACAACTCAACCAGGACCAAGTGCGCATCTACGTCACCCGGCGCACGCGCCAGCAACCGATGAGTCGCATCCAGGCCGGCCTCGAAGCGGCCTTCACGGGCATACGCACGCGCCGTCCAAAGGAGCAGCGAGCGGAGGGTCGTGCTGTCGCCGCTCAGCTCTGCAGCTTCCGACGCTTCAAGCAGCTCGTCGCCAGTGGGCTGGTGCTGGCTTTCATCGACCGTGCCAAGCGGCGTGTCGGCGTCAAAGTTGCCTTCCATGACGCCAACCGCGGCAAGGATCGGCTCTAGTTCGGCGGGAACCTTGGCTTCCTCGGCGGGTGCGTGCTCTAGCCGGGCAGGCTCGGCAGGCTCGAGATCGTCGCCCGAATCGGCCTCACGCGAGTCCACAGCGACCACCCAATCGGCGGCGGTTGTCTTTATGGGGGCGGAGGCGCCCTTCCACGTCGGGAGCTGGGCCAGGTCTACGGCCGGCCAGTCGGACACCGAAGCAGCCGGTGCCGGGGCATGAGTCCGCCCGCGTTGATCGAGCGTCCGGCTCTCGTCTTCAACCAGCGTGGGAGCCGTATCCGTCGCCGGCCACATGATCACTCCCGCGAGCTGTGCCGCAGACATCTCCTCGGACGGCTCCGGCTCGACCGCCGCTTCAGCAGGTTCAGAAGTCAAGGTGACTTGATTAAGCGGCACGGGTGACAACCGGAGGCCCGTATGGGATGACGAGGGCGGAAGGCTCGGCCACGCGGTCTCGACCGAGGCGTCGGACGGCTCGTCGCGAAGCCGGAGTGCCTTGGCCAGGAGTTGCTCGGCGGCCTGATCGCCCGCGGACAGCCGGATCTCGCGGATAAGGCCTCGCTGATGACGTGACCTCTCGGTACTCTCGTGGAGCTCCAACGCGCGCCGCAACGTGTCGGCAGATTCGGGCAGTCGCCCGGACGCCTCCTGGATCTCAGCCACGTGGTCCAGGGCGAGAGCCGCATCGACCCGCTGGCCGGCCATAGTCAGCGCCTCGGCCTGGCCCAAGAGCGCCCCTTCGTCGTGCGGCGCGCGAGCAACGGCAGCCGCATATTCGACCAGAGCCTCCTCCAAATGACCCAGACGCAGGAGAACGCCGCCCAAACTCGTATGAGGCAAGGCACGTGACGGGGCGATAGACGCGGCGTTTCTGTAGGCCGCCAAGGCGTCATCGAGCGCACCTCGCAGGACGGCAACATGGCCCACCCGCAATGCTTCTTTGTAGCGCTCGTATAGATCGTCCGTCATATGCACATGATGACTTCTGGCGGTGCCCCCGTCACGGGTACCTGAGGCGAGATTTCGCCTCTGTTACTCCTACGCCACGTGCCTCATAAGCAATCGCAACGCATCGACGGAAGCCTGATCAGCGCCCCAACGACTCCACCAGGAACGCTTTCTGGACGTGCAATCGGTTTTCAGCTTGCTCCAGTGCAAGGCTTCGCGGGCCGTCCAGCACGCTCGCCGTTATCTCCTGGCCTCGATGCGCAGGCAGGCAATGCATCGCAACGGCTTGTGGCCCGGCGAGATCCAGCAGGGCCGAGTCGACGCAGTACCCGGCAAAGGCCGCAAACCTGGCGTGCGACTGTTCCTCCTGCCCCATCGAAACCCATACATCCGTGTAGAGCGCATCCGAACCGGGCGCCATCTCGCGCGGATCGCGTCCAAGGACGATCTTGCCGCCCGATGAGGCTGCAATCGCGTCCGCTCGGGCGAGAATTCTCGCGTTTGGCCCGAAACCTGTCGGATGAGCCAGCCGTATCTCCATACCCATCCTTGCGCCGGCCAGTGCTAGCGAATGGAATACGTTGTTGCCGTCGCCGATGAAGGTCAGGACCCTTCCTCGAAGGCCCCCAAAGTGCTCGCGCATCGCCAGCAGATCCGCCAGCGCTTGGAACGGATGCTCGTCGTCCGTCAGGGCGTTGAAGACGGGGATGCCCGCCTCCGAAGCGAGTTCGGTGACGATAGAGTGGTCAAAGGTCCGGATCACGATTCCGTCGATCCAACGCTCCAGGTTGTGGGCGATGTCCGAAACGCTCTCGCGCAACCCAAAGCCGATCCCCTCCCCCAGATGAAGCGCGCTGCCGCCCAGCTGGTTCAGCCCGGCCTCAAACGTGACCCGGGTCCGGAGGCTCTGCTTCTCGAAGATCAAGGCCACATTGCGCCCGCCCAGCGGCTGGGCCGAATGACGCCTTGTTGCGCGGAACTCGCGCTTGAGTTCCATGGCCGTGGCAAAGACGCGCTCGTATTGCGACTCCGTCAGATCCGCAGAACTTAACAGGTCACGATGCTGCAGCGACTCCGCGTCCATGCTTGACACTCCTCGCACTCGCGGCCCCGCGTCTCATGCACGGGCTGTCGCGATGAAGGCGAAATGGTACGCGAAGCAGTCTGCCGCGGTCGCGCCAACCGGCACTGCAACGGCGCTACGACGGCGGCCTTACGAACGACCGCAGGATTTCTCCTGCGGTCGTTGTCGTTTCTATTCGTGCTCCTGCGTCGCCAGTCCGAAGTTCAGTGCGAGGCAGATCCGAGGACGAGATCGAGCGCACCGACGTGCGTGAGCAAGCGCCCGGAGGATCCAACGAAGCAATGGACCGACCGACTGGTGACCCCAGTTATCGTTTCGTGTACTGCGGCGCCTTGCGGGCTCGCTTGAGTCCGTACTTCTTGCGCTCTTTCATTCGCGGGTCTCGGCTCAGCAAGCCGGCCTGCCGAAGCGGTAGGCGGTTGCCTTCCGGATCGATCTGAAGGAGTGCTCGGGCAATGCCGTGGCGAATTGCTCCGGCCTGACCGGTGACGCCGCCGCCCTCGACCTTGATCTGGGCGTTGTACGTGCCCTCGGTGCCGGTCACCTTGAACGGCATGCGGACATCGGCCTCATCGATGGCGTTGCCAAAGTGGGCGTCCAGAGTTCGATCGTTGACGACGATCTCGCCCGACCCGGGAACGAGCCGGACTCGAGCCACCGCAGTCTTGCGGCGACCCGTCCCGTAATAGAACGCAGGAATGGTCATCTCGCTCCTCGTCAGGCTAGCGGCTCGGGCCGCTGGGCCTGGTGCGGGTGCTCCGCGCTGGCGTAAACCTTGACCTTGGTAATCTGCTGGGCGCCGAGCCGGTTGTGGGGAAGCATCCCCTTTACCGCGCGGCGGATAACTTCTTCAGGGCGTCGCTCGAGCAGGTGACCCAGGCTCTCTTCCTTGAGGCCGTGCGGGTAGCCGCTGTGGCGCATATAGAGCTTGGTTTCTTTCTTGTCCGACGTGACGTGGATCTTGCCCGCGTTCACGACGACGACATGGTCGCCGCTGTCGAGCGTAGGGCTGTA
>DASVJA010000143.1:0-6204 GCA_036386115.1 Candidatus Limnocylindrales bacterium
GAAATCGTCGGAGTCGTACCCGCCGACGACGAGCACGCGGCCGTCGGGCAGCAACGTTGCCGTGTGCAACATTCGAGCGACCGACAACGATCCGGTGGAGCCGAACCTGCCCGTCTTCGGGTCATAGAGTTCCGCCGACGCGAGCGGACGACTCGAGTCCGCCGTGTTTGCGCCGCCGGCGACGAGGACCCGCCCATCGGACAGCAGCGTGGCGGTGTGCCCATCGCGCCCTACGCCCATCGACCCGGTGGGAACAAAGCCGTTCGCGGCGAGGGAAGGGGATGGCGCGGAGATCGCGATGAGGCTCGGCGAGGCATTCGCTCTGGTCGACGCTGTCGGGCTCGCCGTTCCGTTCGGAGGGGCTGTTACCGCAGAACATGCGGACGCCGCCAATGCAATGCACGCGAATGCAACCAACGAAAAGCAACCACGCGGCCCCACTCCGGCCGGCAAGTGCGGACTCATCGTTCCAACTCCTCCCGGCCGCGTCCCTGTCCCATCCAAGACGGACCGACCCTCAAACCGAGTCTACGCGCTCGTGTAGCAGGAGGACGCCGCCGAAGGTCGTGATGTTGCTCGCGGCATGCAACCGAGGCGCCGCCGAGGGGCGCAGGGAGCGGCTAAGAATCGGCCGACAGCCCGAACCGCCACTCAGTCGCGCTCGCCGGCCGGCGGCGAGCCAAGCAAGCTTGGCTTTAGGCCGAGGCGCGATCGAGGACCGGAGCGCGCGCACCTGAGGGTGCGTAAGCGAGGACCGCAGTGAGCAACGAAGGAATCGGCCGCCTGCCCGAACCGCCACTCAGTCGCGCTCGCCGGCCGGCGGCCGAGGCCGAGGCGCGATCGAGGACCGGAGCGCGCGCACCTGAGGGTGCGTAAGCGAGGACCGCAGTGAGCAACGAAGGAATCGGCCGCCCGACGGCGAGCGCTAGAGCCAGATGGTGGCGGTCAGGACTCGGGGGCCGGTAGGCTGGAGCACATTGCCGTTCGCCTCTCGGCAGACATACAGCCACAGGTTTGACGAGGTCGGCGCGTTGTCCACTTCCAGGTAGCCGCGCCCAGAGTCATCCACCGTGAACGAGCCGGCCTTGGTCCAGCTGCTCGTCGGACTGCCGTTGCCACTGCTGAGCCACACCACGTAGACCTCGTTGCCCTGAGTCTTGGCCAGCCCATAGACGTTCAGCATGATGTGCCCGGTGGGCCTGAGTGCGGCAAGACCGCCCGCGGCGGAACCGTCGGCGGCAATGAAAACAGCCCGACGCGTGTCCGGCTCGCCCATCGCATGGAGTATCGAGGCGTTTGCGTCGCTGATTTGCTGAGCACGGCGAAGCTCGCTCTGGAGATTGAACGAGTATCCGGACAGGCCCAGGATGGCTACGGCTGCGGCGATCCTCGTTACCCAAGTTGCGGCCCGGCGGCGACGCGAGGCGCGAACCGCCGACAACGACACGATCGAGGCAGGGGTGGTCGCAATTTCCGCGTGAGAGAAGGCGAGAACAGGCGCCGGCGTTGCAACCGAAGTCTCGCGGGGCTCCACGATCCGATGCTCCGCCGGCTTGCCGACGCGACGCCCGGCCGCAAGATCTGCCCTGGCGGCGGCGATCACCGACTCGCGCAGCCAAACCGGAGCCTCGACGGGCTCGAGCGAATCGGCGATGTAGGGTAGAACGCCTCCGAGTTCCGCGATCTCCGGGTGAGGCTTCTGGCATCTATCGAGGTGATCGCTCACGGCGATCATGTCACCGGAATCGAGCGCCCCGAGTACAAAGCCGGAGGCAAGCTCGCAAACGCGATCGCAGGTCATGGCCATGTCAGGCCAGACCTTTCTTGCCGTTGGCGGGCGACACCATAGTGCCGGCAGTTTCGTCAACGTGATCCACAAGATGATCCTTGAGAGCGACCATACCGAGCCGCATACGGCTCTTCACGGTGCCGAGCGGCGCGTGGGTCCGATCCGCAATCTCGCGCTGGGTGAGGCCCTCGAAATAGGCCAGCTCGATGACCTCTCGCTGTGCCGGCGGCAGAACCATCAGCGCGACTCGTACTTGCTGCGCGTCCAGCCGACCCGAAACCTCCGGCCAGATATCAGGGAGAGTGAGCGCGGCCGGCAATGCCTCCACCGCTTCGTCACCGAGAGCAACACCGGCGCGCTGGCGGCGCATAGCGTCAATCGCCCGATGGCGGACGATGGCCAGCAGCCAGCCGCGAACACTGCCCTTGTCTTCCGCGTAGCGGGCGGCATTGCGCCACAGGCCCAGGAACGAGTCCTGAACCACGTCTTCTGCCAGCCCCGTCTCCGTGGTGATACGCAAGGCAAGGGCATACGCCATCGTGTGATAGCGGTCGTATAGCGTCTCAAGTCCGCCGATTTCGCCGACGGCAACCTGCCGCATCAGTTCAGCCTCCGATTGTCCCTCCGACGCGTCGTCGGGAAGGACCAGAGGCGTGGGCTCGGCCACTTGGTCCCTCATAAGTTCATTCGCAGCAGGGAGCGTTCCGGTTCACTCGAAACGACCGGCAAGTTGAGAGAAGACGACTCAGTGTTGCCCGGACGCACACATTCCGGCCTGCGCCCCCTTGACAGGTGGCAACAACCGGAGTTGGGACGCCCGCCGGGCGGAACCCGGTCGCCAGCGCATATGCCGTCAAGCTGCATTCCACGAGTCTAGCCGAGCCGCATCGAGCCGGGCGCCGCTCACGTCAAGTTCCCGGTTGTTCAGCCACCGGCCGATCGGCACGGAGTGGCGTTCTGCGACCTGTAGCCCGCCCGGGTGCGCAGTATGCTTCGGGTCGGTCTGCGGGCAGTCGACAAAATGGCCCGGACCCGACCAGGACGCAGCAGCGAGGGAAAGGCTTGAGCCACATGCCATCCGTGCTGTGCCGGGCAGGTGCAGCCTTGTGTGCCTGCGTAATCCTCGGCGGCGTTCTTACCGGCTGCACGCCCAAAAAGACGACCCAGGCCACGCCGTCCCCGTCGGCAACCTTGAACCCCCACTACTCCAAGTCCACCGAGCTCGCCGCAAGCCTCAAGACTCTGGGCCCGGTCATCGGCAACATCCAGGGGACGATGACGGTCGGCGGCGACGAGCGGACGCTAACGGGATCGGTTGCGCTCAACGCCACGTCCAGCCGGATCATTCTCATTGAGAACGGAACAACCTCGACCAGATTCGAGGAGACCGTCGTCGACGGCAATCGTTACACCAGCCACGACGACACGACATGGGCGTACCGGGGTACGAAGGCAAAGGGCCAGGATCTGCCCACGCTCCTTGCGAATGCCGACACGACGCTCGACGCGGGCGTCAGTACTGTGGCCGGGGTCACGGGCCACATGATCATGACCGCGCCGGACAAAATGGACGTCGCGCCGGCACTCGGCCTGGACCCCTGGACCTTCGATCAAGAAACTACCACTCTGCATGTCTGGGCCGACGAGGCCGGCCAGGTCCTCGGCTTTGGCGCATCGATGAGCTGGAAGGTGATGATCGGTGAGGCCATGCAGGACGTGACCGCGAATCTGGACGTCATGTTCGCGGCCAAGACAACGCCGGTTGATATCGCCACGCCCAAGGATCCCTGGAAGTGGGTGCAGGACACTCCAGCCGGCTTCGCCTACGCCGACCCGGGCGACCTTGGCGGGGTCAAGCACACCATCAGCTCAGACCATCAGAATCTGGCCAAGGGCGTGACTATCTCTGACGAGGTCAAGGGCGCCGTTGACGGCCTGAGCAAGAAGGGCACGGTGGGCGGGACGCAGTCCATGGTCATCGACGGCGAGGACGCCTTCTGGTTCACATACGAGCAATCGGGCGTGCACGAGGCCCTTTTCATCGTGGTCCACGAACGAGTCGAGTACATGCTGGTTGTCGTCGGCTCCACTACCGACAAGACCAAGCTCGACGCCTTAGCGGTCCAGGTCTTCTCAACGATGGAATTCACCCGATGAGCATGCTCGGAAAGCCGGTTTCCTTCGCGGCCGAGGCTTCGCTCTGGATCGCCGGCGCGGCAATCGTGGCCGGGATGGCCGGAGCGCAATGGACGCTCGATGTTCCGATCGACATTTCCTCGCTGACCGGCCCGACGCCGACATCGTCCGCGAACGCCAACCCGTCGCCTACCGAGGCTCCAACCCTCTCGCTCCAGACCCTCGCGCCCGGCGAATCCCCGACTGCGTCTCCGCTGGTGGCCAAGTACCAGGCCTACGTCGCAAAGGCGAACTACCAGTTCGTGGCCAAGTACACCACCGTCCAGACCAGCATCGTCGGCGGAAAGCCCACGGAGGTGGACGAGAGCGGCACCATGAGCTACAAGAATGGCAACCATTCCGACTTTTCGAGGGTGACCACCGACGGCACGGTCAAGACGGACGACACGATCTCCATCGGCTCATCCAAGTGGGAGCGGACGAACGGCGGCGCCTGGGCCAAGTCGGCCAGGCCGGCCACGGACTCAGCTTCGGACCGGCTCATCTTCGCCCCGGCGGCGCTCTTCCTCGACGACGGCGTGGAGACCAAGAACGGGCTTCAGCTTCACCGCCTTGATATCGCCGACCCGGTCGCCTTTAGCGCGGCAATGGTGAAAGCGTCCTCAGGCGCGACCGCGGCCCAACTCACGTATACCGTCTGGGTGGACGACAACGGCGTCCCCGCGGCCATTCATATGGAAGGCACGGTCACCGGGACGAACTCAGGTGTGTCGACCAATACCACGCTGGTCGACGACTTCCGGGTGATCGCGACAAGCGGCGTGAGCATCACCGCCCCGAGCTGAGCCCCGCACCGCCGACCGAGACGCCTCCGTGCACCGATGCAAGCGGCCGCAGTCCAAGCTTGGACTTTCGGTGCGCGTGCACAGATGCACATCCGATGAGCCGACGGCCGGTGCGTCCGATCCGCGTCATTTCTGCGCGCCGTGCGGATACACAAACGACCGGCTCCGGCACCGAGTGGACTCGATACGACCGGGCTGCGCCTATGCAGATGCAGATTCGACGTAACCGACCTTCTGCGCCCGGCCGCTATGTCGGATGTGCGTCTCCCGACGCGCACTCGCCCAACTCAGGGCTGCGCCCGGCGCCGCCCGCTCCTACGGATACAGCCGCACTCTTCGATACGGTTCGCGCCCGCGTGAGCGTGAGAGCAAGTTCGCTCGTTCTGCCATCTGATGCTGGAGCCGCCGGATGTAGGCGTTCTGCGGCGACAGCTCCACCGGCGCCACCTGGCGCATTACGAGGCCTATAGCCTCTTCGGTCTCGCGCAAAGCCGCCTCGCGTGGATCCACCTCCAGCGAGAAGATGGACGTCAGGCTGGCCTCCATCTGGACGATCGTATTGCTCTTGAGGACGTAGATCGGCAGACCGTGATCCTCGGCCTCACGCAGACCCGTGGTCTTCTGGCGGTACTCGTTCTTGAGCGTCATGACCACGTCCGCTTCGTCCGGGGTGCGGGCGATCAACACCGGCAGCTGAAGCTCCTTGACGGCCTGCTCCAGACGCTTGCGATTGATGCCGTGCGGAAGAACCCTGAGCGTCGGCAGGATCGACTTTGAATCACGGACTTCCGCGGCGGCACGGGTCCGAGCGACATCGGCCGATACGTCGTCGTCCTGGCCGAGTTCGTCCTCTATGTCTTCGCGCTCCAGGTCCGAAGTGTCCGTGGCGTCCCGCGGGTCCGATGCCGGCCGAGTCGGCCGAGCCGAAACCGGCGCCGGCGCCTCATCATCGACCGCATCGGCGCGATAGTCGTTCATGGCTCTGTTGGCCTGGAGGGACCAGGATCGCAGCCGCTCGATCTCGCGCAGGTCTCGCGCGCGCGTCTCAGGAACCGGCGTCGAACCGCGCTCTATCGGACCACGATCGGCGATCTCCTCGACCTCGAACTGCCCGCCGCGATCCGGCGCAGCGCCACGGGGCGCCGCAAATCTCTCGCCTGGAAGCGGACCCGCGCCGGGCCCGGCCCAGCCGGGGCCTCCGGGGCCGGCGGCGCCTCCGGCCGAACCGCCGGTCCCCGAACCGTCCGCGCCGCTTCCTCCGCCGTCGCCCGGCGTCCGCCGGCTATCACTCCGAACCTCGCGCCCACCCCGAACCGGACCGCGCCAGCCGCCGCCGGCCCCGGGCCGAAATCCCGGCCGCGCTCCACTGCGCTCTCCGCCCGGCCAATCCGCCGGGGCGTGATATGACCCCGTGCCGCGCCAGGTTGGTTCCTG
>DASVJA010000144.1:0-13975 GCA_036386115.1 Candidatus Limnocylindrales bacterium
CGCCGCGGCCGCGGCGACCACCGCGACCTTCGGTCTGCTTGTCCGGAACTTCCGTCATGGAGAGATCCTGGTCGTCGTTGGAGACGCGCCGTCCCGATCGGGAAGACTCGTGGTCCACACGTGCCAGAGCCGTGATGTCGTAGAACACGTCGGCGACTTCCATCAGATCCGAGCTGGTGTTGCCCCGAAAGCTGATGACTTCAACGCGCACGCCCATTTCCTGGACTGCGCGGATGGCGGGGGCGAAGTCGCCGTCACCGCTCACCACGATGGCGACATCCAGGTTTCGAGCCGTCTTCATCATGTCGACGACAAGCTCGATATCTAGGTTTGCCTTGACCTTCCCGTCTCCGTACTTGCGGATGTCCTTGCTCACGACCTTGTAGCCGTGGCGGGCAAGGAAGGAATGGAAGTTGCGCTGGTTCTCGTTCTCCGGGTCCAGACCCGTGTATGCGTAGGCTCGGACGAAGTCGCGCCCGGCCACGGCGGCCTTGAGTAGCGTGACGTAGTCGATGTCTGCGCCTGCCGCCTTCGCCGCGTAGAAGATGTTGGCTACGTCTACGAAGACCGCAACGTTCTTGCTCACTAATGAACTCCTTGATGTGCCGGCCGGCGACCCCGTCGCCGGTCGTATTACCTGGTACCGGCGCTCAACGGCTGCTCGGCTACCTTGGCTGGTTTTTCAACGGCCGGTCGATGCCCTGACTGCGACCGCCGTTGTATAGATGTTGATGCCCGACTTGGAGAAGCCATGAACCTGCCAGCTCGAGATGTACTCGGCGTCCGGCGTCAACATGACTTCGACCGATGTGCAGGCCTTTCTTCGTGCCGAGTGCAGCATTTCCTCGATGAGAAGATCGGCGACCTTCTCTCCTTCGGAACTCGATCCGACCGCAAGGACGTCGATCGTTCCGACGTAACCGCCGGACCTGACCGACGGCCGCAATCCGAGTACTGCACCGCCGAGGATCTGATGATTGCCTTCTACCAGAACGACACTCGCGGCTGGCAGGTAGACGAGTTGGCGCAGCAGGCTGATCGCGTCGAGTGGCGAGTCAGCGCCGGGCACAGCACCTTTTTCCGCGAATAACGCGTACAACCGATCGATGTCGGTGATGCGGGCCGGCCTGACCAGGTACTCCACTTCGAAAGACGAACCTCAAGACGAGAGGGCGATCGCGTAGTCGCGGTAGCCAGAATGGCGGACGGCCCTTTGCCGCTGTGCCGGTGCTCTCGGGGTGGCGAGCGGCTTCCCGCTCGACAGCCACACCTCAGGTGAATAGACGACCGTGCAAGTGCATCCGGATCGCCTGCGGCTAACTATAGAGCAACCGCGTCAAGCGCAGTTGTGAACTCTTGTCAAATGGGAACGGCTAGTAGAGGCGCCGCCGCCGCTCCTCGTACACCTCGAAGACGCCGCGCGACAAGAGCGCCAGGCCGAAAGCCGCGATCCAGAAGCCGATGCCTCGCTGGGGCGGCAACGGAAGGATGGACGCGGGCGAGTGAGTGACCATCTCAGCAGCACGCCAGATGTAGGTTGCGAGAGTGGCCACAAAGAGCGCCAGATAGGTAATTGGGTGATCGATAGAAATGGGCCTCTCGGAGGCAAAGGGCAGCGTAACCAGCAACAGCGTGATCACGCCGATCAGGAACATCAGGAATGTTCGGCCGTCCGAGATCCCCATGCCCGAACTCTGGGGCAACTCGCCCGGGCCGCCCCCGACCTGCCACCACTGGAGGAACGTCGAACCAACGACGACGATCGAACCCAGGGCAACGATCCAGTGGCCGCGCGTGGCCGATGTGTAGTTCATTGTCTGGTTCCTTAGGACTCGTACATCTCGGGGCGAAGCACCCCCACAAAACGAAGATTCCGGTAGACCTCGCCGAAGTCGAGACCATAACCCACAACGAACGCGTCCGGAATCTCGAAGCCGACGTAGTCGAGAGGAATCTCTACCAGGCGCCGGGCAGGTTTGTCCAGAAGACTGCAAACCTTGATCGAGCGCGGGTTCTTGCCCTTGAGATAGCGGATCAGGTAATTGAGGGTCAGGCCGGTGTCGACGATGTCTTCAACAAGGAGGACGTCCCGACCTTCGATGGGTGCGCTCAGATCCTTGAGGATCCGGACGAGCCCGGACGACTCGGTGGAGCTGCCGCCGTAGCTGGAGACTTCCATCAAGTCGATCCGGCAGGGCAGGCTGATGCGCCGCATCAGATCCGCCATGAACGGCAGCGAACCCTTCAGCACGCTGACCAGAGTCAACTCGTGACCGTCATAGTCCCGGCTGATCGTCTGACCGAGCTCGGCCACCTTGGCCGCTATCTGCTCCTCGGTCAGCAATACCTCGGCGATATCCGAAACGAGGTCCTGGGAAGGTTTCATCGCTACCTCTTGGGTCAGATTGCGGGGGCGTGAGCGGCAGCCTCGGCGGCCCTCCGCACGGCCCGACGGCGGGCGGCTCGGGACGGGCGTTCGTTACGAGGACGTATGTCTGTGCTGGATCCGGGCGCCGTTGGACCGGCGCCCTCCGGTGAGCCGGCCGCCCGATCCAAGCCCTCGAGCCGGCCTTCCGCCTCGTTGGAATCATCGGTCTCCGGCCGCGGCATCACCTGGCCAAGGGTACCGCTCAACTCGGCCACGAGCGCGGACCGCCCGTATTTGAGCATCAGGGCTCGGAAGTCGCGCGCGTAGAAGAGCTTGATCCTCAGGCCGGGATACAACTCCCGCAGACGCCGAACCTTGCGGTTCTTCTTGCGCACCAGCTTCTGCTGGAGAGTGGTCAGTTCAATGAACAAATCCATGTCCGGCAGGAAGAAGTCCGGGGCGAAGCTTTCCAGAACGTTGCCATCCAGGTCCCAGAGGATCGGAAAGACGCTGGGCTCGTATTCGAAGGGCACCTGGTAGAAGTCCAGGATGCGGGCGAATTCGGCCTCGCTGGCATGGGCGAAGGCATAGCCGTGGCGCGGGCCGGCACCGATTGCCTCGTCCGTCACGCGACCCGAACCATACTCGGGAGCTCTCGGGTTTCCACTCCGCAAGTCTATCCGCTCGGCGGATTCGGGGAGGCCCCGGGAGGCGCGCCAAGATTGCCACAAATACTCCCCGGGGGTATTATCGAGGCGGACCCGACTCCCGAACCGGATGGGGCCACCGCATGACCGCAGAACGAGGGTGAGTTGGCAGGACAGGACGACGCAGCAAAGCTGATGGCCGAGAAATCCGCCGTCACGATGATCGACCCCCTGGATATCGGCGCCGACGGCGCTGAGTTGGAAGCTACCTTCCGCCATTCCTACTCTCGAGATCAAGCGATCCTGATTCGCCGTCTGCGCCGCATAGAGGGCCAGGTACGTGGAATCGAGCGGATGATCGAGCGCAAGGAATACTGCATCGACATTCTCCAGCAGACGGCCGCCCTCAGGGCCGCGGTGGACTCGGTTGCACTCCTGATACTTGAAGATCACGTCCAGGGTTGCGTTCGCTCGGCCGCCGAGAAGGGCGACGCCGATCACTACATCGAAGAGGTCCTGGATGTCGTGCGCCGCACTCTGGGTAAGCCCGTTCGGACACCGCGCGCCTGATGCTGCAACTGGCGCAACACCGCCGGCGTTCATCCACGTACGCAGTTCGAAGTAGGGAGTTATCCACTTTCGTGGAAGACTGCCTCGTTTTCGTGGAAAACCTCGTTGACGAGGTAGGTATCGGCGCCTACTCTCCGTCATCCGCACTGCTGTAGCGGACCGTCACATGGGTAACCGCGTTAGCGAAGGGCCGGGGAAACCAGGCCGTCAACTGAACCAACGCGGGAAGACCGAGGGACGCCGGGTGCGAGAAGAGCCTACGCCGGGAGCGGCGCGAGCATGAGGAACGGGAGTCCGCAGATGACCCCACCTCCTGATCGTGCTCCGCTCCCGACGTGCGTTAACGACCTGCCGCCGGCGCCGGATGCCTACACCGCCACGGTGGCCGCTGGGCTCGCCGCCGCGCTGGGCGAGCAGATCGGCGGCGGGGTCACGGCGGCCCAGTTCGAAGCAATCGCCGACCATGCCCGGTTGCTTATGGCCTGGAACCAGGCAATCAACCTCAGCGGGATCCGCGAACCGGACGCGATTGCGCTGGAGCACGTGCTGGACAGCCTGGCCGCGGTTCCCTTGATGAAGAGGGCGGGCATTGAGGAGTTCCTGGACCTCGGCAGCGGCGGGGGCTATCCGGGCCTTCCGCTGGCAGTGGCCCTCCCGGTGCGGCGGGCCCTGCTCGTCGAATCGGTCGGCAAGAAGGCCCGATTTCTGGCGACCGCCGTCGAGTGCCTCGGCATCCACGACCGTGTGCATGTCGCCGCGACCCGGGCCGAGACGCTGGCCGCCGATCCTCACCATCGCGGGCAGTGGCAGGCGGTTACAGCCAGAGCTGTCACCGGTATGAGCGAATTGGTGGAGCTGGCTCTACCGCTTCTCATGGTCGGCGGGTTGCTCATAGCCTGGAAGCGGCGCCCGGCCGAAGAAGAACTCGAAAAGGCCGGCATGGCGCTCCACCGGGTAGGTGGACGCATCGTGCGCCTGGAGGCGATTACTGTCCCAGGGCTGGAGGACCACGTTCTTGCGGTGGTCGAGAAGATCGCGGAGACGCCGCCGCAATTCCCACGCGACCCGGCGGTCCGCCGCCGATTGCCACTCTAGGACCGGGCGTGCGGATCGTCGTCCTTTCCGATGTCCACGCGAACCTGGCGGCGCTGGAGGCCGTTCTGCTCGACGTGGGCTCGGTGGATGCCATCTGGCACCTCGGCGACGCCGTCGGATACGGCCCGCAGCCGCAGGCGGTCGTCGATCGGCTGCGCGGCGCGGGTGCAGTCTGGGTTCGTGGCAATCACGACGACGCGGCCGGCGGCGGCGAGAGCATCGAGCTGTTCAACCCGGACGGCTACCGGGCCATGCAGTGGACGCGCGCCCATATAGCCGAGTCGACTCGCGAGTATCTCGCCGGCCTTCCGGAAGTGGTCACGCCTGAGGGCCTGAGCGTCACCCTCACGCACGGCAGCCCCAGCAATCCCATCTGGGAGTATCTGAATTCGGCGACGGTCGCCAATCGGAACCTGCCCTACTTCGAGACTCAGTTTTGCCTGGTCGGCCATACCCACGTGGCACTGGCCTTCAAGGAAACCCGGGGCACGCTGCAGACGGTGCACGTTAGGTCCGGCTCCCGTCTCGACTTCGGTGAGAAACGGGCCATCCTCAATCCCGGAAGCGTTGGCCAGCCACGTGACGGTGACGCCCGAGCCGGCTACATGGTCATAGACACAAGCTCCGCGTGCGTCTCCTGGCATCGGGCCGAATACGACATCGGGGCCACGCAGACGGCAATGGCCGAGGCTGGGCTGCCCCATAGTCTGGTCAGGCGGTTGAGCATCGGGCGTTGACCGGGCCGAATGGCATTGCCGTCATCGAATCGAGTGGACGGGATTGGGTCTTGCGGGCCACCAGGATGGGGCCTCGGGTAGGGCGTCCATCGCCGAGAGGCCGTGCTAGCCTTAAGCGGATAACTGCCGTCGTCGGAGCCTCGCCGGGCTCGCAAATCCTTTGAAGAGGTTCCAGCTCTAGATGACCGCTCCTCGCCCGCCTCTCCACGGCCGCAAGCTGGGCGACCGGCGCGTAGTGGTCAACCGGCCGCACTCCGCATACTTCCGCTACGCCGGCCCGGGCACGATGATCGCCAAGGCCGCCGCCAGCACACCCAGAACCGCCATCGGCAAGCGCGTCGCCCGCATTCGCAGCTTCTTCTTCGGCCAGCCGCTCGCCAACGACCAGGAGATTGGGGAAAGGCTCAGCAAGAAGCTGGCTCTCCCGATCTTCAGTTCAGACGCCATCTCTTCGTCGGCGTACGCCACAGACGAAATCCTCAAGGTCCTGATCTTCGGCGGCCTTGCCGCCCTTTCGCTGTCTCTCTGGCTGGCCGCCGGCGTTGCCCTGCTGCTGGCAATCGTCGCGTTCAGCTATCGCCAGGTGTGCCGGGCTTATCCCTCGGGTGGCGGAGCGTACGTCGTCGCCCGAGAGAACCTGGGTCCGTCCTTCGGGGTCATCGCCGCGGCCGCCTTGATGGTGGACTACGTCATGACCGTGGCCGTGTCGACGGCTTCGGCCATCGCCAACCTGGCAGCGGCAGTGCCGGCGATCACCGACTATCGAGTCGAGCTGGCCGCCCTCTCTGTGGTACTGGTAACAGCCGCCAACCTGCGTGGCCTGCGTGAGTCCGGAAACATCTTCGCCCTGCCGACCTACGTGTTCCTATTCATGGCTGTGCTGGCCATCGTGGTCGGCATCGCCAACTCGCTTATGGGGAACGCTCACCCGGTACCCGTCGACCCGATCAACAGCCTCGCTCCCGGCACGGGAGCCGTGGGGCTCTTCCTACTGCTGCATGCCTTCGCCGGCGGATCGGTCGCGCTAACAGGCGTCGAGGCAATCGCCAACGGCGTGCCCGCCTTCAAGCCACCGGAAGCCAAGAACGCAGCCAACACGCTGGTGACGATGGCTCTTCTGCTGGGCGTGATCTTCATCGGCCTGACATTCGTGGCCGTGCAATACCACGTCCAGCCCAACAATGACAATGGCGCTCCAGCGCTGGCCCAGATCGGCGCCGCCGTTTTCGGCGGGACCAATTCCATCCCCTTCTACCTTCTTGAGGGCAGCGCCGCGCTGATTCTCTTCCTGGCAGCCAATACCAGCTTCAACGCCTTTCCACGGCTGGCGGCGATCCTGGCTACAGACAGCTACGTTCCCCGCCAGTTCGCCTTCAGGGGTGACCGCCTGGCCTTCTCCTGGGGCATCGTCGTCCTGGCAGGCGTAGCCATCGCGATGCTGGTTGTTTTCGGGGCCGACACTCACGCTCTGATCCCGCTCTACTCAGTCGGCGTGTTCATCTGCTTCACGCTTTCACAGACGGGCATGGTCCGGCATTGGTTCAAGGAGAAAGGGCCCGGCTGGGCATGGCGAGCTCTGGTCAACGGCACGGGAGCCCTCCTCACCGCCATCGTCTTCGTGGTTGTGGCCACGGTGAAATTCTGGGACGGCGCCTGGATGGTGCTGGTATTCATCCCAATCCTCATCGCGATGATGCTTTTCGTGAGCCACCAGTACGCGGCTTCATCCCGCTCCCTGGAGATAAAGCCTGGCTCGGCAGTGCCGCAACCGCTCCGCCACAACCGCGTTGTCATCCCGATTCCGGGCGTGAACCGGGCGGTCGTCCAGGCCCTGAACGTGGCCCGATCCATCACCAAGGACATCCGGGCCGTCTACATCTCGGACGACCCGCACAGATCCCTGGAAGTCAGGGAGCACTGGGAGCAAGCCGTCCCGGACGTTCCGCTCGTGGTGGTCGAGTCGCCGTACCGGGCGCTGATCGCCCCGCTCGTTGCCTACCTCGACGTTCTTGACCAGTCCCTCCCCACGGACGAGAAGGAGCCGATCACCTTCGTTCTGATCCCCGAATACGTCGCCCGCAGCTGGTGGGAGCGGATGCTCTACAACCAGGCCGCCAAGCAACTACGCACGACCCTGCTCGGCCGCCCGCACACGGTCGTGATCAACGTGCCGTACCGCCGCGACGAGGTTCGGATCACAGCGGCATCGGAAGAGACGCAACCGGTAGGGACGCTGCTGGCGCAGGAGCACGACCCCCGCCAGAACGCCTGATGCCGGCCCGCCGACAGTATTGTGGTGCTAGCCTAGTTCCGTTCCCGCCCTCCGCCAGAATCAAATTACGTGGGAGCGGCCATCGGGGGCGACAGGGCCGTCAACCTTCGAAGCGCTGCCTCGTCGACATCGCAGAGCGGATAGCACCTGGCTGGGGCCACCGGCGTCGCTTGGAACCGTGACCGTGCCGGACGCGATCTCGGCGACCAATGCGAGCGACCGCTTGGCCGTTCGCCTCTGGGCCGAATCGGTATGGGAGACCTGGAGCGCTCACCAACCCGCAATCCGGCGTCAAACGACAGTCCTCCTCGAGTCTTTGAGCTGACCCGGGCCGAACGGCTGAATCGGCGGGCCAACGGCCGGGACCACAATTGGGACTCGGAGCGGGTGCGCTCACATCCTTCGGCCCGTGCCTTTCCGCGAGCCGGTGGTATCGTTCCCGCTCGTACGCGGCTGTAGCTCGCCGCCTGTCTTTAGGAACGGAGGTCCGGTGGCCGAGGCAATTGTCCCCGTCTTCAAGCGGGCCGTCATTGCCCTGAGCGGTGGCCCCAGCGACGCAGCCATCGTCCGGATGGCGATCGAGGTCGGCAAACCCTGCCACGCCGAGTTGATCGCCGTCCATGTCGTCGAACTGAACTGGACACAGCCACTGGATGCGGACGTAGCTGAGCGCTCGGAAGAAGCCCAGCGAGTCCTGGACGCGGCAGAAGGCATCGCCGAGACAATGCACTGCAAGCTGGAGTCGGTCCTCGTGCAGGCCCGGGATGTCGGCGCGGCCATCGTGGATGAAGCCGCCGCGCGCGATGCAGATATGCTCATAGTCGGCCTGCCGTACAAGACCCGTTTCGGCGGCGATTTCGCGATCGGGCGGGCCGTCCCGTACGCATTGAAGAACGCCCCCTGCGCGGTGTGGGTGGTACGTCAGCCGATGGGCGAGGAGTCCAAATGAAGATCGTGATCGTGGGTTGCGGCCGCGTTGGGTCAACGCTCGCCGAGAACCTCGACGCAGACGGGCACGAGGTCATCATCTTCGACGTCAAGACCTCTGCCTTCGACCGCCTTCCGGAGACATTCAAGGGCGCGGCGATCCGCGGCGACGGAACGGACGTGGACGTTCTGCGACGCTCCGGGGCTGAGGGATCGGACATCTTCCTGGCCCTCACAGAGGGCGACAACCGTAACGTCATGGCCGCCCAGGTGGCTACCGAGTCTCTCGGGGTCGCGCAGGTGATCGCCAAGATCAACGACCCGGTCCGAGCAGCCGCCTATGCGGAATTGGGTATCGCCACTCTCTGCCGGACGAACCTGATGGTCGACTCGGTTGCCAATTACCTGAATCTGCCGATGCAGACCGGTCCCGGTATAGATACGCCTGAGGCAACGGGCCACGAACATCCCCATCCGACTGTCCAGGGCGTAGACGCACCGGCCTTCGCCGGGCCGCCGGCGGAACAGAGGAACGGCACATCTAGTGCGGCGGATGCTGCCCGAGCCTCTCGGCTCGGCTTCCGCCGGCCGCGCGCCTGAGCGCGGGTAGGAGGTCGACATGTTTGTCATCGTCGTAGGCGGCGGCAAGGTCGGCTACTTCCTTGCCCGCGAACTTATCGCCGCGGGTCATGAAGTCGCCCTGATGGAACGCGACCGAGTTCGCGCCGCCCAGATCACCGAGGAGATCGGCTCGATCGTCATCTCCCAGGATGGCTGCGAGGGCAAGTACCTCGGCCAGGCGGGAGCCAATCGCGCGGACATCGTGGCCGCCGTCACAGGCGACGACGAGGATAACCTCGTCATCTGCCAGATGGCCAAGCACCATTTCGACGTGCCGCGGACCATCGCCCGCGTGAACAACCCCAAGAACGAGGGGCTCTTCAAGCACCTCGGCGTGGACGAAATCGTTTCGCCGACGCGCATGATCCTGGGCTCCATCGAGGCGGACATTCCGGTCCACGAACTGCTCCACCTGGCAGTTCTGGGCGGCGGCGAGCTGGAACTCGTTGAGGCTCAGCTGCGCGAGGGTTCGCCGGCGGTAGGAGAAGTGGCCGGAAACCTGGAGCTGCCGGACGGCTGCTCGATCTTCGCCGTCATCCGAAATGAGCGGGCCATGTCCGTTCGTTCGGACACGGAGTTGCAGCTAGGCGACAAGGTCATCGGCATAGGCCGGACCGAATGCGAAGGCGAGCTCCACAGAATCCTGCTCGGCGTGAACGCCGACGCGGACTAGGCGGCAGCTTCGCCGGTTGCCCCGGCGTCCTCTTGTACGTCTCCCAGATCCATTGGATCGTCCGGCAATCCGAGTGCAAACGCGAGCAATAGCAGGCCGATTCCAACGACAGAGACGCACGTAAGGACGTAGTTCAGGTTGGCGTAGAGGTCAGTCGCGCCCGCCGAATAGCCGATAACGCCGAACGCCCACGCCGACACCAGGCTCACGACGTAGACGACCAGAAGTAGCGCGGAGCCGCCCGCCAACGCGGCCCAGAACCGTGGCCGCTCTTCGCCGGCTCGAACGGCGGACAGGCTCGACCATGCCAGCGCGCCAAATACCGGCAGCGTGAGGGGCTCGAGCAGCTGCAAGACCAGCTGGATCTGCTGGGCCGCAGAATCCCCGAAGAGAGGGGGCCAGTCGTTGTAGCTGGACCACGCGTTGGAGCCCACGTAGACCAGAGCGAGCGTCGTTCCGGCAAGCCCGAGGATTACGACGGGGACCGGCCAGGAAGTCGAGGTTCGGCGGCGTACCGACAAGCCCATGACGATCGCGATCGGAGCTGCGAGAGACGCAATCTCGCGCAGAAAACTCACGCCCAGGCTGGCGTAGTTGGAATGCAAACCCATGTCGGTCGAGACAAACGGCAAACCCCACAGTAGGGTCGCCGCGGCGCCTATGGTGGACCACGCAATCGCACCGACGAGGACAAGGCGGGCCGTGCGCCAGGCCGTTGGGCAGCCGATGATCACCGCCGCCGGAAGCAAAGCCCAGGCGACCCTGTAAACGACCACGAGGAATCCCAGCACGCTCCAGTTGGTCCCGTTTGCCAGCGCGACAACAATGAAATCGAGCCCGGCGAGAGCGATGAACGGCCAGGCGAGGGCGGGAACTCGGCGAATTCGACTCGCCGCCCAATCCCCCGCCCGGCGCGAGCCCGGGAACAGTTCGAACTCCGGAACCTCGTCCATTGCCCCTCCCCACATTCGAGGCCCGCGGCACTCCCGCGACCAACCTCACGATGGTAGACCACGGGCGAAGCTCAGACGTTCGGGAAATGAATCAAAAGGGCGGCCGCCCGAAGGACGACCGCCCTGCCGATTGGTGAGCCTGGATCTAGCTGTTCAGGTATAGAAGCGCGAGGCCGGCGATGGCCACTACGGCGCCCAGGTACCAGAGGCGCGGCGGCTTGTGGCCCTGGAGCCAGAAGGCGAACGGCACCGCAATGAGCGGCGCGACGGCCTGAATGGCCTGGACCTCGCCCGGGTTGTTCAGCATGGACAGCGCCCAAACGAGGCAAGTCACGCCCAAGATCGGGCCGAAGAGCGCGTTCAGACCGCCCCAGAAGAGCGGACGGCTGGTGAGCTTGCCGCCATCGGAGCTAAGGATGGACTTGGTCGAGCCGTCAGCGGCGGTGAAGCCCCACTTGCGGCGCCAGACGTAGCGGGCAACCAGGTACACCGCGATCGCGACCAGGACGCCGCCGATCAAGCGCTCGAAGGAGACGGTGATGGTATCCGGCAGGTTGGCGGTGCCGGGATGGCCCGCCTTCGCCGCCAGCTTCGCGGCCTGTGTCATCTGAACCTGGCCGCTCTTGGTTGCAGCGACGCTGATGCCCTGGGCGATACCGGCAACGAGCGCGAGACCAATGCCGAGCGCAACGCTCTTGAACGCCAGACCCTTGAAGGTGGTCGCTCGAATGTAAGGCAGCAGGCCGATGGCAACGCCGACGAGGATCACGCCGATCAACCCGAGCTGAAGCGTGGTCAGATTAGCGTTGGGGACCCAGAAGACGGCCATGACCAGCGCCACGGCGGCAGCGATCGTCTCCTCTATGAGCGAGGCAAGCGGCGCGCCGAGCCTGGAAAGAGAAGCGAGCAGGCAGAGCCCGCCGATGCCGAAGCCGATTGCGCCGGCCGTCATGAAGAGCGGCCACTGGCCCTGCAGGCCCGGGCCAAAGGCAAGAGTCCAGGCACCCAGAACCACGATTGCCAGCGCTAGCCGGATGAGGTTCGCGCGTACGAAACCGATGAGCGCAATCGCTCGGCCGGCCACCACCGGCGTTATCCCAAAGAAGAAGGCCGTAAAGAGGGCGCCGATCATGTAGCTGTACTCCGAAATGGGTTGAGACGACGAGTCGGCGGGCTCGACGGCGAACCCTTTCGACTCGAATATTCATGAGATAACCGTTTATTGAAACGGTGCTACGAGTCTACGGGGCGAAGGGTCCGGAGCGCAGCGCCCCTCTCGGCCCATAAGTGCGGGCCGCCGGTCACTGGGGAGCCCCCTCCGAAGGGCACTCGTCTACCGGGCCGTCGTTGGGGCGCGGCAATCCCAGCCGGTCTAGGGCTGGTAGAACTCGGCCGAGTCCGAAGTGCCGCCGCTCGCGAAGTCACGGCCGATGAGGAAGATCCTGCCGTCGGCGAGAGTTACGGCGAGATGGCCGGCTCGCCCGGTCGTCATCGTGCCGGTTGGGCCGAACGTGTTGGTCGCGGGGTAGTACAGCTCGGCCGAGGCGGGATCGGCGGGAGTCGAAGCGCCACCGGCCACCAGGACTCGGCCGTCGGGGAGGAGCGAGGCGGTGGCAAAGGCACGGGCCGTGCCCAGCGGCCCGATCAAGGTGAACTCCTCGGTCGCCGGATCGAACAACTCGGCCGACGACTGCCCCACGCCGCCTGCGATCAATACCTTGCCGTCCGGCAGACGGGTCGCGGTGTGACCGTAACGGGACTTCTCGGTTGGTATCCCATCACTGTAGGTACCGTCGATAGGGTTGAAGATCTCGGCGTAGGCGATCGCCAGACCGGCCGCGTTGTCTCCGCCTACGATCAGGATCTTGTCGCTCGGGAGCAGTCGGGTAGCCGTGTGGCCGGCCCGACCAAGGTGCAAGCCACCGTCCGGCGCGAACGTGCCCGACTTCGGGTCGAAGATCTCCGCCGAGGCGATGATCTTGCACGCGCCGCGGCAACCCTCGTCACCGCCGATCAGGACAACCCGACCGTCGCTGAGGAGCGTGCCCGTCTGGCTCTCGCGCGCCGTTGCCAGCCAGCCGGTACGACTGAACTCGCCCGTGCTGGGGTCGTAGATCTCGGCCGAGGCGAGGAAGTCCTGGTTCTCAATGGAGGCGCCGCCTGCGATCAGAACCCGGCCATCGTCCATCAAGGTGGCCGAGTGGGAGGTCCGCGCAACGACCATCGAGCCCGTTTCCGTGAACGCGCCGGTCCGCGGATCGAACAGTTCGGCGGTAGCCAGTGCCTTGTAACCGTCGCCGGTACCACCGGCGATGAGCACGCGGCCGTCCAGCAGGAGGGTCGCCGAGTAACCATCGCCGCGGCTTGGGAGCGTGGCGATTCGAGTAAAGGTGCCGCTCGGCCGGGCCTGCGTCGGTATCGGCGTCGGAGTGGGATCCTGGCTGGGCACTACGGTCGGCGTCGGCTCGACGCGCAGCGACGGAGTCTCCGTGGAATAGGCACAACCGGTCAGGGCCACGGCCAGCACGACGGCCGTCGCAGCGACGGACGCGGCTCGCCTTCCGGATGCGCGGCCCGGCCTGAGAATCGCCACTGCCTTCCCTTCGACTTTGCGCCCGATTTCGCGAGGAGCGCGCTGCCGAGATCGTACCCCAGGGCGGGGCAAGGCTTTGGCCGGCGATTTATGTCCGTCACGACGCTGAAGGACTTTGGTCATGGCGGGACGAGTCTTGGCAGCGACCGGACCTGCACGGCGCACCCTGCGCAACATGTGGATAACTTCTCGTCCCTTCTGGTAGTAACCCTCTTGACAATGGCATTGATAGGGTTCTATCGTCTGCCCACGGCACTCGGTCGGTTGAAGGTTCCGTCGTGGGGCCCCAGATCAATAGAACCCGACCACTTGGAGGCGAGATGACCATCGTCAGGCGCACCGGTTTCGGAGACCTTCTTTCTCTGCGCCAGGCCATGGACCGGCTCTTTGAGGAGAGTTTTGTGAATCCGCGAACCTGGCAGTTCGGCGACGGCCAAATCGTGCCGGTTGACGTCTACCAGACGGTCGACACGGTCGTTATCGAGGCCGTGCTGCCGGGAGTGAAGCCGGAAGAAGTTG
>DASVJA010000145.1:0-7620 GCA_036386115.1 Candidatus Limnocylindrales bacterium
GCCGTACTATTGGCGGCCGGCGCACCGGGCAAGCGCTTCGCTCTGCCGCACGCCCGAATCATGATTCACCAGGGATCGGGCGGATTCCGCGGCAACACGCCGGATGTCTTCATCCAGGTCAAAGAGATGGAGACGCTCGTCAACACCAATCACGAGATCCTGGCGCATCACACAAAACAACCGCTTGAGAAGATTGTTGCCGATACCTCCCGGGACTACTTCATGTCCCCACCGGAAGCCAAGGACTACGGCATAATCGACGCGGTCTACGCTTCGATCGGCGCCCCGCTTGGTAGCAAGGGTGGTGGCACGGCCGGAACAGACACTGTTGATACGTCGGAAGGCCCGAGCACCGAGAAGGGTCCCGAAGCTGCTACCGAATAACTGGACACAGGCGCGAAGGACGGGACTAGGCGCGTGACGACGACAAAGAGCGGCCCCAAGGTTCCATATCGCTGCAGTTTCTGCGGCAAGAGCCAGGAGCAGGTTCGCAAGCTCATTGCGGGCCAGGGCGTCTATATCTGCGACGAATGCATCAACCTCTGCCAGGAGATCATCGAAGAGGAGATGCTGGAGGCTCCGCGGGCAAAACCGCAGGCGGCCAAGCTTCCGAATCCTCGAGCGATCAAGGTCGCTCTTGATGCCTACGTAATCAGCCAGGACAAGGCCAAGAAGGTCCTCTCGGTAGCGGTCCACAACCACTACAAGCGGGTCAACGCCGGTCATCAGATCGACGAAGTTGAGCTTCAGAAGTCCAACATCCTCCTGGTCGGCCCCACAGGTTCCGGCAAGACTCTTCTTGCCCAGACTCTGGCCAAGATCCTGGACGTGCCTTTCTGCATCGCCGATGCCACGTCTCTGACCGAGGCAGGCTATGTCGGTGAGGACGTCGAGAACATCCTGTTGCGCCTCATCCAGGCCGCGGACTTCGATGTGGCTCGCGCCCAGCGCGGCATCATCTATATCGACGAAATCGATAAGATCGCGCGTAAGTCGGACAACCCGTCGATCACGCGGGATGTCTCCGGTGAGGGTGTTCAGCAGGCGCTGCTGAAGATTCTCGAAGGGACGCTCGCGAACGTTCCACCGCAGGGCGGCCGCAAGCATCCGCACCAGGACTTCATCCAGATAGACACCACTAACGTGCTGTTCATCTGCGGTGGCGCATTCGACGGCTTGGACAAGATTATCGAAGAGCGGGTCGGGAAGCGGTCGATGGGCTTTGGTGCCCAGAACCACATGCCGGAGATCGATCGCGAGAGGATCCTCGAGCGGCTCATGCCGGAGGATCTGCTCAAGTACGGCCTTATCCCGGAGTTCGTCGGCCGCCTGCCTGTGGTGGTGACACTGACGTCACTTACCGCGGACGACCTGGTCCGGATCCTGACCGAGCCCAAGAACGCGATTACCCGCCAGTTCCAAAAGTTCCTGTCCCTGGACAAGGTGGATCTGGTCTTCACGCCTGGGGCTCTACAGGCCGCCGCCGAGGTTGCGATTACTCGCAAGACCGGCGCCCGGGCATTGCGGTCCATCGTGGAAGAAGCGCTTTTGGACGTTATGTACGACGTTCCGGACCACGGCGAGATTCGCAAGTGCCTGGTCACGGAGGAGACGATCCGTCACGGTCGGCCGCCCCTGTTGCTCACCAAGAGCCAGGTCGAGGAAGGCGTGGACGAGACCAATTACGGGGAATTCCTCGCGGAGCGCAGCCAAAGCGCATAGGTTGAGCTTGGGTCGCGGGGCCGGAGCCTTTCGTCGCACGCAATTAGGAGTAGGGAATTGTCTGATATGACGGGTAACAGCGGGGATCAGTCTGTGCCATCTGAGCAGCCGCCGCAGGAGCCTATTGCCCCTCAGTCGGTTGAAGCGCCTATCCCTCCGGCACCCGCATACCAGCCGCCCGCTTGGACACCCCAGCAGGCGCCGCAGCCAGCCTGGACACCCCAGACTCCGGTTGACACCAACGCGGCCTGGCAGCCTCAGCCGGCTCCAGTAGTTGACACCAATGCGGCCTGGCAGCCTCAGCCGGCCCCGGTGGTTGATCCCAACGCCGCGTGGGCGCCCCAGGCACCGGTTGTTGATCCCAACGCCGCCTGGCAGCCTCAGCTGGCTGCGGCGCAGCCGACCTACGGCACGGCCTATGGTCAGCCGCAGATGCAGCGCCCCAAGTCGGGCGGCAAGGTCTGGCAGATCCTTTCCCTTGTTCTGGTGCTCTTGCTCCTCGTGGTGGGCGGCGGCCTCGGCTTCGCCTTCATAAGCACGAGCGGAACCCTCGACACCACAAAGAAGGACCTCGCCGCCGAGCAGGCGAAGCACAAGTCGGACAATGCCGCCTGGAGCGCCTGCGTCGCCAGCATGAAGACCGATGGTACGGCGCTTACTGATGCCGTCACGGCGCTGGCCGCCGTGACCAACAGCCCGGCAACCGGTGGCGAAATCGACCTTGCCCGAGCCGCCTACGAGACCCAGATTCTGGCCGCCGAAGCCGACTTCCGAACCTCCGCATACGACTTCAGCTGGTCCACGAATCAGACCGAGTGGGCTGTCGCGGTCAAGCTCTTCGACCAGGCCAAGACCGAAATCGCGGCTGCGGCAGCGCTTCAGACTACGCTCGAAGGCCTGATCAGCGACTACACCGACGCGGTGTCGGCGGCCCAGGATAAGGTGACCGCGGCTCAGGCGCAGATGGACAAGACGTCCACCAAGTGCGCCGCGGCCAACTCCGCCAGCAAGTGATCTCACGAGGCTCCAGTTCTGGGGCATAGACTCGGTTCTCAAACGCGGCGGTCCTGCGGACCGCCGCGTTTTCTCCGGGCACGTCCAGCCGTCTCCGCGTGGCCCGAGCACCTTCCGGCCCTGTGCTACGATCGCCGCCTTCACGGTGTTGACCGAGAGGAGTAGCGTCGCCAGCCGGCGACGGCCGATCGTCTTTGGTGATTGGCCTAGAGAGTGGGGCCGCGCCCATGGCGCTGGCTGGAAGCCCTGCGGCCGGCCCGGCGTGAACGTAGCTCGCGAGCAGTGCGGGAGGCGCCCGATATCGCGCCGAGAGGGCAGCGTCAGGTGACGCGCGATGTGCGCGCCGCCCCGGGCGTTTGGGCACGATCGCTCAAAGCGTCCGGTTTGGCCGGACGCTCGCCGAACCAGCAGGTGGTACCACGACCCGTTCGTCCGCTGGACGAGCGGGTCGTCTTTGTGGGAGCGTGCGATGGCGAGCGATCGGGGCGAAGAAGCAGAACTAGCGAAGGCCTACCGGCCCGTCGATGTCGAGCCCGGCATCTTCCAACGGTGGCTAGACGCCGACGTCTTCAACCCCGACGGTAAGGGCTCGCGTGCCGACTGGTCCAAGCAGCCTTTCGTCGTGATTCAGCCGCCACCGAATGTCACGGGCTCGCTGCACCTCGGGCATGCGCAGCGGTCGACCGTGGAAGACATCATGACCCGCCACGCCAGAATGCAGGGTCGCCCATCGCTCTTCCTGCCCGGCCTGGACCATGCCTCCATCGCTGCCCAATACGTGTTGGACAAGCGCCTTGCGACGAAGGGCGAGACACGCCAGAGCCTGGGCCGCGACAAGTACCTGGAAGCAATGTGGGAGTTCGTGCGCGAGACGCGCGAGACGATACTCAGCCAGCAGCGCAGCGTCGGCGCCTCGCTGGACATGAGCCGACTTCGTTTCACGATGGACGAAGTCTCGGCGGCAGCCGTGCGCGAGGCTTTCGTGCGACTCTTTCGCGAGGGTCTGGCCTATCGCACAGAAGCCCTGATTCACTGGTGCCCGGGTTGCCGGACCAGCGTCTCGGACCTGGAGGTCGTGCCCAAGGAAACGACGGGCAGCCTCTGGACGATGCGGTATCACCTCGTCGATGAGTCGACCGG
This sequence comes from Candidatus Limnocylindrales bacterium, assembly GCA_036386115.1. Taxonomy (GTDB): domain Bacteria; phylum Chloroflexota; class Limnocylindria; order Limnocylindrales; family CSP1-4; genus Fen-1039. The sequence goes on from DASVJA010000145.1 coordinate 3,877, forward strand.
CGCCGCGGATCCAGATGCCTGGATCGCCGTCGCCACCACGCGTCCGGAAACGCTGCTCGGCGACACCGCGGTGGCCGTGAACCCGGACGATCCGCGCTATACCGCGCTAATCGGCCGCCAGGCCCTGGTGCCGTTCGTGAATCGCCCCGTCCCGATCATCGCCGACTCAGTTGTGGAGATGGGTTTCGGCACCGGCGCGGTCAAAATCACTCCCGCCCACGACCAGAACGACTACGACACCGGCAAGCGCCACGGCCTGCCGATGATCACCGTTCTCGACGACACCGCCCACATCAACGAGAACGGCGCTCAGTACGCCGGCCTGGACCGCTTCGAAGCTCGAAAGCAGATCGTGGCCGCCCTGGAAGGCCAGGGAGACCTTGAGTCGATCAAGGCCCACGAGATGATGCTCGGCCGCTGCCAGCGCTCGGACGATGTGGTGGAACCGCGTCTCAAGACGCAGTGGTTCATCCGCGTCGCGCCGCTCGCGGCCGCTGCCCTGGAAGCCACTCGCTCCGGCAAGACCCAGATTCTGCCAGAGCGCTTCGTCAAGGTCTGGGAACACTGGATGACCGAGATGCGCGACTGGAACGTCAGCCGCCAGCTCTGGTGGGGGCATCGAATTCCGGCCTGGTATTGCCCGGACGGCCACACCACGGTGACGGCTGATCCAGCCGGCCCGCCCGCCTGCGAGGTCTGCTCGCGCCCTGTCGCCGAGCTACGCCAGGACGACGACATCTTCGATACCTGGTTCAGTTCCGGCCTGTGGCCGTTCTCAACGCTCGGATGGCCGCAGAAGACGCGCGACTTTGAGCGCTTCTATCCCGGCTCGGTCATGGAGACCGCCTACGACATCATCTTCTTCTGGGTCGCCCGGATGATGATGCTGGGCATCCACCTGACGGGTGAAGCGCCATTCCATACGGTCTATCTGTCCGGCTTGATCAGGGATCCGTACGGCCAGAAGATGTCCAAGACCAAGGGCAACTCTGTCGATCCGCTCGAGACGATCAGCGAGGTCGGCGCCGACGCGCTGCGTTTTGCTCTGATCAACGGCTCTGCTCCCGGCAACGATTCAAAGCTCGGGCCGGAGAAGATCGAGAACGCTCGTAACTTTGCCAACAAGCTGTGGAATGTGGCTCGCTTCGTGCTCGGGGCAAAGCCGGGGTCAATTCCGGACGGTGCCACGCGTCAACTGCCGGATCGCGAGAAACTCGGTCCGGCCGATCGCTGGATTCTCTCGAGGGCAGCCGAAACGGTGGCTGCGGTGGACAGGGCTATGGCCCTGTACGGGTTCGGTGATGTCAGCCAGATCCTGTACGAGGCGCTCTGGAACGAGTATTGCGACTGGGGGGTGGAGCTGGCCAAGATCCGGCTCGCGGACGAGTCGCTTTCTGCCTCGGAACGCGAGGCTACCTGGTGGACTCTGGTGGACGCACTGGACACGTACCTGCGCCTGCTCCATCCGACCATGCCTTTCGTGACGGAAGCGATATGGGATCGCCTGCCGCACACCGCCGGTGATCCGAAACTCCTGATCGTGGCCGACTGGCCGATTGTTCGCTCGGATGTCATGGACGCGACGGCCGAGTCGGAGGTTGCTTCGCTGATAGACCTGGTGCGGGCCGTTCGCAATGCCCGGGCCGAGGCCAAGATCGAGCCGGCCGCGTGGCTTCCCGTGGAAGTCTATGTCCCGGAATCGCTGGGCCCGACATTCGAAGCCCTCAGGCCGGCCATCGAGCGACTCTCTCGAGCTAGGCCGCTCACGCGCTCGGCCGGCGTGGGGGCGATCCGACAAGGGGCGGAGGGTGGCCTGTCGGTAATCGCCGGCGACATCGAGGCGATGGTCCGTCCCGCGGCCAAGGATGAGGCTCAGGAAGAGCGCGATCGAGCTCGCCTCGAACGCGAACTGGCGGAGGCACAAGGCCTATTGGCGGCCTCCCGCGCCAGGTTGGCCAATGAGGCCTTCACTTCCAAGGCGCCGGCCGCTGTCGTCGACGGCGTTCGCGCTCGCACTGCGGAGTTGGAGGAATTGGTCGCCAGACTGGCCCAGCGGCTCAGTTAGCGCCGCAGTGCCGGCATGGGATGCGAAGGCACTGCTAGGATACGAGTTGGTTCACACCACCCTATGGGGAGGGACCATGCCGCTCTTCGGAAAGACCAACCGCTCCGCGCGAGATCACGAGCCCGAACCTCAGCCTCTGCTGGCTGAGGTCAGTTCGCATGAGTTCTCGCTGAAGCTTTCCTACTCGGCCAAGAGTTCGGAAGGCGTACGTCTCAAGGCCGGGCCCGGTCTTGTGCAGCGTCTTCACAGCATGCTGGCCGGATACGTCAAGGGCGAGTCGGAGCTTGTAGAGCCGTTGCCTGTCGCGCTCGGGACCGCATCGCCGTTCATCGCCCGGATTCCCGGGAGCATGCAGTGGCTGCAGTACAACCACAAACGCTCGGCCGTGACTCGGCACGCTCTCGTTGTGCTCGAGTCGGTGGATGCCGTTGACCTGGTTTATGAGACGCTCGTCTGCGGGCTCCTCTCCGGTGAGACGGACCCACTGGGCTACCCGGATTACAACGCCATCATCGGCGGCGTCGTTTCGCATTTCGATGAAGTGACCGGCGATCTGATCGTGCGGGCCGTCGTCGGCTGGGGCGGCAAGGGCGTCCGTGGTGACACAGATCGCAACGCCGCCGGCGTGCTGGCCGGCCTGTTCAATAACGTTGCAGGCGATACGCACGCCATAGGAACTGTCTCGATCGATCGGCCGACGGCTTCACCCGGGTCAGGCGGCCTGGCCTGCCAGCACTGCGGTTTTGTGTCGGGGCTGGAGCGAGTCTTCTACTGCCCGAAGTGCGGCATGCGGATGCTGCGCGCCTAGCGCGAGGTTCTTGAGGTCTCATGCCGATTTACGACTATGTCTGTGTGAGCTGCGGCCACGAGGTCGAGGTGATCCATTCGGTCACCGCCGACGGTCCGGCGGCCTGCCCGAAATGCGGCGGGCAGATGAAGAAGGCAATCGTCGCCCCGGCGGTCCACTTCAAGGGAAGTGGTTGGGCTCGCAAGGAGAAGTCTGGGTCGAGCAAACCGGTGTCAAGGACGGCGTCCGCCGAGTCGTCGTCCGAGTCGACTGCGACCCCGGATGCTGGGGCGGAGAAGCCCGCCGCGCCGGCCGAACCTGCAAAGCAGGCCGGGTCCGAGTCGTCGGCCAAGGACCACGACTGACGATGTCCAAGACGCCGGCCGATTGGATTTCCCTTTCGGAGGCGGCTGAGTTGCTGGCGTCCTCAAACGTCAGGTTCACTCCCGGAACCATCGGTCGATGGGCTCGAGGCGGGCAACTTCAGAGCATCAAACTCGGCAACAGGCGCTTCGTGCGTAGGGCTGAGGTCCGATCCCTGCTGAGGCCGCACGGCGTAATTCACGGCGATGAATTGCAGCCGGGTCTGTTCGAAGATCTTGAGGTCCTCTGACTCGACCGGTTAGGCCTGGCGTGTACCGCAGCGTCGGCAGAACCGGGCCTGAGTGGAAACAGGTAGGGCGCAACGAAGGCAGACTCGAACGGTGCCGCGGTTGAGAACCTCCTGGGACGATTGCTCCCACATCTCGGCAAGCGTAGGTTCGTCGGCGGCCTGGGCAGACTGTGAGGCAACGACGGCGGGCACGGGGGTTGCTTCAGGACCCGGCCACGGTGCGCCGGGGCTTTGTGGGGCCGGCCAGCTGGCGCCCAACGGTGGCCACGAGGCAGGCGA
>DASVJA010000146.1:0-32154 GCA_036386115.1 Candidatus Limnocylindrales bacterium
CCACTTCGGGGCAGGTCACCTACGCGTTACTCAGCCGTCCGCCACTATCAATCGAGCAAGCCCGATTGACCGTTCGACTTGCATGTCTCATGCACGCCGCCAGCGTTTATCCTGAGCCAGGATCAAACTCTCCGACAAAAATCTTCAGCCTTGCGGCTGACAAAGTCCGAGGGTTCTTCCCGCTCGAATCCTTACCGGATTTCCTGCCACTCTTCAATTGTTAAGGTACCCGCTTGGCACTCGACCGCGCCAGGCGCAACCCCCTAATGATGCGGCATTTGCCACATCCCTGTCAAGCGAGGGGAACCGGGGTCACCCGCTCACCAACAGTCCGCAAACCGCGGGACCAGGGCGAGCCGGAATAGTACGGGCCAGCGCAGAGGCTGTCAAACGGGGCCGTTTTGGCGCCAGAACGGGTCGGTTCACGAGGGATTAGTTCACAGTGGACTGGTTTCCATCAGCAGAATGATCGCCGCGCCGGCGACGTAGCTAATTGCCGCGACTTCGAAAGTTGGAGTCACGTGGAGCAGCCCAACGGCGACGCCGTAGATGACCAGGCCGATGAGGCCGGCGATCAGGGGCTTCACGAAACGGAGAAGGACCTCGTTGATGAGCTGGCTCACGGCGCTCCCCTGGTCTGCTTGATCGATAGAGTTGACAAGACTAGATGGCCCTCCGGCCTTGGAGGGCTCGGATCAGGGTGACTTCGTCGGCATACTCGAGGTCGCCACCGACCGGTAGGCCGCGAGCGATCCGCGTCACGCTGCCGACGAGTGGCTCAAGGCGCTCGGCCAGGTACATGGCAGTCGCCTCGCCCTCGAGCGTTGGGTTGGTGGCGATTACTACTTCCTCGAAGCGCACGCCGTCGCGCCGGGCTTCCTCTGCCCGCTCGATCAGTTGGCGGATCTTGAGCCGCTCCGGTCCAACGCCGTCGATGGGCGAGATCGCCCCGTGCAGGACGTGATAGAGGCCCTTGAACTCGCTGGTGCGCTCGATGGCCAGAACGTCGAGGGGCTCTTCGACGACGCACAGCTTCGTGCCGTCCCGCCGCGTGTCTTCGCAGATCGAGCAGACCGGCCGATCGCTGATGTTGAAGCAGCGTTCGCAAAAGACGACCTGCTCGCGGACGGCAATCAACGCCGCCGCCAGTGCGCGAGCCTCCGTCTCCGGGGCACGTAGCAAGTGGAAGGTCAATCGGGACGCCGTCTTCGGGCCAACCCCGGGCAGACGTGCGAAGGCTTCGATGAGCCGGGCGACCGGCTCGATCAGGGGCGCAGCCACGGTTGTCGACTACATCCCCGGCAGGCGCATGCCGCCGGTCACGGCAGCCATCTTGGCGTCGCCGAGTTCGCGGGCTGCTCTCAATGCGTCGTTGATGGCGGCGACGATCAGGTCCTGAAGCATCTCCACGTCGGCTGGATCAACGGCCGACGGGTCGATGGCAATGCTGACGAGCTTCTGGTCGCCGGTGACGACCGCCGTTATGACGCCGCCTCCGGCCGAACCATCGACCTTGGCATCGGCCAGCTCGACCTTGACCTTCTCCATCGCCTGCTGCATCTGCATCGCCATGCGCTGCAGGTTGGCCATGCTCATCGCTTCTCCTCCTCCCGACGCTGGGGGCGCCGACTAATTCTTGCCCTCGTCCCAAAGTCTGGCCCAAAGTGCGGTCGCCTGCACGGCTAGTCCACTTCTCCGACATCCACAACATCGTCACCGTAGATCTTGCGGAACTCGCTCATCAGGCGCGAGCCATCCTGGTCCACCGACACCGGCGCCACCTCGACATTGGCGGCCACGCAACGCACGGAGACCGGGATCCCCAGGACGCGACTGACGCCATCCTCAAGGACAGACCGGCGACGTTCCGCGACGTCTTTGAGAAAGGACTGGCCCTCGGGAAAGCCGAGGGTAACCACAGCACCTTCCACACCGACCGGACGGCAGGCGAGGATCAGGGGCTTGGTGGGCGGACTCTTGCTGACGACCTCGACGATCTCGGCCCAGCGCTCAAGTAGCAGCTGAAGGGTGGGATCCGTCCGCGGCTTGGTCGCCGCCTGAGGCGGAAGCACGCGCGGAGGCGCAGAGGTTGTCGTCGCCGGAGTCGGAGTCGTAGTCGCGGCGACGCGGGCGACCGGCGCAGGCGCCGGCACGGGCGCTTCGATCGGCTTCTGCGCCGGCACCGGGGGTGCGGCCGCTCGCTCGACAGCGGCCGGGGTCATCTCCCGGAAGGTTGGAGCAGCCGGTGAAGTCGCCCCGGCCGGTGCCAGCAAAGCTAGTTCCAGTTGCAGACGAAGTCCGCCCGGGCCTGGGTGCGTTGGGTCTATAGAGGCCAGCCGGCGAGTCGCCGCAGCCAGAACCACCGGCCCTGCCGCAGACAATCCATCCGGGCTTCCCTTCCCAAGCGACGCGACCAGCGCCACCCGAAGCCGCTCGATCGCCTGCTCGGTGAAGGCCCGCAGGTCTCGCCCTCGTTCTTCCAGCCCGTCCAGGATGTCTATGCCTGCCATCGGCTGGCCCGACAGGAGGGCGCCCAGGAAACTCTGGACCGTCTCCTCCTCGACCAGGCCGAGCACCTCGCGAACCCTGTTCGCGGTCAAAGGCCCGGCGTCGGTGGCAAGGAGTTGATCGAGCATCGATTCGGCGTCCCGCATGCCACCGGCCGCCAGTCGGGCAATCAGGTCGATGGCGTCGGGATCGGCCACTCGGCCGTCTCCCTCGAGGATCATTCGAAGCTTCCCTCCGATCTCGGCGACGGTCATCCGCCGGAAATCGAAGCGCTGCACGCGCGAGAGAACGGCCGGCCGAATGCCGCTGCTATCCGTTGTGCAGAAAACGAAGACCGCGTGGTCGGGCGGCTCCTCCAGCGTCTTGAGCAGCACGTCCCAGCCCTGGGTGATGCGCTGAACCTCGTCAATGATGAAGACCTTGCGGCGCAGGTCCGAAGGCGCGGTGAAGACGCGCGGCAGCAGATCCCGCATGTCACCGACGGTGTTGTTGGAGGCGGCGTCGAACTCGGCTACGTCGAGAGCGCGACCGTCGCGGATCGCAACACAGGCCTCACACGCATCGCACGGTTCGCCGTCGCGCAGGTCCGTGCAGTTGAGCGCCTTCGCCAGGATGCGGGCCATCGACGTCTTGCCGGTGCCGCGCGGCCCGACGAAGAGATAGGCATGGGAGGTGCGGCCGGAGCGAACGCCGTTTCGCACCGTCTCGACGACGGCCTCTTGCCCGACGATCTGGCCGAACGTCTGGGCTCTCCAGCGTCTGTATATGGCCTGATGCTGCGGAGACTGACTCACGACGCTCCTGCCGGGCCGGGCGCAACGATGATCGAGACGGCCGAGCGAGTCGGTCGACCGCTGGGTTAGGCGCCGTGCACCCTCCTCCGACTCGTCGTTTCCGCGCCCACCACCAGTGGCAGCTCAGACCAGGCCTAACCGCGGCACTCGACATGCATCGCTTAGTGCTGCTTCCTTCCGGATCTGACACGGTTCACGCGATGCCGATGCGCGGGACCCGGCCCTCAACGTCACCACGAGCGGCGGCCTTCGAAGACGGGAACCTCGAGAGGGAATTCAGCCCTGCTGGAGCGGATTGCAGGTAACAGGGCACCGCTAGTTCCCCGCCTAGCACGGCTCCGGAATCATAGCAGGCCCGTCGTTCGACTCTTGTTCCGCGCCGCCGCCGGCGGCCGCCTCAACCCTGAAGCGCCGACGCGCGGAAACTTGCGAACGCTAGCGCTAGCGATTAAGTCCCCTGCTAGCCATGGGCGACCCAGCCGATACCCGTTTGGGGACTGGTTGCATATCGACGAAAACAATCCCCTAGTCAAACCGGCTGTTCTGTACAACAGGTGCCACCCATGGCCGCGATCACTGGCGCAAATCTGAAGGAACAACTCCAGAAGGCGATCACCGCCCACGGCGTATTCAAAGTCCGACTGGGCCAGATGGTCGAGGCGGGCACGGGCGAGATGACCGCCGCCGTAGCCGCCGCCGACAACAAGTGCCCGCTCGGCGAGTGGCTCTACACGGGCATCGATGCCTCCGCGAGGTCGACCCCGCAGTACCAAAACGTCAAGGAACTGCACGCGACCTTCCATCACGCCGCAGGCGAGATCGTCAACCTCTCTGCCGCGCACAAGCGGGGCGAGGCGTTGGCGGCGATGGAGATGGGCTCCACGTTCAAGCAGGCCTCGGCCAAGCTCGTGGTGGCTTTGTCCGGCTGGGCCGACTCGCTATAGGACGCGCGCCGTGGCCGAAGACACTCTGACGGATCAGTGGCGGAGAGGGAGGGATTTGAACCCTCGATGACTTGCGCCATACCGCATTTCCAGTGCGGCGCCCTAGGCCACTAGGCGACCTCTCCGCGGCTGCGGCCCTCAGCGGGCCTGGGTTCGCCGACCCGTTGTCCGGCGAAACGTCGCCTTCCGGCCAAGGCCGGCGACGTGCCCGCACCTGCGGGCCGGGGATCAGAAAGTGGCGGAGAGGGTGGGATTCGAACCCACGTTGCTCGCGCAAACCGCTTTTCGAGAGCGGCACCTTCAACCACTCGGACACCTCTCCGCGCGAGAGAATACCAGAGCGGGGGACACGCCCCATGGGAGCCAGGGAAACACGAGGATACCGGCTCGGCGGAAGGCGGTCCGCAGGGGTCGCCGGCAGGGCCGTCAGCCGACGACGGGCTTGAGTCTCTCCCCGGCCCGCAACGACTCGACCGACTCCGTGGTGGCGAAAAGCTCCTCTGCCTCGTCGCAGCGGATCCCGCTGACGATCTTCAGTTTGCGGGCCAGCCGCCCGTCCTGAGCAAGCTGCATGACGCTGCCGGCGGCGCCGTCAACTGGGTTCGGGACGGCGAACACGAGCGCTTCGACGTCCGCGGCCAGAAGGGCACCGACGCACATCGGACAAGGCTCACGCGTGACGAAGATGGTTGCGTCTGCCATCCGCTCCCGACCCATCTTGCGACTGGCCTCGCGCAGAGCGACGATCACAGCGTGAGCGGTCGGGTCGTTCGTCTCCGCGACCCGATCGTGAGACCGGGCAACCATGGCGTCGTTGACCACGGCGACTGCGCCGATCGGCGCTATCCCCTGATCGAGCGCGATCTGCGCCTCTGCCAGGGCCTCTCCCATGAACAGTTCATAGTTCATGGCCGGATCATACAGGCCCGGGACGGGCCGCCGTCTGGTCCGTCGGAGTCCGGCTCAGTCGGCGTCCGTTTGCGCAAGCTCGCGGACCGCGCGCGCAAGCACGGACATGTCCTCGTTTCCGTGGCCGGCTGCCATCAGCCGATCCTCCAGGGCCGCCACCAGCATTGCCAGGGGCAGCATCAAGCCCGACTCGCCGGCCATCTCCAGGGCAATCCCGAGATCCTTCCGGTGCAGAGCAAGTCGGAAGCCGAGCGGGTACTCGTCGTCGATCATTCGGCCGCTGCGGTTGGCGAGAGCCCAACTCTGGGCAGACCCACCGGCAAGGGCCGCAACGAGCCTCTCGGGATCGAGGCCCGCCTTGAGCCCCAGAATCAATCCCTCGGCCAGGCTCAAATAGGCCCCACTGATCACAACCTGATTGACCGCCTTGGCGGACTGGCCGCTGCCGACCGGACCGAGGTGAGTGATCGTCTTGCCCATGACCTCCAGTACGGGCCGCGCCCGAGCGACATCCTCATCGGACCCGCCCACGAACATCGTCAGCGTTCCCAACCTGGCCCCCTCGGAGCCACCCGAGACCGGGGCGTCGACCAGGCCGATCCCGATTTCCTTCAGCCGGCCGGCGAAAGCCCGCGTGGCCTCCGGTGAGATCGTGGAGCAATCGATGACCAAGCTGCCGGGCGTGGCGCCCGCGGCAACCCCTTCAGGCCCGAAGAGTACGACCTCCACATCCGGCGTATCCGACACGCAGATCACCACTATCTGCGACCGCTCTGCGACTCCGGCGGGCGACGCTGCTTCGGCCGCCCCCATCGACACGAGGTCGGCGGCACGCCCCGGCGTTCTGTTCGAGACCGTCAGCTCGGCCCCGGCACGGGCAAGGTTGGCGGCCATGGACGCACCCATCGTGCCCAAACCAACGAACCCGGTGCGTTCCATTCCACTCCTTTGGTTACGTGCCGCACAGCGCGACGACGGCGGGCCGACCACCGGCCGGAGCCTTATTGCCCGCGCAAGTTGCTATCTCCCTGCACAATAGCCGCCCATGACCGAGACATCACAAACCGCAAGCGAATCCCCGCGCTCCGGCCGCGGCCGAGCCTCGCGCGCCGTACCAGGCATGGCCGCGGCGGCGATAGCTCTGGCCGTCATAGTCGTCCTGGTCGGAAGTGCGGCCGGCGCCGGCCTGGGCCCATTCTCCAAGGCGAGTCCCGCAGTCGAACCCGGCATCGCCCTTGCAACCCCACGTACGACCGACAGCCACCCCACTGTAGCGCCATCTCAAGACCCGGCCGACACGGGGCCGTCCGAGGTTCCTGCTGCCAGCGCGACATGCAGACCCGAGTACAACAACGGCTGCCTTCCCGTAGCCGCGCCAACGCGGAACGCCTTGGCCAGCCAGGGCCCGGGCCCAGACTTCACCGTGCACGTCCCAATCCTCGAGTACCACCGGATCAAGCCCGCCGCCGGCGAAACCGGATACACCGCCGGCCTGATCACACCGCCGGAAATCTTCCAGGCACAGATGACGGCGCTATCGGCGGCCGGTTGGCACACCATCACGATGGGTCAGCTGGGAGACGATCTCCGTCTGGGGATCCAGCCGACCGCCAAGAGCTTCGTCGTAACCTTCGACGACGGCTACGAAGACGGCTTCACGTATGCCTACCCGATTCTCGTTCGACATGGCTTCGTTGGCACCTATTTCGTGGTGGGCAGTCAGATCGGTACAGCGGATCACTTGACTGTGGCCGAACTGCAAACCCTCCACGAGACAGGCTCCGAGATCGGCAACCACACGATCGACCACATCGATCTGGTGCCCCTGACACCCGAGAACCAGGTCCGGGAGATCTACGGCAACTCGGATCTGATCGCGAGGGACATCGGAGTCTGGCCGCAATCGTTCGCGTATCCGGCCGGATTTGCCGACGCGAGCGTGATGGCGGCAGTCGCGGCCACTCCCGGCCTCGAGACGGCCGTGGTCCAACAGAGTTCCAAACCCCAGACGTGGGCCAACCGCTGGCAACTTCCGCGAATCCGCGTGGGTCCCGGAACGTATCCTCAGGACCTCCTAGACAAGGTAACAAGGTACGTGACATGAAGTTGTTCGGACGCGGCAAGGCCGAAGCACCGCAACGGGCCGGAGCCACGGCAGGGGTCGCAGGCGGCAGCGTCCGTGTGGGGCGTAAGGGAAAGACAATCCGCCGCATCATACCCGCCCTCGTCGTGCTGGGGCTGCTCGCCGCCTTCACCAAGCCCGGCCGCATGTGGACCAGGGCTCTGGCCCGTCGCCTCGACGATCGCGTCGAGTGCTTCTCCGGTCCCGGCAGCGACAGCTACGTCCGCTTCTTTGCCCCACTCTTTGAACGGCTCTATCGGCGCGTGGCCGAGGATGCCGCCCGGGAAATGTCGATGCGGCGGCTCGGCCGCGGGGGCACGGTCATCGATATCGGATGCGGGCCGGGCGATCTTGTGGTCGCCGTCTCGCGACGGCTCCGGGAGGCCCGGATCGTCGGCATCGACCTTTCGCCCAGCATGTTGCTCTGGGCCAACCGCCACGCCACCACCGATGGACGCTTGAAGTTCATCGTTGGGGACGGCGCGGACCTGCCCTTCGACGACGCCTCGGTCGACCTGGTCGTCTCGACGCTCAGCCTGCACCACTGGGACGAGCCCGCCAATGTCCTGGCCGAGGTTGCCCGAGTCCTGCGACCCGGCGGCGTGGCGCTCATCTACGACCTGGGATTGCTCGCGTACACGGAAGCGGAGATGGCGGCAATTGCCGTCGACGCGGGCCTGGAGCCGGAAGACATCGTCCGCGAGCGAGCCCGCGGAGGTGTCATTTCGAGCCTGTTCGTCCGCTATCGCATGGAGGGACTGGCCTAAATCCACGAGGCGGGAGCAGTCTCCGGGTCAACCCTCGCTGCGTCGGCGCCGGACCATGCTAGAATCCCGGCCGCTGTGGCTCCTGGAGAGGTCGCATAGTGGTCTAGTGCAGCGGTTTGCTAAACCGCCACGGTGTTACAGCCGTCGAGGGTTCAAATCCCTCCCTCTCCGCCAGTTATTCGGTTCGATACAACAGCACAGTGCGCCCGTAGCTCAGTGGATAGAGCGCCAGGTTGCGGACCTGGAGGTCGTGGGTTCGAGTCCCGCCGGGCGCGCCAGAATTTAAAGACTGCCAGCGACCTCGAGAAGCGCCCTCGGGGTCTTTTTGTTTCCGCTACAGTCCCGCCATGAGTTGGATAATCCGCGACGCCGTCCCGGAAGTCGACGCCGATGCATGCCGGGCCATCTACGCCCCGTACGTGCGGGAGGCCAGCGTTTCCTTCGAGGAACAGGTCCCGACGGTGGACGACTTCCGCGGCCGCATCGAGGTGGCCCGGGCAAGCCATGCCTGGCTCGTCCTCGAGGATGCCGGCGTGGTCGTGGGATACGCCTACGCATCCCAGCACCGCACCCGAGCGGCATACCGGTGGGCCGTCGACGTGACGGTCTACGTCGCTCAGTCGCATCACCGCCGCGGCGCCGGGCGAAGCCTGTACGCGGAGCTGTTCACCAGGCTTCGGCAACTCGGCTACCAGGTCGCCTGCGCCGGCATCACGCTGCCGAACGAAGGCAGCGTCGGCTTGCACCGCGCAATGGACTTCGAACCGGTCGGCGTCTACAAGCGAATAGGCTGGAAGGCCGGAGCATGGCGCGACGTCGCCTGGTTCCAGTTGGAACTCGTGCCTGCGACGGAAGCGTTACCGCCGGATCCGGCGAGGCCCGGCCGAGCTAGGTCAGAGTCGCGATCCGCGGAATGACCGTCTCGGCAACCTTCTTGGCCATGTCCAGAGTCGGCGCCTCTACGAACAGCGCGACCGAGTTCGGGTCATCTCCGAGACTCACATAGAGCTGGGCCTTGACGAACGCCTTTGGATCCGCAGGAGTGTCCAGACCCGACTTCTCGTATCCGGATACGTTGAACTCGATCTTCAGAAGGTCCGTACCTCCGTCGGCGGCCGCAACCGACGTATAGAGGCAGTTAGTGCCGAGGTTCTTGATCAGCATCCCCGTTGCAGGCCCATCGATTGTCTTCCCCAGTATCGTCGCGGCCTCGTCCGAGGTGAGGAGGGTGCATACCTTCTCATGCGTGAGAGTGGTTAGCCCCGCCGGGTCAACAAGTCCGCCGCCGGCCGAGACCGTACCGGTCGCCGATGCCCCAGTGGACATCGGGGCAGAGCTTCCCATGGACGCGCCGGCCGAAGTCGGCCCGGTTGTGCTCCCTGCGCTGCCGCACGCAGAGACCACCAGAGCCAGCAGTCCGCAAGCCAGCAGTCCGCAAGCCAGGATTCGTCGCACGTTCAATAACCACATTACGGGGTTGTCGTTCGGCGCCGATGATGAGATGCGGACGTCTTTACGTGTAGTGGGACGCTTGCTATTTGCGCCAGTTGCCCGACAGGCAGGACAACCACTTCGGGCACCCCGCGCAATCGAGACAGCTTTCCGACTAACCTCGGTGAGTCAGCCGCTTGAGGAGACCACCGGCGTGCGCCGGCTCGCGCTCCGATCCGGGCTCGAGATCGTCGAGCGGTCCGGTCGGGATCTTCCAATCGTCCTCGGGTGCCTCGGCCCGTTTGTCCGAACGAGCCTGATTGCTCCACGCCTGGAGCACCGCCGGAGCCACCGAATCGGCCGCAGCCGCGACATCCGACTCGCCCGGTCGTCTGTGAAAGCTCATCGATCTACCCTCCATATAGAGTTGGCGGACACACGCCATCGACTTGCTCCAGCCAAAACCTAACACCGGGGTCAACGGAGACGGTGGTTTCAGGCTCCAGACCGGGCGTCGATTCGATTTGACACGTGCCCACCAGCCCGCTACTGTCGCGAGCACTGACATGGACCACATCTTTTTCTTTTATCCAAACCCGGCATGACCGTTCCCGGAGCCTAGGCCCGGGTTCGCGGGTCGTGCCGGGTGCAGCAGAGGCAATGCCTCTGCTTTTTTGTTGCCCTATCCCGAGTCGATCCGGTTCATCCGGAGTTCGGCTCCTCCAGGCCCCGAGCCAACCATCGATTGGCTTCACAGGAGGACCACCAACATGATCATCGTTATGTCGATCGGCGCATCGGAGCAGGACGCCACCAACGTCCGCGACCAGCTGCGCCAGTACGATCTCACGCCACATGACAACTACGGCACCCAGCGGGTCGTGATCGCGGCCTTGGGTGATGTCGCGCCTGTGAGGGATCTTCTCGTGGGAAAGCTATCCGTCATGCCCGGCGTGGAGTCCGTGACTCCGATCACTCGGCCCTACAAGCTCACCTCGCGCGAGTCGCATCCTGAAGACACCGTCATCGAGGTGATGGGCACGCGGGTCGGCGACGGCGGGCTGACGATCATGGCCGGCCCATGCTCCATCGAGAACCGCGACATGATGCTGGAGACCGCCCACGCGGTCGCCAAGGCCGGCGCCACGATCTTGCGCGGCGGAGCCTACAAGCCACGAACCAGCCCCTACGCGTTCCAGGGCCTGGGCGTCGAGGGCCTGGTCCTCCTGGCCGAGGCCGGCAAAGAGACCGGCCTGCCGACGATCACCGAAGTCATGGAGCCGAGCCAGGTGGAGGTCGTCGCCAAGCATTCGGACATCCTCCAGGTCGGCACGCGGAACATGCAGAACTACTCGCTCCTGACTGCGGTCGGCAAGGCGGGCAAGCCGGTCATGCTCAAGCGCGGCTACGGCGCCACAATCGAAGAGTGGCTAATGGCCGCCGAGTACATCGTCTCGTCCGGTAACGCGCATGTGATTCTGTGCGAGCGCGGCATCCGGACCTTCGAGACCTACACTCGCAACACCCTGGACCTGACCGCCGTGCCGCTCCTCCATCACCTGACGCACCTTCCCGTGGTCGTGGATCCGAGCCACGCCACCGGCAAGCGCTGGCTGGTCAAGCCGATGGCACTTGCCGCCGTAGCGGCCGGTGCGGACGGCATCATGGTCGAAGTTCACCCGAACCCGGATCAGGCCCGCTCGGACGGCGAGCAGTCGCTCACCTTCGACCAGTTCGCGGACATGACCAGCGCCTTGAACCAGATCCACGAGATGGTCAAGACGCTCAACAAGGATCCATTCGCAATGGCCGGCCCGATCAAGGTCGGCGGCGCGAGCAAGCACTAGGCAGTGGACCCGTCGCCGCTCACCGGGGAGTCGTCCCGGTCCGTCTCCCGAGCCGCGCGTCTACGCGGTGAACCGAGGCTGCCCGGCGACAAGTCCATCTCTCACCGAGCCCTGATCCTGGCGGCCATGGCGGAGGGTGAGTGCCTCATCACAGGCGCAGGCGACGGCAGAGATGTCCAGGCCACGGCGGGCATCATGACCGCGCTCGGCGCCGTCGTTGAGAGGATCGGCGAGGATGGCCTCAACGTGGACTACCGAGTGGCATCGCCGGGCGTCGACGGCCTCCACGAACCCGAAGGCGTTCTCGACTGCCACAACTCCGGCACCAGCATGCGACTCTGCTCCGGAATGCTCGCGG
The DNA here is from genome assembly GCA_036386115.1 of Candidatus Limnocylindrales bacterium. Classification (GTDB taxonomy): domain Bacteria; phylum Chloroflexota; class Limnocylindria; order Limnocylindrales; family CSP1-4; genus Fen-1039. The sequence continues at coordinate 11,681 of DASVJA010000146.1, forward strand.
GATTTCCCTTTTTCGCCGTCCTGGACGGCGATGGTTCATTGCGGACGCGTCCGGTGGCCCGTATCATCGAGCCACTGCGCCTTATGGGCGCGGTTTTATATTCGCGTCGTTCCGATTCCCTCCCTCCACTGGTTGTGATTGGTCGTCGGGGACTTCGAGCCATCGACTTCACGACCCGCGTACCAAGCGCTCAGGTCAAGTCGGCGATATTGCTGGCTGGTCTGCGCGCGGAAGGGGCGACGACGGTGCGCGAGGCAGTGGCGACGCGGGACCACATGGAGCGGATGCTCCGGTCGCGTGGTATCGAAGTCCGGCGTGAGACGGCAACAAGTTCGGGAGGCGGTTCGGTGGCCTGGACGGTTGAGGGTGGCGCACGACTTGCGGCGAAGGACGAACGCGTCCCCGCCGACCCGTCTGCGGCTGCCTTCTGGCTCGTCGCGGGCGCCATTCACCCGGACGCGGAACTGACCCTGCGAGCGGTCGGGGTGAACCCGACTCGGCGCGCGGCGATCGACTTCTTGACCCGAATGGGCGCGAAGATCGAGGAAACGGCGGTCGGCGAGGCTTCTTCGGGCGGGGCTCCTTCGGGCGAAGTCGGCGAGCCCCTGGCGGACTTCGTCGTTCGCTCGAGCGAGCTTGCCGCAATCGATATCGGCCCGGATGAAGTGGCGGCCGCAATCGACGAGATCCCAATCATCTGCCTGGCCGCAACTCAGGCTCGCGGCAAGACCACGATCCGCGGCGCAGGAGAGCTGCGCAACAAGGAATCAGACCGGATTGCGGGGGTCGTCACCGGACTGCGAGCCTTGGGCGCCCGAATCGGCGTCGAAGGCGACGACATCACCATAGAAGGACCTACCCATCTCGTCGGGTCGGCGACCCAGACTCTCGACGATCACCGGCTGGCCATGACATTCGCAGTGGCCGGCCTTATCGCGACGGGTTCGACATCGATCGACCGGGCAGACAGCGCGGCCGTTTCGTACCCGAGCTTCTTCACCGAAATGGAAAGGCTGCGAGCATGACCAACCGAGTTGTCCTGATCGGCCACCCGGTCGCCCATTCGTTCTCCGCGGCGATGCAGCAGGCTGCCTTCGATGCCCTGGAGATCGACGCCCGGTACGAGCTCTGGGACCGCCGGCAGATCGACCTCGCGGAGGCCGTCGCGCAACTTCGCGGCGACGACTTCCTCGGCGCCAACGTGACCATTCCTCACAAGGAACATGTTGTCCCGATGATGGATCGCCTGACGGACGATGCCTCGGCGACTGGTGCCGTCAACGTCATCTCGCGCGAAGGCAAGAAACTCATCGGCCACAACACGGACGTGACCGGCTTCAAGGCCGCCCTGGACAAGGTCGTCGGGCGCCAGAAGATGCCGCGTCAGGCGGTCGTGCTCGGTGCCGGCGGCGCCGGGCGAGCGGTCGTCTCCGCCTTGATCACCGAGGGCTTCCAGCGCATCGTCATCTTCAATCGCCACCTTCATCGTGCGGAGGGGATCGTTCGCCACTTCAGCAAGAGCGCCTCTCACATGGACTTGAGGGCGATGCCCTGGCATGAGTCCGTTCTCGAGGCGGAACTGTCCAAGACCAAGGTTCTGGTGAACGCGACCTCGATCGGCATGGCCCCCGGCGAGACGCCGATTCCGGCAGAACTCCTGCAGCCGGATCTGTTCGTCGTGGACTTGATCTACAACCCGACGGTCACCCAGCTCATGAAGGACGCGACGGCGGCGAGATGCACCGTGCTCGGCGGCGAGTTGATGCTCCTCCAGCAGGGCGCGCGAGCCTTCGAGCTGTGGACCGGCAAGCCGGCTCCCGTGGAAGTGATGCAGGCCGAGCTGGACCGCACACGAGAAGAAGGGCTGCGCCAGATCCCGGTGGACATGGGTCCGGCCGGCGGGGCCGCAAGCGAGAGTGGCACCGGCGCCGAAGGCGCTGCGGCCAGTCCCACAGCCTAGGCCCGGCGCCGGATGGGTCGCCTCCGCTTTCTGACCGCGGGAGAATCTCACGGCCCGGCGCTGGCGGCCACAGTCGAAGGCGTACCGGCAGGTCTGCCGCTTACCGCGGACGCGATCGCCGAGGATCTTTCACGCCGTCAGCGGGGCTACGGCCGCGGAGCTCGCAGCCTCTCGATCGAGCAGGACCGTGCGGAGATCCTTTCCGGCGTGCGCCACGGGCTCACGCTCGGCTCGCCGATCCTGCTCCTGATCCGCAACCGCGACTGGGTCAACTGGACGCGGGTCATGCAAGTCGAGCCGCTCACGAACGAGGAAGCAGCCGAATTGGCCGCCATGGCCTCGGCCGGCGAGAAGAAGGCCATCCCGATCACGAACTTGCGAGCCGGCCACGCGGACCTGGCCGGAGCCGTGAAATACGACTTCGACGACGTCCGCAACATCCTGGAGAGGGCTTCCGCGCGCGAGACCGCGGCCAGGGTCGCTGCCGGAGCGGTCGCTCGGGCACTGCTGGCCCACTTCGGTGTGGACGTCTGGTCCTGCACCGCGGAAGTCGGCGGCGTGGCAATGGATCCGAGCAAGGCCACGCGGACCAGGGAAGAATCCGAAGCCAGCCCGCTACGCTGCCCGGACCCGGCCGCCGAGGAGCGGATGATCGCCCGCGTAGACGAGGCCCGCAATTCCGGCGACACCGTCGGCGGCGTCTTTGAAGTGGTTGTCACAGGCCTGCCGATCGGGCTTGGTAGTCACGTCCATTGGGACCGCCGTCTGGACGCGGCCCTCGCCGGGGCCGTCATGAGCATCCCGATCGTCAAGGGCGTCGAGTTTGGCCTCGGATTCGCGCAGACCCGGTTACTTGGGTCCGCGGTGATGGACGTCATCGAAGGTCGCGACACAGACGGCGAGTGGCACAGAACCACCAACAACGCCGGCGGCCTGGAGGGCGGGATGTCCAACGGCCAGCCGATCGTCATTAGGGGCGCCGTGAAGCCCATCTCCACGCTCCCCCGCCCCCTTCCTTCTGCAGACCTGATCAGCGGCCGACCGGTGGAAAAGGGCCATTACGAGCGGAGCGACATCTGCGTCGTGCCGGCCACCGGGGTCGTGGCCGAGGCAATGGTCTGCCTGGTGCTGGCGGACGCCCTTCTGGAGAAGTTCGGCGGCGACTCCCTCACGGAGATGCTCGACAACGCTGCTCGCTACAGGGACCGGACCGCGGACGGGCCGGCTACGAAGCGCCAGGGCGGCGGCGCGCCGGCAGAAAGCGAGTAATCGGTGGACCTCGTACTCGTCGGCCTACCGGGCAGCGGCAAGAGCGCCGTTGGGCGGCGGCTCGCCGGACGGCACGGCGCCACGTTCGTGGACCTCGACGAACTTGTCGAAATGCAAACCGGCAAGTCGGTTGCCACGATCTTCGCCGAGGAAGGCGAGACGGGTTTTCGCCGCCTGGAGCGCGAGGCGGTCCTCTCGCTCGGCCCTGCGGACCCTGCGCCGGAGCTGAGACGCGTGATCGCCGCGGGCGGCGGTACCGTCATCGATCCTCGCAACCGCTGGTTGCTCTATCGCGGCCGCGTGCCGATATGGCTGGACACGGCTCCTGAGATGCTGGCCAGTCGACTGAGCAAGAGCAGCCACATTCGGCCGCTTGTCGCCGGCACAGATGCGATGACGACGCTCCGCCAGCTGGCGACGGATCGGCAGCGTTTCTACGCTCCCGCTTTCCGATTGGGCGGCGCCACAAGCGTGGAGGCAATTCTGCGGGCCATCGAAGGGCGGATCGCCGACGGCATTTCTTCGGACGCGATGATGCTGCGAGCAGACACGGCCCTCGGGCGCGTGGAGATCGGCGACGGAATTGCAGCACAGTCAGTCTCGGCCGCGCTGACCCGCGCCGGCGCCCGACGGGCGATCCTGCTGGCCGAACCCAGGACCTGGGAAGTGGCCGGTGCCGGCATCGCGGACTCGCTTGCCGCCGAGGGCTGGCCTGTAGAGCGCATCCTTCTGCCACGGGGCGAGAAGGCCAAGCGCCTCCATGTCGTGGAGGAAACCTGCCGCGCTTTGGCCCGGCTGCGAGTGGATCGCAAGGAGACGCTGGTCGCGATCGGCGGCGGCGCGCTGACCGATGCTGCCGGCTTCGTGGCCGCACTCTATCTCCGCGGAATTGCCGTCATCCACGTTCCCACGACTCTGGTCGGCCAGGTGGATGCGGCCCTGGGTGGCAAGACGGCAGTTGATATCCCCGAGGGCAAGAACCTGGTGGGGGCCTTCCACCAGCCGGTGGCGTTTATCGCGGATGTGGCATTCAATGCCACTCTCCCCGTCCGACAGCGACGCGCCGCCCTGGGCGAGGTCGTCAAGATGGCCGTACTCGGGGACGAACGACTGATGGAACTCGTAGAGGAGTCCGGCCCGGCCTATGCCCGGGGTGATGCCCGACCCATCGAATCCGGCGTCGCCGCCGAGATGGTGGAACGCTGCGCCTGGGCCAAGGTCCTGGTTGTAACCGAGGACGCGCGCGAGGCGAACCTGCGCATGACTCTGAACCTGGGCCACACACTGGGGCACGGAGTCGAGGCAGCGGCCGGATACAAGGCCCTCATGCACGGCGAGGCCGTGGCCTACGGCCTGCGCGGCTCTTTTGCGATTGCCGAGGCCATGGATCTCACCAGTCGGAAACGGAGTGTTCGAGTCAACCACCTTCTGGACCGCCTGGGTCTGGCCGTCGATGCGCCGGCCGTATCGGCTGAGTCCGTGATGGAGCATCTCGCCGCTGACAAGAAACACGCCATGGGCAAACTCAGCTGGGTCCTGCCCACTGAAACCGGCGTTGAGATCAGGTCCGACGTCCCGGCGGAGGCTGTGGCCGCCGGACTTGCCGCCGCTCTGCGAATCACCCGAGTTTCATCGGAGGCAGGGGCCATATGACGCGCGTCCTGGTGTTGAACGGCCCCAATCTCAATCTCCTCGGAACTCGCGAGCCGGAAATCTACGGTCACACCACGCTGACCGAAGTGGAGGATGGGCTGCGCGGACGCGGCGCGGAGTTGGGCATCGAGATCGACTGCTTCCAGTCCAACCATGAGGGCGCCCTAATCGACCGCCTCCACAAGCTCGACTTCGACTGGGCGATCGTGAACGCAGGCGGCCTGACTCATACGAGCGTCTCACTTCGGGACGCACTAAAGGGCATAGACCGGCCTTTCGTGGAGGTCCACATCTCGGACCCGGATGAGCGCGAGGATTTCCGGCGGGTCAACTTCCTGCGCGACATCGCGGCCAAGAGCATCGTCGGCAAGGGCGTTGCCGGCTACACGTTGGCTCTGGACTTCATCGCCGCCGGTGAAGTCCTGTGACGGACGACCTCGACGCACTGCGGGCAGAAATCGACGCCGTCGATCGCGAGATCGTGGCCCTGCTCAACCGTCGGGCGCGCCTCGGACTAGACGCCGGCCGGGCCAAGGTTCGGAGCGGCCTGCCGATAACGGACTCAGAGCGTGAACGCGAAGTTCTCGTGCGTGTTGCGATGGCCAACGACGGCCCGCTTCCGCAAGACGCCCTACTAGCGCTCTATCGGAAACTCATGGAGACTATCAGGCGTCTCGAAGAAATCGAGAAGTCCGGTTCCAAGCCAAGGTAGGCGGGAAGCTCGATGGAAAAGAAAGATAGCCGTGGTGTTCGAACCTACACCATCGCCGCGCTGCTCGGCCTCTTTGTTGCGGCCGTCGTCTTTGCCATCATCAGCAGGATGATGCCTCGCGGGCTCTCGCATTTGGTCAAGCGAGATCCTGGACAGGAATCCGAGGACAAGTCCGGCCTGGAATAGGTCCGCGGGCAACTTCGAGCAGCAATTCTTCGGAAGCGCAAGCTTTCCTTAAGGAAATTCGGCCACTCCGCCGACACCTTCGGTGGATGAGTAACACCCACGCGCCCGAAACCGGACTCCATCCAGTCCGGGCGACCGCCAACCCGCCGCTGCGACCGACTCGCAGCCTGATGGCAAGCGTCGCGCCCAGGCTGGATCCGGTCGTGCTCGCCGCCGTACTGTGGATGATCGGCTATCTCTTCTTCGCAGTGACGGCCGGCCGCCAATTGAACGGCCACTCATCGACTTCCGACCTGTGGTTGCTGCCTGCCGACATGGCCTTCGGACTGATCGCCTTGCTCCTGGTCCGGGACTCCAGGCCTGCCGGCCGCGATCGGATACCCTGGAGCCTCATTCTGATCGCCGGACTGACGCTGCCCGTGGCTGACGGCCTCTGGCTCGCGGCCGATCCTCGACTCGGGCTCATCTCCGGCGAGGTCGCGGCGATTACCAACCTGATCCCATTCATCCCACTCGGCGCCGCCGCGCTCCTATTCCGGCGTGCCGTCGGTATCAGATCGCGGCCTCGAACTCAGTACTTGCTGGATCTCGCGGGCATTGTTCTTGTTGCCGGCATAACCATCTGGTACCTGGTCCAAGAATCGACTTCGGCCTCATCCGGCGCCGACATAGCGTCATGGATCACATACGGCGGGGCCGCCCTGCTCGCGATCGCAATCGTTGCCAGGATTGCGCTACGCCCCACGGAGGGCCTGTCCCGTAGTTCCGCAACGGTGCTGGCAATCGGTGCAGCTTCGGCAATTCTCGGGGCCGTCGTCACGAGCGGACCGGTCCCGGCCACGAACGCTGCGGCGACAGCCGGCCAGATTCTCTTGGCGGTATTCCGATGCGCCCTCATAATCGGCCTGCGGCTGGAAATGCGGGCACGTGCCCAGCGTCCAACCTTGCTGCGAGAGGGCGGACCGAGTCCCCTCTTCTACGCATCAATCGCGGTAGGTTCCGCCGTGCTGGCCATTCTCGTGATCGATCTGGGCGAGCGCTACCTGATTCTCGCCGTGATCTGCGTATTCTTGATCGGGATCATGGTCGTCCGCCAGTTCTTCACGGTGCGCGACGTCATTCAGGCGGACGCGGCCCAACGCAAGACCGAGGCCAGATTCGGATGGCTTGTCCGCAACTCCTCCGACTTCATCATGGCTGTGGACGCCGAGGGCACAATCGAGTACGTCAGCCCATCGGTGGAGCGGCTTCTGTGCTTGCCGGCCCACGCACTGCTGGGCACGGCCCTGACGACACTCGCCCACCCCGACGACACGACCGCGATCGGCTCGCTAATCCAGCGGGCCATGGCATCCTCCGGGCGGGGAGTCAGCGGCGAGTGGCGCATCAGCCAGCCCGACGGCACGTGGCTGCCCGTCGAAACGGTCGCGTGCACCGGCACCGGGGACCTTGGAGCCAACGGCGTCGTGCTGAATACGCGCGACCTACGAGAACGAAAGGCCCTTGAGCAGAAACTCACCTTCCAGGCCTTCCACGACCCTTTGACCAGGCTGGCCAACCGCAGCCTGTTCCGGGAGCGGGTCGAGCATGCCCTGGATCGTCGGGCGGCCACGGACACGGCCGTACTCTTCATCGACCTGGACAATTTCAAGACAATCAACGACAGCCTCGGCCATGCCGCCGGCGATCACGTCCTGGTCGAGACGGCCCATCGCCTCCGATCCAGCCTGCGCGGAGAGGACACGGCCGCGCGGCTCGGCGGCGACGAGTTCGCGGTTCTGCTGGAAGACGCCGATGTAACCGGGGCGGCCAGGATCGCTGAGCGGATCCGACTGGCTCTCGGCACTCCGTTCTGGGTCCTGGGTCAGGAGGTCTACATCAGCGCCAGCATCGGCATCGCCATCCGGCGCGAGAACGACTCGGCCGGGGAGCTGTTGCGAAACGCGGATGTGGCCATGTACACGGCCAAGTCAAAGGGCAAGGCCTGCTTCGAGATCTTCGAGCCTGCTATGCACGACGCGGTCGTGGCCCGACTCGGCCTGGAAGCGGAGTTGCGACGGGCCATCGAACGGCAGGAATTCGTCGTCTACTACCAACCCATCGTTCGGCTGGAAACTGCCGAAATCATCGGAGCCGAGGCTCTGGTTCGCTGGCTGCACCCCACGCGCGGCATAGTCCCGCCGCTGGAATTCATACCGCTCGCCGAAGAAACCGGCCTCATCGTCCCGCTCGGCGGCTGGATCTTGCGCGAGGCCTGCCATCAGCTGGCCGAGTGGCAGAGGCTGCGCGGCGGCGGTGAGCCCTTCGTCATGAACGTCAACCTATCCAGCCGCCAACTCGTCCGCGAGGCGATAGCCGACGAGGTCGCTGCCGCAGTCGACGAGTCCGGTATCCGGGCCAGCTGGCTCGTGTTGGAAGTCACCGAAACGGTCCTTATGGCCGACCCAGTCGCGGCCGCCGCCGCTCTCGGCCATATCCGCGATCTGGGCGTTCGAGTCGCGCTCGACGACTTTGGATCCGGCTACTCGTCGCTCAGCCACCTCCGGCGATTCCCGATCGACATCGTGAAGATCGACAAGTCATTCGTGGATGACGTGGCTCACGCCGGCACCGAGTCGGCCATCGCCCGCGGCATAATCCAACTCGGCCGGGCAATGAACATCCAGACCGTGGCCGAGGGCATCGAGGGCGACGAGCAGGCCGAAGTCCTGCGGACCCTCGGCTGCGAACTGGGCCAAGGCTTCTTCTTCGCCAAGCCACTTGCGCCTGAGAGCTGGGCCGACTTGCTCGGGACGGACTCCGTCGCGGACGGCGGACCCGCCGGTTCGCCGAAATCGAGCCTGGGCCCGAACCCCGCCGGCATCGCCGCCTCAACGGAAGCAATCGACGACAACCCGGCAGCCAAAGGCACGCCGCGTGGTCTTCACGGCGGTAAGAACCGGCAAAGCGAGGCGGCCTAGGTTCAAGAGGCAACGACGGCGTCGAAGCGTGGACCGCCGAAACGCCGGCCGCCTCAACTAAGTCGCAGGTGCGTCCAGGACCTCGCGGACTTTGCGTGCGAGTCGTTCCGGGGTGTACGGCTTGGCCAGGAAGGCGAGACGCAACTCGAGCGCTTCATCGAGGACCGCCGAATCGGCATGGCCGGACATCAGGATGGCTCGAGCTTGCGGGGCGAGGACATTCAGCTTGCGGATGAGCGCTGGTCCGCTCAGGCCGGGCATTACGACGTCACTGACGATCAGGTCGAACTTGTTCTCCTTGCGACGCGCCACTCGGATCGCCTCGGCGCCGTTGGACGCCTCGAGAACCGTGTATCCACGAGCCCGCAGACAGAGCACGGCCAACCGTCGGACGCTCGGCTCATCCTCGACGACGAGGATGGTCTCTGTCCCGTCAGATGCCGGCGAGGTCGTCGGCGTGACCGGCCGAGGATCGGCCGGACCGCTCTGGCTGGGCAAGTGGATTCGAAACATGGTCCCCTGACCCAGTTCCGTGTAGACCTCCATATGACCGGCGAGTTGCTTCACGATTCCATGGCAAGTTGCCAATCCAAGCCCCGAGCCCTTGCCTGGTCCCTTCGTCGTGAAAAATGGTTCAAACAGGCGAGAGCGGACCTCCTCAGTCATCCCTTCGCCCGTGTCGGTCACGGTCAGAAGGACATGCGGCCCCGGCACGGCGCCCGGATGCGCGTTGGCGGTAGCGGGGTCGATCAGCTCGTTTGCGGCCTCGATCACCAGGCGGCCGCCTCCCGGCATGGCGTCCCGGGCGTTGACGGTGAGGTTCACGAGCAGTTGCTGGATCTGGCCGGGATCGGCAACGACGGTCCGCAGGTCGCCCGCCAGCGAAGTCTCGATCACGATGTCGTCGCCGAGCAGGCGCTGAAGCATCTTCAGCAAGTCGCCAACCAGCAGGCTGATATCCAGTCGCTCGGGCGCGACAATCTGACGGCTGGCGAAGGTCAGCAGTTGCCTGGTGAGACTGGCGGCCCGTTCACCCGCGGCGGCCACCTCCTGCAGATCGAGCCGGGCAGGATGGTCTGGCGGCAGTTCGGGCGGCAGGTCAGTGCGGCACATCTCGACGTAGCCGAGGATCGCAGTGAGGAGGTTGTTGAAATCGTGAGCCACGCCGCCGGCGAGGCGGCCGATCCCTTCCATCTTCTGTGCCTGCAGCAGTTGATCCTGGAGGATTCTCGGTTCCGTTATGTCCTGGATCAGCCCGTCGTAGGCGGTCAGCTTGCCATCCGCGGCGAAGCGCAGGACCGGCGTCTGGCGGACCCAGCGAACGACTCCGTCCTTGCGTCGTATCCGATATTCGATCGGGGCGCTATATGCGCCGGTCAGGACGCGACGCGTGCTCTCATGGACGAGTTCGCGGTCCTCCGGCAGAACGAGGCCGTTCCAGAGCGCGGGATCGGCATCGAGCTCTTCGGGCGTGTAGCCGGTTATCGCGACCGAGCCGGGTCCGTGGTTCACGTGCACGGGTTTTCCGTGCACGACCCGCACGCTCACGATGTAGTTGGTAATCGCATCGATGATGTGCCGGTAACGTTGCTCACTCTCAAGTCGGCCCTGTTCGGCAGCCTTGCGAGCCGTGATGTCTTCCGACATTCCAAGCACGTATCTGGGTTTGCCATCGTCACCGAAGATGGGCACCTTGATCGTGTGCATAACGATGACGCCCTGCTCGGGGTTGGTCATGGTCTCCTCGGCCACTTCCACCACCTGCCCCGACGTCACCACAAGCCGATCCATCGCCTCGAAGTGCGCCTCCTCATCGGCAGGCACCAGGTTCGAGGTGTCCCGATCGATCATGAGCTCTCGTGAGTAGCCGAGCATCCTCTCCCCAGCCTTGTTCAGGCGTACAAAACGTAGCGTCTCGGCATCCTTCACAAAGACCATGACGGGGATGTTCTCGATGATGGTGTCCAGGAATCGCTCGCTCTCCCGAAGCGCTTCCCGAGCCCGCTTCTGCTCGGTGATGTCCTGGTAGGCTCCGAGGAGACCTAGGACATGGCCGTCCTTGTCCCGCATGGGGACTTTGCTTGTCCGCGCCCAGCCATCGGTGCCGTCCACTCTGGTCATCGGCTCTTCGTAGTCGATCCTCGCCGTGCCGCTGCGCATGATCTCCCGATCATCGGCCCGATACATCTCGGCGTCGGAAGGCGCGTGAATGTCGAAGTCCGTCTTGCCGATGATCTCCGCCGGGTCGCTGAGGCCAAGGTTCCGAGCGTAGGCGGCGTTACAGCCGACGAAAACCGAATCCAGGTCCTTCCAGAAGACGCGCTCCGGGAAGGTGTCGAGGACCGACCGCAGCATCTCCTGCGACCGGAAGAGCTCGTCCTCGGCGCGGCTCTGAGCCGTGACATCGCGGACGGACATGGCGCAGCCATCACCGAGCTTGGTAATGCCTACCTCCACTCTGAGTGTGCCGCCACTACGGCGGGCCCACTCATGGCCGTTTTGTCCGGGCAGCGCCTCGCCGGTCCAGGGCCGACCCGTCTCGACGACCGTGACGCAGACGGGCAGAAGCACGTCTGCCCAGGCCGGAAGCAGCTCCAGCATTCGCCGGCCCACGAGATCATCCGGCGAGCGATCCGCCAACCAGCAGAAAGCCCTGTTTACGTACTCAATAACGAAGTCCACGATCTGACCGGTCTCGTCCCGGATGGCGCGGTGAAAGACAATGCCATCAGCCATGTCGTCGACGAAGGCCGTGTGCCGCCCCTCGGACAGGAACTCGGCCACGTCAATCCCATCGTCTTCAGTGCGCCCGCTACCCGGACTGGCGCCGCCCACCTCGTCAGGCCTCGGCGGTCGATCCTGCGACTTCATGTTGACTCCGGCCGTTGGTCCCCAGGTCACTATGGTAGCGACTGGACCTCAAGTCCGGCTATGGTTTCGGCCACTCAGAGGGCAACAGCACCGCTACGGACATGTATTGGCGGGTGCGGGCTTGCCGTTCCACGTGCTATCCGACCCAAACCACTCTATCGACAACGCGGCGACTTTTGCATTGATCAGGCAGGTGGAGGATGTCACATTGCTAATGCCGGTGACTGAGTAGGTAGGCGGCGCCAGCACGACCTGCTTGATGTTCCCGCTGGGAACGGACTGGCCCATCGCGACGTAGTCCGCCACCTTGTTCGCAGGGAAATCCGTTGTGACACTCGCCCCGAGGGTCGAGATGAGGCGCGGCAGAGTCGGTATCTCGGCGGGCTGGGCCATCTTGCGGAGAAGGGCGATCAGGACCTGCTGCTGGCGGTCGGCCCGCTTGTAGTCGCTGTTGCCGGCGGTGCCATCCGAACCATGGCGCGATCGAACGTAGGCCAGGGCATGCTTGCCATCGAGATGCTGAGGCCCCGCGGCGAGATAGAAGCCGTACGGAGCGCCGTTGAGCCAGTCGTATGTGCCGTCGTTGATCGCTGCCGGGTTGACGACATCGATACCCCCGACGGTGTCGATCATCTTCGCGAACCCGCCCAAATCCATTACTGCGTAGTAGTTGATCGAAATGCCAACCAGGTAGCCGACTTCCTTTACCAGTGTCATGTATGGGCTATCCGGCGACTTGATCCAACCATTCCGGACGTATGTAGGTATTGAGTTGATCTTGGTCGAGGCCTTGTCCACGCCACCGAAGTAGAACGGGAAGCTCGCGGTGTCCCGCGGCACGCTGATCATCTGGATCGAGTTGGTCTTGGGGTCGAAGCTGACCACCATGATCGAGTCGTAGAGGTGTTCAGATCGGGATGAAGCTGCGTCGACGCCGGTGAAGAGGATGGTGACCCGGCTGTCGGCCGATGCCGGCGTGGGGAGATCCCCTGCATTCCCAGACTCCGAGTCGAGGAGGTCGGAGCCGTCCTGGTTGAATGCTTGCGACCCGGCGTCGGTTGTCACCGCCAACAAGTAGCCTGCGCCGGCGTGGCTGATGACGATGAGTGCGGCGAGCGCGATCACGACCAATTCGTCGAAAACCATGCTGGACCTTCGCCTCTTGCCACCGGCAAGAACATTGGCGACGGCCACCAGCCTCCACAGCCCCGCCACGATCACGACCGCTATCACGGCCAGGCTGAAAGCCGGATCGACGAATCGTGCGCCGAAGACGACCACGCCCTGGCGCAACTCGTAGGCCAGGATCACCAGGATCAAAATCGCGGGCGTGGCAAGGATCGCTGCCGCGCGGCGCCGGCCGAGGTAGAACTGACCCAGGCCAGGCCAGATGAAGGAGAGAAGCGCAGCAAGGGAGGGCGATCGCCCGCGGCCCCGCGAGGTCGGCGTGTTCTTATCCATAGGTATCGAGTCCAATCGTGCTGGGGAACGCCCGTGTGACGGTACCATCGGGGGCGCCGTGATGCTCCGACGCGTTTCTGAGCGTTCTTCTCCCCACTCCCAACAGGCCCGGCCCGCGTCAGCGCTTCGTTGCCGCCCGCAACTCCCCGACCAGGCTCGACAGGGCAGCAAGGTTACGGCCGTCAGGGCCGAGAGCGTCGATCAACGCGGAAGCCACGATCACGCCGTCCGCGCCGGCCTCGACGAGCATCCGGACGTGGGCGGGCTTGCTGACACCAAAACCGACGGCGACCGGAACGGGCGAATCCGCGCGCGCGGCCGCGACGAGGCCGGCGACTGAAGGCGGCAGAGACGTTCGGGCACCGGTGACGCCGACGAGCGAGACGCAATATAGGAAACCGCCGGATCGGCGGGCGACATCGACACGGCGCGCCGGAGTGCTGGTTGGGGCGATGAGATACACGACGGCCAGTCCGACTTCGCGGGCGACCACCTCAAAGGCGGCGCCCTCGTCCGGTGTAAGGTCGGCGACGATGACGCCGCTTGCTCCCGCTTCGGCCAGACGAGTGGCAACGGCTCGGCCATCTCCCCCGCCGATGATCTGATTCGCATAGCACATGGGCACGAGCGGAATGTTGGGCCGTGCGGCCGCGACTTCCCGAATCAGGGCGACTGAGCCGTCCAGCGTGGCCCCGGCCTTGATCGCTGCCGAGGTCGCCTTCTGGAGAGTGGCCCCGTCCGCCATGGGATCCGAATACGGCAGACCGATTTCCAGGAGATCTGCGCCGGCGTCGGCGGCCGCGAGAGCGGCTGCGAGAGACGCTTCATGGTCTGGATAGCCGGCCACCACGTATGGGATCAGGGCCGCCCGGCCATCGGCGGCCGCACCGGCAAAGGCGGCGGCGATGCGCCGAGCGCCGGCCGTCTCTGATGTTCCGGCAAGAGACCGGGTAGGCGCGGCCGTGCCCGTTGGGGTTGGCACGGCCGCACCATGAGTGACGGCGATAGATCGAGTGGCCCTGGCGGTCATCGAGCAAACTCCTTGTGTTCTGCCGATGCCGGGCTCGGGGCGGTGGCCAACGCAGCCCGGCTTTGGGCCGAGCCCAACGCCGCCAGGTCCTTGTCGCCGCGGCCGGAGAGGCCCAGGACGATGACCGCCTCGCGGGGGAGAGGGCCGGCGGTCTCGGCCGAGCCGGGGACGGCGGAGGGAGCTGCGGCCACTCTCTTGCGGGCGGCGTCGACGGGCACGGCAGTCCTCGCCAGCACATCGGGCAGCGCGGCCACAGCGTGAGCCGATTCCACGGCCGCGAGAATGCCCTCCGTGCGCGCAACCTGTCTCATGGCGGCGACGGCTTCCACGTCTGTGGCCGAGGAAACCGTGAGCCGGCCGGCCTGCATCAGTGCCGCAAGCTGCGGCCCGATGCCCGGATAGTCGAGCCCGGCCGAGATCGAGACGGCCTCGAGCACCTGGCCGTCGGCGTCCTGGAGCATGTAGGAACGTGATCCGTGGAGGATCCCCGGTGTGCCACCGAGGAGCGCCGCCGCATGGTGACCCGTGGCCAGCCCTTCGCCCGCCGCCTCCGCTACGGCGAGACGAACATTCGGCTCGCCGATAAACCTGTGGAGCAGACCGAGCGCGTTGGAGCCGCCGCCGACGCAAGCGATTGCCATGTCGGGCAGCCGTCCTTCGGTCTCCAGCAGTTGGGCTGCCGCTTCGTCGCCGATGACGCGCTGAAAATCCCGCACGATCATCGGATACGGATGCGGACCCATGGTGGAGCCCAGGCAGTAATGCGAGGTCTCGACGTTCGTGACCCAATCACGAAGCGCCTCGCTGACCGCGTCCTTCAATGTTCCGGAGCCGCCGTAGACCGGCCTGACTTCGGCCCCCAGAGCTTCCATTCGGAGCACGTTGGGCGCCTGGCGCTTGATGTCCTCGATGCCCATGTGGACGACGCAGGGAATGTCCAGCAGCGCGCACGCAGTCGCCGTTGCCACGCCGTGCATGCCCGCGCCGGTTTCGGCGATGACCCGGCTCTTGCCCAGACGCCTGGTCAGCAGAACCTGACCCAGGGCGTTGTTGAGCTTGTGGGCGCCGGTGTGATTGAGATCCTCGCGCTTGAGGTAGAGGTGGATGCGGTCCGGCAGGAGGTCGGCCGAAGGAACGGTGGTTCCGCCGGCGGCGGCCCGCTCCCCTACCAGCTTCCGGGCAGCTTCCAGCATCTCCGCGCCGAGGCGATCGGCGCGATAGATCGGCGTGGGACGACCGCCGTAGTGAAACTGCAGCTCACGGAGCTCGGCCCAGAAGGGCGGGTCGTGCCGGGTTTCTGTCCACGCCGCTTCCAGCTGATCCAGCGCGGCAATGAGGGTCTCCGGCACGTAGCGCCCACCGAAGTCGCGATCCAAGCCCCAGCGACCAGCTTCGTCCGGATCGAGGAGCGATTCCGAGACCGCCGTCGGGCGCGACTTGATGTGAGGCCGGTCGAACCTGGCGGCGCGGGCGCGCTTTGCGAAGAGGGCGACTCGGAACGGGTCCTTGCGCGGCCGCGAGCCAACGGCCGACACTGCGCGGGCCGTCGCGGCGGCGTCGCTGACCGTCGCGGCAGCCGGGCGGATCTCCACGCCGGAGGCAACGTCGACACCGACCGCCGGAACGGCCAGCATGACCTCACCGACGTTGGAGGCACCCAATCCGCCGGCAAGAATAATTGGCATTTCGCGGGCGACCGCAGCCGCAACCCGGCGTGCAATCTGGCGACCGGTCCCTCCGGGGAACGGGCCTCCGGCGGTATCGAGAATGAGATGGGCGGCACCGGATGCGAGATAGGCCTTGCCTTCTTCGATGGCACGGGCCGCCAGGGCAGGCTCATCAGTTTTCGAGGCCTCCTCCGCGGCCGGGAGGTGGAGAACCTTCCAGACGGGGCGCCGCGTGGCGGCGATCGCCGAAACGGGTTCGTCGCCCGAGAGTTGCACAACATCTGGATCGAAGGCTGCGATTGCGGCCTCGACGGCCGAGGCCGGGGCGTCGGCGAAAACCGCCACGATCCTGGGTCGCTTGCCGACCGGCGAGGAGGTCCGGATCTTGGTGGCGAGGTAAGAAGCCTCGTCCAGAGTCAACGCCCGCGGCGTTCCCGGAACCAGGTTCAGCCCGATGGCGTCGGCACCGGCCCGCAGCGCGGCCAGGACCCCTTCGGAGTCGGTCACGCCACAGATCTTGACAAGTGGCTGACGAGCCTCGGCGGCCACGTCATGCGGCACAGAACCGGCACTCACGAAGGCGCGAGCTGCCGCGGCAGGATCGGCCGAGCGCATCAGCGCCTCACCGATGAGAGCAGCGTCCAGCCCAACGGCCCGCCATCCCACGAGCGTCCGAGGTTCACTCACGCCCGATTCGCCGACAACCAGCCGATCGCTGGGGACGACCGGTCGGAGCTTGAGGCAATGATCCGGATCGACCTTGAGCGTTTTGAGGTTGCGATTGTTGAGCCCGATCAGCCGCGCGTTCGTTGCAAGGGCGGCTTCCAGTTCGCGCTCGTCGTGGACTTCCACGAGAGGCTCGAGGCCGAGATCGCGGGCCAATTCCGCGAACCGGGCAAGCTTCTTGGCCGGCAGGACGGACGCAAGGAGCAGGACCAGATCCGCGCCCGCGGAGCGGAGGACGGGGAGCTGACGCTCGTCGACTACGAACTCTTTGGCGAGGATCGGGATGGAGACCGCGGCGCGAACGGCGCGGAGGTCCTCCACGGAACCGCCGAACCAGTGCGGCTCACACAGGACGGAGATAGCGCTGGCGCCGCCGGCTTCGTAGGCGCGGGCCAGGGCCACGGGATCTGCGTCTGCGGCGATTGCCCCCGCCGACGGGGAGCGGCGCTTCACTTCCGCGATCAAATGGAGTCCGGGCGCGGCAAGCCGCTCTACGATCGGGCGCGGCCCGTTACCCGGCGTGGCCGAGCGATCGGCGGCGGCGTCGGCCAGGGCCTCGTAATTGCGTTTGCCGAGCTCACGCTCGATATCGGCACGGCGCCGCTCCGCGATTTCGGCGACGACCCCGGCGCGAGCCGGCTGCGTTGCGTTAGTGTCCGCCGTGGCGGTCATGCGGGCATACCCGCAAGCTTGGCGGCATCGCGCGCCGTCTTGGCCTCCCGAAGCCGTTGCAGCAACTGGGTAGCCTTACCCGCAGATATCGTTTCGGCGGCCAGCGTGATGCCGTCGCCGAGACCGGCAACACGGCCCGCGGCCACGAACGCGGCGGCAGCGTTGAGTAGCACCACGTCGCGGCGAGGTCCGGCCTCGCCGGCCAGGACCGCCTCCACAAGCAGCGCGTTGTGGGCCGGATCGCCGCCGACAAGCGCCGACATGGGCGCGGGCGTCAGGCCCAGCTCCGCCGCGACCACCTGCCGCCGCACGACACCGGCCGGAGTCACGTCGTAGAGAACGCCGGTCCCGTCGAGCGGCAACTCGTCCATTCCATCGCCGTGGACGACGAGCGCCCGTTCTGCGCCGAGCAACCTCAGCACCTCGGCCAGTTTGGGAGCGGCCGACGGAGAACCCACGCCCACAACCTGGCGCAGAGCGCCGGCCGGGTTCGTCATAGGGCCGAGCAGATTGAAGGCCGTTCGCACCCCGATCTCCTTGCGCGTCGGGCCGGCATGCTTCATGGCCGGGTGATAGCCCTGGGCGAAGAGGAACGCGAAGCCGTCCCGCCGGAGCGCCTCGCCGGCCTCGGCCGGGTTCAGGTCCGTGGCTACGCCGAGAGCCTCCAGCACGTCGGCAGAACCGCACGCGGAAGTCATGGCGCGATTGCCATGCTTGGCGACCGGCACGCCCGCCGCCGCAACAACAAACGCCGCCGCAGTCGAGATATTGAAGGTGTGGCTGCCGTCGCCACCCGTCCCGCACGTATCGATCGCGCCTTCCGGCGCCTCGACCCTCAGGACTCGCTCACGCATAGCCTTCGCGAAGCCCGTCAGTTCCTCAACGGTTTCGCCGCGCATCCGCAGGGCAACGAGAAGAGCAGCCAGCTGAGCTTGAGTGGCCTCGCCGTCCATGACTGAACCCATGGCGCCGTAGGCTTCGTCCATCGAAAGCGTCTTGCCCTCGACCACGGCCGCCAGGGCCGCCCTGACCTTGTCGCTCATCGGACTGCCTCCACGCGGCCGGATGCCGCTCCAGAGTTGGACGCAACGGAACCGGCCGGCATCGCCACCGCCTCGGCCGCGACTCCCTGGGCAAAGCCCGAAATGGCAAAAGAGCCGGAGGCGCGATCTAGCAGCGTCCCGTCGCCCTCGCCGCAAAGCCTCAGGAAGTTAGCCAGGAGGTGCGGGCCCTGCGGGGTGAGAACCGATTCGGGGTGAAACTGCACGCCCTCAACGGGCGCATGAAGGTGGCGAATGCCCATCACCACGTAATCCTCCGTTGTGCGGGCGGTGACTACGAAATCGGGAGGGAGAGTTTCCGGAGCCACGCTCAGCGAGTGGTATCGGGCGGCCGCGAAAGGCGACGGCATTCCGGCCAGCAGGCCCTTCTGGTCATGGCGCACGTCCGATGCCTCGCCGTGGACCAACGTCGGAGCCCGTTTGACCGTCGCGCCGAAAGCCTGGGCCATCGCCTGCATGCCCAGGCAAACGCCCAGCAACGGGACCTTGCGCTCCACCGCGACGCGGATCGCCTCCATCGAAACCCCGGCCGAGTCGGGGTCGCCCGGGCCGGGCGAGACGATGATGCCGCGCAAATGCGCTTCCGGGTCGTCGATCAGGGCTTCGATGCCGGCCCGGTCGATGGCGTCGTTGCGAAGGACGCGGACATCGGCCCCGGCGGCTTCAAGCGCCTGGACGAGGTTGAAGGTGAATGAGTCGTAATTGTCGATCATGAGAAGCATGGGTAAGCCTCCTATCGAGCCGTGGCGGTGGTGGCCGTGGTGGCCGCGTCGCCGCCGGTCGAGCCGCCGGTCGAGCCGCCGGCTGCCGCCCTATCCCCCGCCTGCCGGTCCGCCGTCTCGGCGATCGCAAGTTCGATGGCCCGCTTCACCGCGCCGGCCTTGTGGTCCGTTTCGTCGAATTCCTTCTCCGGCACGGATCCGGCGACGATCCCTGCACCGACGTGCAGGTGGATCTTGTCGTCGCATATGACCGCGGACCGGATCGTGATGGCCGTGTCCAGATTGCCGTCGTAGCCGAGGTAGCCGACGGCGCCGCCGTAGAGGCCGCGCCGCTCCCCTTCCGCTTCGGCGATGAGCTGCATCGCCCGAACCTTGGGGGCGCCGGAGAGAGTTCCGGCCGGGAAGATACTGCGTAGCGCATCGAGGGCATCGCAACCAGGCTTCAGCCGGGCTTCGACGTTGCTCACGAGATGGAGAACGTGGCTGTACTTCTCGATCTCCATGTACTTGGTCACGGCCACGGAACCGGCCTTGGCCACGCGGCCGAGGTCATTTCGACCAAGATCCACGAGCATCACGTGCTCGGCCCGCTCCTTGGGATCCCGCTGGAGGCTGTAGGCCAGGGCGTCGTCCTCGGCCGGGGTGGCGCCGCGCGGCCGCGTGCCGGCGATCGGGTGAGTGGTCATGCGGTCGCCCTCGACCCGGACCAGAAGCTCCGGACTCGCACCTACGACGGAGAACTCCGGCATACGCACGAAGAAGAGATATGGGCTCGGATTGACGCGCCGCAGTGAGCGATAGAGCGAGACCGCGTCCAGCTTCTCGCCGCCGATGACCGGCCGCTCGAATGTCTGGCGCCTGGCCACAACGATCTGGATCGCCTCGCCGGCGGCGATGTTCTCCTTGGCCCTGGCGACCTCGGACTCGTACTTGGCCCGGCTCATGCTGACTTCGATCGGCTCGAGGAGTACCGGCGCGGTTGTTTCCTGGTCGCCCGAGTCGACGCGGCTACGTCGGGTCAGGCTCGCCAGTTCGATTTCGGTCGGCCGGCCGGTTCGCTCGAGGGCTTCATAGATTGCTCGCGCGGCGATGGCGTACCGGCCTTCGAGGTCCGGCGCGTCCGTGTGAAGCGATGCCACCGCAGAAAGTGTGTGGGTCAGGTGGTCGAAGACCAGGACGAGGTCTGTTTCCTGAAATGCGGCCATCGGGACGCCGATCGGGTCCTTGTCAGGTAGCGGGACCGATGGCTCGAAAGTGGAGACGGCGTCGTAGGCTAGCGCGCCGACGGCGCCGCCCGGGAAGCGCGGGATATCCGTGCCGGGCAGGATGCGGCGCTTCGGGATGAACTGGCGGAGTGCCGTCAGTGGGTCCGGCGTCTCAAACGTTTCGGTCGGCAGGTCCGGGCTGAATTCGGTCACACCGACCGGCCGTGTCTGGATCGTCGCCTTGCCGTCGCGAACGGTCAACAGCCGCCGCGGACCGACGCCCAGGAACGAATAGCGGCCGAGCCGCTCGCCGCCCTCG
>DASVJA010000147.1:0-4230 GCA_036386115.1 Candidatus Limnocylindrales bacterium
GCTGAGCCGCGCCGGGCCGCTTTCATGCCAAATGCCAACCCGGGCGACGCGATTCCAAATCCCCAAAGGGGAAATGGGCGGGATGTTGTCGATTTCACCTGCCGAGGCCTCAATTCGAGTGGAATCTGGCTTGGCCGAGGCTTCCGGCCCATTCTCTTCCTGCCGCAGCGGCCGCGTTCGGCCGAGTTTCCTGCCCCGCGCTACCCGGGTTCGCATTTGTCATGAAGACCCGACCGAGGACCCGCTCCTGGGCGCCGAGGTTTGAAGGACGGTACCGACCCGTTCTTCGACTGATCCGGCCTTAGGTGGTGCCGCCGGTCAACCGGATCGCACCGCGGGCGCGCCTGCATCGCGCTCCAGAGCCACGTGGCCACCTCCCGCTGCGCCATACTCGCGGTTATGAGCAACCAGGGCGACGGGCCGACACTCGTCGAGGCTATCTGCGAGCTGCCGGGCGTAACGCTGGCCGCCCCAGCGCCGCTGCGAGAGGTCGAGCGGGTCGAGGCGTATGCCGGGGCGCGCTTGCCATCGGCGCATCGCGCCCTTCTCCTATCCAGCAACGGCGCGATCTCGAATTGGGGCTACGAGCGGTTGTTCGGGGTGGGCGACGGCGCAGAGGACATAGGTCCGTGGAACGCCTACGAGACGTGGAAGTTCGCCTGGCCGCGTCAGCTCGAGGATTTCCTGGCCTTCGGCCAGACAGGCTGGGGCGACCAGTACGCGTATCGGCTCAGCGAACTGCAGCGCGGAGTGGAGACTGTCCATCGGCTGGACCATTTCATGATGGAGGCTGCCGACGAGCCCGTGGCGACCGGCTTCGGGGAGTTCCTGCTCGGTTTCGCGTCCTCGGCCGGCAAGCCCGATGGCAGGGTGCAGGAAGCCAGGCGGCAAATCGGCGATCTCGACCCGGGACAGCTCGCCGTTTACGCGCCTTCGCCCTTGCTTGTCGGCCTGGAACGGGCCACTCACTTGACGAAGATGTACTCGCGGGCGGTCATGGTTACGAACGGCGACATGCTCGCTCAACTGGGCGACCAGACACACGAGACCCGCAGGGTCGAGCGTCTCGACACCTTCCTTGATGACCTCGGCCGGCATCGCGTCAAAGTCAGGTGGGCCCGCTAGGGCAGAGTTCCGCTGAGTCCTGAGGGCGGGGTGGCCGCGGGATCGCTACGGCGCCGGCCTATCGTGCGGATGTCCGGCTGCACCGGACAGGAATCTGGTCAGGTCCACGATCTCGGCTTGAAATGTCGTCGGCGCGCGTGCGTCGTCGGGAATCCACGCAATTTCGCGGTCGATTAGTCGGTTTGCAGCGCCTGAACGCCTGAATCCGGACCGCTGGTCGGGCTCGATGGCGCCGGACTCCTTCTACGGGCCGGATGTTGTCCGGCTGTACCGGACAAACGCACTATCGGCGAGTATTGAACCGGCAGCCCCGCTGTTCGCATCTCTATTGCATGGAGAACATCGAGACCAGCTGGGAGGGAGCAATGCGAATGGAGGCGTTGGCCGTCGGAGACGCGGAGGCCGAGCGCCGGGAGGCGTTCGATCGCTTCACGCAAAGCCGGCTGGATAGAGCCTACCGCCTGGCCGGCCTGATCCTGAGGGATCCGTCGGCAGCTGAGGATGCCGTCCACGACGCGGCGGTTCAGGCCTGGCTCCACTGGGGTGAGCTGCGCGACCACGAACGGCTGGATGCCTGGTTCGATCGAATCCTCGTGAACGGATGCCGGGCTCAGTTGAGGCGCCGGACGATGCGGGCCGTCGATCTTGACGCCCGGAGGGATCTGCCCGGCCCGGACGCGCTTGCGGGTTTGGACGACCGCGACGTGCTCCACAGAGCGTTGGCGACGCTTGACGCGGACCACCGAATCGCGGTCGTCCTGCGCTACATAGAAGAACTCTCGCCGGCCGAGATTGCGGCCCTCACAGGCGACCGCGAAGGCACGGTCAAGTCACGACTTCACTATGCGCTGCGCCAGATGCGAGCGGCGATGGACGCGGCCGAGCGCATGGAGGGAACCCGATGAACGACGAACAGCTTGGACGCGACATTGTGGCCGCGCTCCTCAAGGATGATCCCGGGGCGGTGCCGGCCGGTTTGCGCGGGCGCGTGGCCGATGTTCCCGAGGAGGCTGCACGTGGGCGCGCGGCCGGACTCCGCCGATCGTCGGGCGTGTCCAGGACAGTGAGAATGCTCGAGGCAGTCGCCGCCGTGGTTGTGGTCGGTGCGCTAGTGGCTGGGACGTTGATCCTGCGTGGTTCGTCCGTGGGGCTGGCGCCGGCCGGAAGCGCCTCTCCCTCGGCGGCCACCAGCGAGGCGCCCTCGCTCCCGAACCCGACCGTGCTGATTACCCCGACGCCGGAGCCGAAGTGGACGGGGCTCACCTGGTCGGCCGCAACGGCGATACCTGGGGCGGAGGCGATCAACGACATCACTTTCTTCAACGGCCAGTACTTCGCGGCCGGGCGTGCAGGAACCAGTAATTCGTCGGGCGGCCAGCTGCCCGTAGGCATCTGGCGCTCGGTGGATGGATTTGGCTGGACTCAGGTTAGCCTGGACCCGGCCACGTTCTACAACGCGAACATCACCGGTCTGGCGGTTGCACCCGTAGGGCTGGTGGCGTGGGGCACCATGGGTGATCCTGTCTGCAGCGGTGAAGGTGAGGGCATGACCTGCGGCCCGATGCCGGTAATGATGTGGATGTCCCAGAACGGCTCCGATTGGTCTCGGGTCGCGATCGGCTCGGTGTTCGAGAACGCGACGGTCCGGGCGGTCGCTTACGGCTCGCTTGGCCTTGTCGCCGTCGGAGACACCGGCTTCAACCAGCCGGCGATCTGGAACTCGCAATCCGGCCTGAGCTGGGTGAGGCAGACGCTGGACACCGCCGTCTTCCAGGACGCGCATCTTTCGTCGATCACCGAGACCGGCCGCGGATACGTCATCGGCGGTTCGACGGGTGGGGCCGCGCCTGTCTCCGGCGGAGTTCAGGCGCCTGCGACGGGAGTCGCGGCAGCGTGGTGGTCTGATGGCCGGGCCTGGCACAAAGCCACGGTCAATTCCACGGGAGGCGTCGGCGCCAGCATCGACCAAATCAATGTCGGTGCCGCGGGCATGGTGGCGATCGGTTCCTTGGAGGGCGCAAAGGCCGGTGTTCTGTGGATATCCGGCGACGGCAGGGCCTGGCAGTCATTCATAGACTCAACGCTACTCTCGTTCAACATCTCGAGCGACGGCACTCGCGTGGTCGCGATCGGAGATGGTGACAATGGCCGACTTGCCATATGGGTCTCGGACGACGGTGCATCATGGGGTTCGCTTGGCTTCTCGGGTGCAACTGCGGATCTCCCGAGCGGACCGACGGCAACTACCAGTGGAGCCCGGGCCTTCGTGGTTCCGAACGGCCTGATCGTGATCTCGACACCGAGCAAGCTGGGCGCCCCGATACCTGTCTGGCGGGTGTACCCCAAGCCGTAGCCGGCGAGTTCTGCGGAACCCGGAGGGGCGCGTTTGACACGAACGCGCCCTTCCCCGTAGACTCCCGCCACATTCCCAATACGGGCTGTGATCGGGACGAGTACTTCCCGGCGCCGGCGTAGAGAACCAGCGGTTGGTGCAAGCTGGTGCGGTGACGAGAACGAATGGCCCCGTGAGCCTCCGGACCAAAAAGCGGACTTCCTGGGTTCGCCAGTAGGCTCCGGCGCAGAGCGCCAGCGATAAAGGGCAGCACCGATTCAGGAGCGTGCCGCACGGCCTGAGTCATCGCAAAGCGATGACTTAAAGTCAATGCGAAGCATTGACTCCCCGTCGGCCAAAGTGCGGCATTGCCGAATGTGGGTGGCACCGCGGAAGGATCAGACCTTTCGTCCCTGGACGAAAGGTCTTGTGATTCTCGGGCCGGGAAACCTGCGCAGGACTTGGACCTTTCGTCTTGGACGAAAGGTTTTTGATTCTCAGCCGCGTGTCGCGGCCGAGGGGCGACACAGAAAGGCAATGGCAGCAGATGGCACTCAAGGATCCGCTCAGTCTTCGCGAAGTGAAGCAGTTGTCCGGCGCGGCGGACACGATCCTGCTCAGCGCGACTCGCAACGCCGATCTCGAGACGCCGATCGGGGCATTCATGCGCTTCGACGACGGCGGCCCGGCCTTCCTGCTCGAGTCCGTCGAGGGAGGGGAGCGCCTCGGGCGGTACTCGTTCATCGGCGTCGGACCCCGGCGCCTCCTCACGG
>DASVJA010000148.1:0-15828 GCA_036386115.1 Candidatus Limnocylindrales bacterium
GATCCTCGCGATCGATGCTATGGCTCTTCTCCTCGTTCTTGCCTCCGGTCCGGCGGCCTACCTTTGGCTGGACCAATCCCATCCCGGACCTGTCGCCACGGCTGCCTCGACGGCTCTGCCCGCTCCAACGGCGGTCGCCGACGCCTCGCCGGGAGCCGGTGTAGGCTCGCAGCCGGCCGTTGTCCCGGGTGGCTCGACCACGCCAGGTCCAAGCCTAGTTTTTGGAACAGGGGCCTGGAAGCAGGTTGACTCACAGCCACAGGCCGCCTGGGCGAGCGCCAGCGTCCGGCTCCACGACGGCCGGATCATGGTCATCGGTGGAGCGGCTTCCCAGTCCAGCTTCGATGCCGTCGCCACGGCGGCGACCTTCGACCCGGCGACCGGCCGCTGGAGTCGCGTGACCGACATGCTCCAGCGCCGGGCCTATGCAACCGCCGTAACCCTTGCCGACGGTTCCGTGCTTGTGGCCGGCGGGTCTCGCGACGGCCAGCCGCTGGATACGGCCGAACGGTATATCCCCGACTCTGGGACCTGGGTGGCGGCCGGCCGGCTCAATCTGCCGCGAACGCAGGGTGAGCTGACGCTCCTGGCGGATGGTCGTGCTCTGGCCACCGGCGGAGGCATCGAAGGCGGACCGACGTGGACTGCGACCGCCTCCGCGGAGATCTTCAATCCTAAGACGAGCCAGTGGACGCTCGTTCCGCCGATGTCCGTCGCTCGTGTTCGGCATACAGCGGTGCTACTGCCGAGCGGCGACGTTTTCGTCACTGGGGGAGCCACTACATACCACCTGGACGCCGGAAAGGTCACCTCCTCGGCGGAGGTGTTCAGCCCCAGGACAAATTCGTGGCGGCCTGCGGCGTCCATGTCCGAGCCGCGCTATGTCCAGGAGTCCGTGCTCTTGCACGACGGTCGAGTCCTCGTCGCGGGTGGCTGGTACGCCATGAGCAACAGCGATCCCAGCCACGAGACCGCGGAGATCTACGATCCCGCTTCCGATCGATGGAGCACCACCGGCTCCATGAAGACCGCTCGGGCCGAGTACGGCCTGGTGATCCTCGCCGACGGCCGCGTCCTTGCTGCCGGCGGCACGGACAAGTCCTACAAGCTCACGGTCACCACGGAGATCTTCGATCCCGCCACTGGCTCCTGGACGGCCACGGGAGATCTCAAAGTGGCGACGATGTGGTCGGCAATTCAGACCCTGGCCGACGGCCGGGTCCTGATCTCCGGTGGTGGTCTCGATGCGTCGGCAACCCGGGTTACCGCAGTGTGCGAGATCTATACGCCCGCTCCGCGGTAACCTGGCAGGAGCTCAAGCCATTCAGAGCGCGGAGATACGGAGTCCAGCGTGAAGTTCTTCCGAAGACGGAGCTCGCCGCCCCCAAATCCGCTCGCCCCGGCGACTCTGGTGGCCGCGGCGATGGGTCTGGAGATGCGCCTGGAGGTGGAGCCGGGCCGTAGCCTCGTCGTGGGCCGGGATCCGGGGGCGGACATCGTGCTGGCGGATGCGGCGGTGAGCGATCGTCAGGCCTTGATCAAGCGGGCCGGACCGGGCTGGCTGGTCAGCAGCCTTGACGACTCGAACCTCGTCTGCCTTCTGGACGATACAGGCCGGGCTCGCCCGATCGAGTCTGAGACGGGCTTGCGATCCGGCGAACTACTGCTCGGGACGTGCCGGCTGAGGCTGTATTCGCCTCCGTCCTGAAACGCTCGGCGCATACTCCGTTACGATCTGCAGGAGCACCGGGCCGGTAGCTCAATGGTAGAGCAAGGGCCTTTTAAGCCTTTGGTTGTGGGTTCGAGCCCCACCCGGCTCACCAACCTGGATATTGAAGAGCCCCTTCCTGCGAGAGCGGGAAGGGGCTCTTTCTTTGGAGCTGCTCTAGTTGCTGAGGTCTTTCACGGCGGCCAGAAGCTGCGCGTCGCTGGATCCGGCGAATTGAGAGCTGCTGAGCGCAGTAAGGTCCGATGGGTACGTCGCGAAGACCCCGGCCGGCATCTGGACGGTCTCATCTGGCTGGATGCCGACGCCGAAGATGCGGTGGCCGTTTGGTGTCAGCCACCAGGATGTGCCCAGGATGATCACCGAGCCATCGGACAGCGGGAACTGCTGGAGGACGGTTCCGGTGCCGTAGGTCGCCACACCGACGATCTTGGCCCGGCCCTGGTCCTGCAAGGCGCCCGCGACGATCTCCGCCGAACTGGCAGAGCTGTGATCGACGAGGACCACCATTGGCAAGGTGTTGTGGATTCGGTCCGCGTTGACCTTGATCTGCGTGTTGTTGCCCTTGTTGTCCTGCTCGATGTAGACGACACCGCTGGACAGGAACTCGCTGGCGACATCCTGTGCTTCCGAGGCGTAGCCGCCCGGATTACCGCGCAAGTCGAGAATGATCGAGGTGGCGCCCGCCTTCGTGGCCGCCGTGATGTCCGCCTGGAGCTGGTCGGCGGCGCCCTGGGAGAACTCGACCAGAGCGATGTCGGCAATGTGAGTGCCCGGGATCATGGCCCAGTCCGCCAGCGGAACGGCGATGTCTTCTCTGGTGATCGTGATCGTCACCGGAGTGGAGGCGCCGCTGTGACGGACCGTGATTGTGACCGTCGTGCCGGCGGTTCCTCGAATCTTGCCGGCCATTTCGTCGAACGTCATAGTGGAGGTCGATGCGCCGTCGACGGCCACGATCACATCGCCGGCCTTGACGCCGGCTGCTTCCGCCGGCGTCCCCGGGAGCACTCTGTCGATCGTGAAGACGCTGTTCGTGTTGGACATCATCACGCCGATGCCGGCCACGCTGGCCGCCAACGACTGCTGCCAGGCGGCATACTCCTTAGCGGTCAGATAGGTCGAATGGCCGGTGTCGCCGAGAGCGTCGACCATGCCTTTGATCGAGCCCTGGAGCAGCTGCTCATCGGTAATGTCAGCTCTGCCGACGTAGTTCTGCTTAACAATTGCCAGTGCTTCGTTGTAGAGGCTGGCGCCCGAGATGGAGGCATTGGGCGTGCCGGCGACGCAACTCGGGGCCGAGGCGGCTGCGCCGGAGGCCTGGGCGGCAGGTGCACAGGCGGCTGTGCCGGGGAAGGCTAGATGGTCCGTGATCAGGCCGCTGGAGAATGCCAGCAGACATGCAGCGACGACGAGCAGGATCTGGGGGAGCCTGTTGGGTCGACGCCGGGTCACGTCTCCTACGGGCGGCGTGCCGCCGCCGTATCCCTGGGGAGCCTGGCTCGGCGGCCAGACCGGCTGCGGGGACCATGCGGTTGGAGGCTGCGGCGCGGAAGCGGGCTGCCAGCCCGGCGAAGCGGGCGGCTGCGCCGGTGGCAGCGGCTGCCACGGGCTGGGCCCGGCAGGAGGGGTCCAGGCGGGCGGTTGCTGGGGCTGCCAGGGCGAGGTCGGCGGAGTGGGCGGAGTCCATGGCACGTCGGAGGGGCTCGCCGGGTCGGTGGAATTCGCGGAGTCGCTGCTTGCCGCCGCGTTGTCGGGTGTTGTCCCCGGACCGCCCAGCGTCGTGTCGTCGTCGGATCGCATTCAAGCCTCCATCATTTTCGCTGCAGCGCACATCATGGCGCACCTCGCCCGGCCAATCCTGAATCTATGCTGCAGTTCCCGCTCCCCGGCGTACGATGGCGCCCTGGAGGACGCCGCCGATGGCTGAAAACGACCGATCTACGAGGGATGGTGTCTCTCGGCCGCTTCAGCCGAGCTGGGCTGGCCCGCTCGACCAGCTCGACGCGCTCGACTCGATCCCGCCGACCGTTCTAATACTCGGCGGCTTCATGACCGGGCCGCCGATGTATCGCTCGCTCGCGAGATGCTTGCGGGAGCGAGGGGCTGCCGGTGTGGTGGTAGCGAACGTCTGGACCCCCGACTGGCTGCTCGCCGGCGCGCGGGGTATCGGGCCGATCTGCACGCGCTCGGCCAGGGCGTTGCTTGCGGCCGGCCGACTTTCGGCCGAGGTGTCCGGCGGTGCGCCGGTGCTCGTTGTCGGCCATTCCGCCGGGGGCGTCACGGCCCGATTGCTGACCGCGCCCGAGCCGGTTGCCGGAAGGCGCTTTGGCGCGGCGTCTCGAATTGGGGCCATCGCCACTCTCGGCACGCCGCATCGGCTCGCGGCCGGTGAGGGGATCGGCAGCCGGATGAACGAGGTGGGTGCCTCGCTGGCGGAAGCCGCGGTGCCGGGTGCCTTCTTCGCGCCGAAGATCGGATATGTGTCCGTCGCTTCGCGAGCAATCACCGGTGAACCGGCCGGCGCCGGACGCCAGCGTGTCGCGCACTTGTTGTACCGGTCGGTCATCGGGCGCGCTGCCGTGCCGGGGACCGAGGGCGATGGCCTGGTTCCGGCGGTGGCCGCCCGCCTGGACGGTGCAACGCAAGTGACATTGGACGATGCCGCCCACAGTCCCGGCACCATGGGGGAGTGGTATGGCTCCGAGCGGTCCCTGGACGTCTGGTGGCCTGTTGCGCTTGAGGTGTGGCGGGGCGCGTTGAGGGCGCGGGTCGGTGGAACTCCATCCGATCGTCACGTTTGACCGATCACCCCTGCGTCTCTACACTTCGCGGGCGGGGTGGAGCAGCGGCAGCTCGTCGGGCTCATAACCCGAAGGTCGGCGGTTCGAATCCGTCCCCCGCAACCAATGCCGATAACTGGAACCCGGCCATGTGGCCGGGTTTCGTGATTCCTGGCGAAGTCTCCGGTCGCAGCCGTCGGGGAGTCGTGCCCAGCTGAATCGCGGATTGCGCAGCGAGCGCAAGTTCGTGGCTCCATTCGAGGCGGACGGCAGGGTTCTCATCCTCGTAATCCGCTTGGCTCCGGCCCAGGCTCGATGTCCAATGACTTATTCAGGCGTACAAACGCGCCACGTGATTCAGAGGACATCGCAGGGAAGTTGACATGACTATCAAGAAATCATTCACCCGCGAAGAGGCGCTAGCCGTCGCGACTGAACTTTCGATCGACTTCAAGACCCTGAATTGCGATGTCGAGCAGTTTCGTATGGGGCTGGAGGTCGAGCTTGAGCATGGGCTCCGAACCGCCAAGACGGATGTCACCGGGAACGACTGGAACCTCACCGGGAAGATTGCGCTCGCCCATCTAGCTGAGTTTCCAGACTACTACACACGGCTTGCCGTATTGGAGCGCGAGGCAGCCGCCAAGTTGAGTGCGCGGAGCTAGAGCTCGGATCATCGGACGGTTGACCGGCGGGAGGATTCGATGGCGGGCGATCGTCTGACGTTTCTCGGCCACTCCACGGTCCTCATTGATCTTGACCGAGTGCGAGTCCTGACGGATCCGATGCTCGGTCATATGGCCGGTGTCATTCGGCGCCAGTGGCCTATCGCGCCCGCGGAAGAGCTCACCGATCTCGCGGCGGTGTTCATCAGCCATGGGCACTGGGACCATCTGGACATGGCGTCGCTGCGGGCTTTGCCTGGTCGGCCCGCGCTCATCGTCCCGTTCGGTCTTGGCCGTATCGTCGCAAAGGCCGCACCGGGGATCGTTCACGAGCTGCGGCCCGGCGGTCGGCTCCAGGTTGGTGCCTTGACCCTCGAGGCCATTCATGCCGAGCACGGTCACCGCCGCTCGTTGTTTACCACTTCGGACGGTGCCCTGGGGGTCCTGATCACCGGATCGACGAGCGTCTATTTTGCCGGCGACACCGCGCTGTTCCCGGCCATGTCGGACCTGGCGGGGCGTGTCGATCTGGCGCTCCTGCCGGTCGGCGGTTGGGGGCCGCGGCTCGGAGCCGGTCATATGGACCCTCGCCGAGCGGCCGAAGCCGCCGGGCGCATATCTCCGTCCATCGCCATGCCAATCCACTGGGGCACGCTTTACCCGCTCGGTTTGCGACGACTGGCGAGTCGTCGATTCGATCGACCGGGCCCGGCCTTCCGTGAGGCCGTGGCGGCGCGTGCTCCGGGCGTAGAAGTGCGGATCTTGGACCCCGGGGAATCGATGCAACTGGGCCGTGGTGCCGTTCGATGACGCCCGGCGTTGGACAGAAGTCTGCCCCGCCGAACCGCGGCCTGGTCGCGTCCTACCGGCTCCAGGCTCGACTGATGTGGGAGTGGCGTCCCGCCCGCCTGGCTCTCATGCGGCGCGCGATCCTGTCGTACGTGGGAGCTTGCGTGGCACTGGCGATTACCACGTTCGTGCTCCCGGGCCTCAGCATCGATGGCCCAGGTGCCCTCTTGCTGGCCGGGCTGTTGATATTGGCCCTCGACAGCGCCTCCGACATCGTCCTCCAGTGGCTGCTCGTGGCCTGGCCGATCTTTATCGCTCAGACGATCGGCCTGGTGGTCCAGGTCCTGGCAATCATTGCCGTCGGGCGAGTGGTCCCGGGCGTGTCGGTAGAGGGCACATCGCCCGCCGTCTGGGGAGCGGTGCTGCTTACGATACTCAACACGCTGTTCGCCGAGCTCGTTGCTGTAAGCGACGACGATTCGTATTACGGCGCCCTCGTTCGACGGTTGGTGGCACGCAACTTCCGGCGTCCGCCGGAGGCGACTCCTGGTCTGCTCGTGGTCCAGGTCGACGGTTTGAGCCTGCCGGTCTTGGGCCATGCGATGCGGGGCGGGCGGGTGCCCGTGTTGAGTGGGCTGGTGCGCGACGGTGGCGCG
The DNA here is from genome assembly GCA_036386115.1 of Candidatus Limnocylindrales bacterium. Lineage (GTDB taxonomy): Bacteria > Chloroflexota > Limnocylindria > Limnocylindrales > CSP1-4 > Fen-1039. The sequence goes on from DASVJA010000148.1 coordinate 6,620, forward strand.
ACAGTTCACCCGTGGGTCGCAATGCTGCCGCCCACCACACCGGCAAGTCAGGCGGGGATCCTCCACGGCCGCAACGACGGTATCGCCGGCTTTCGCTGGTACGAGAAGTCGAGCAATCGGCTGGTGGTTGCCAACCACCCCGACGACGCCGCCGAAATCGTGCGTCGCGTCAGCGACGGCGCGGGTCTGCTTGCAGACGATGGCGCCAGTATCGGCAATCTTCTGACCGGCGACGCGGCGCGTAGTTATCTGACGATGGCCACGATCGGAGAGGGCAGACCGGCCGACGACGGGCGCCGCCTGCGTGGCTTCCTGGCAACTTCGGTCAACTACCTGCGACTGCTGGTGCTCATGGGCGGCGAGATGGCCAAGGAGTTGTACCAGGCTGAGCGCCAGCGTGGCCGGTCCGTCGAGCCGCGCATGCCGCGTGGCATGCACTACGCCGTCGAGCGAGCCGTGACGAACATTGCCCTGCGCACAGTCTCCACGGCGTTCGTCATCGAGGAGATGTTCCGCGGGACGCCGACGATCTACGTGGACTACACAGGCTACGACGCGATTTCCCACCACTGCGGGCCTGAACGAGCGGAAGCCATAGACGCGCTGGCAGGCATCGATCGGGCCATTGGATCGCTGGTAAAGGGCGCTCGGCATACCAGCCGGGAATATATGCTGGTTGTGCTTTCCGACCACGGCCAGTGCCTGGGGGCGACCTTCAGCCAGCGCTACGGCCGGCCGCTGGAGGCTGTCATTGGCGAACTGCTGCCGGGCTCAATGAGTGTCGTGGGCACCACCGACTCCATCGAGTCAGCCGGCATCGGCCGACGCATTGCCGCCGAGTTGAGCCGTGGCCCCGGGCTTGGATCGTTGGTGTCACGTCTGGTGCCAGGCGCACTGAGGCCTCTCCATGGCGGCTCCAAGTCCAGCCCGACTGCGGTCCCGGACGTGGTGGTGGCCTCGTCCGGCAGCCTGGCCCACGTCTACTTCACGACCGGGCCCGGTCGGCTGACCGACGCGGATATCGAGAAACGATATCCGCACCTGATCGACGGGCTGGCGCGACACCCGGGGATCGGGGCGCTGATGGTCCGGTCCGCATCAGGCCACGCCACGATTGTGGGGCCGCATGGTCGGCTCGACCTGACGGCTGGTCAGCCCGGCGCCAACGAGCGCCTGGAAGCCTACGGTCCGCAGGCCGCAGAAAACCTGCTTCATCTCGACAGCTTTCCCAACGTCGGCGATCTGATCCTGCTGGGCGCCGTTGACCGTGCCTCCAATGAGGTCACCGGGTTCGAGGAGCTCGTCGGTTCGCACGGCGGCCTCGGCGGCTGGCAAGGCGAACCTTTCATCATGTGCCCGGAGACGCTGCGGCCGACTGGTGACCCTCTGGTTGGGGCGCCGGCCGTGCATCGCCAGCTGAAAGCCTGGCAGGCACAACTACAGCGCTCCCATGGCGACTGAGGGCAGGGCCGACAAGTCCAAGGACAGCCGTGCGGTTGAGCCGAGAGTGGACCCGTCTCGCCCCGCTGACCCCAAGATGGCCGAGTTGCGGGCGGAGCCAAACGCCCTTAAGCGTCTCGGCAAGGCGCTCGGGCCGGGCCTGATTACCGGGGCATCGGACGACGATCCGTCGGGCATCGGGACCTATGCCCAAGCCGGTGCGCAGTACGGCTTCGCGACGCTCTGGACCACCATCGCCATGCTGCCCATGCAGACGGCAATCCAGTTCATCTGCGCCAAGATTGGTCTCGTCACCGGCAAGGGCCTCGCGGGCGTGCTTCGAGAGCACTACCGCCCGGCCCTCTATCCGGCGGTGATCCTCCTGGTGGTGGCCAATACTCTGAATGCGGGCGCTGATATCGGGGCAATTGCTGCTGCGATCAACCTGCTCGTGCCGATCTCGGCCGTATGGTTCATCGTGCCAGTGAGCCTGGGGATAATCACTGTCCAGGTCTTTGGCGGCTATCGACTCATTGACAAGGTCTTCAAATGGTTGGCCCTGGCCCTGCTCGCATATGTCGGGGCTGCTCTGTTCGCGCACCCAGACGGCTTGAAGGTTCTGGCCGGCACGCTCACCCCGACCCTGTCGCTCGACCCCGCCTACATCGGCATCCTCGTCGCGCTCCTCGGCACGACCATATCGCCCTATCTCTTCTTCTGGCAGGCCAGTCAGGAAGTCGAGGAGCAGATCAGCATCGGCCGGCGACGCCTTAGTCAGCGACAGGGCGCGTCGCGATTCGAACTCAAATACGCCCTGTGGGACACGATGGCGGGCATGGTCTTCTCAGAGATCGTGGCCTATTTCATCATCCTCACGACCGGCGCCACTCTCTTCGCCGCGGGCAAGCATGATGTTGCCTCGGCAACCGACGCCGCCCAGGCGTTGCGTCCACTGGCCGGTGACGCCTCTGCCCTGCTGCTCGCGGTTGGGCTTATTGGAGCCGGAATACTGGCCGTGCCCGTGCTCACCGGATCGGCGGCCTACGGGGTAGCCGAGGCCTTCGGCTGGCGATCAGGACTCGACAGCAAGCCCGCAAGGGCGCCGCAGTTCTACCTGGTCATCGTCGCCGCGACGCTGGTCGGGATGGCGATCAACTTCTTGGGGATCAACCCGATCACCGCCCTGGTCATTAGCGCGGTGCTCAACGGAGTCGTGGCTGCGCCGCTCATCGTGCTCCTTATGGTCGTCTCAAACGATCGCAAAGTGTTGGGCGAGCGAACCAATGGTCGTCTCTTGAATGTCATCGGGTGGGTAACGGCAGTCCTGATGAGCCTGGCGGTATTGGGCCTCATAGCCACGACGATCTTTGGGTGATGTGGTACCCAAGACTCGATTGGCGGCATGGGAGAACCCGCCTCGCCGCCGATTGCGGTGCTAACGTTGGGCCGTTGAGCGAACTCCGAATGAGGAGTCTTACGTGCTGGCTCTCGGGCGATCGACCGGCGGACGCAGCCGTTTCATCGGTGCCATCGTCGTAGCGGCTATCGCCGCCTCGACCGCTTCCTGCTCGGCCGGAAGCGCGCCGACGCAAACCGGAACTGCCACTGCACCTGTGGTCTGGCTCTGCCGTCCCGGGCTCGCAGACAATCCCTGCCAGAAGGATCTGACTGCGACGGCCGTCGGGGAGGACGGTTCGACGTCAGCCCAGACGCCGGCGCCGGCACCGGCAACTCGGCCCGCGATCGACTGCTTCTACATCTATCCGACCGTCAGCCAGCAGCAGACGGTGAACTCCGACCTGCAGATAGAGGCCAAGGAGACGCTGGCCGCCAGAGCGCAGGCCTCGCCGTTCTCCCCGGTTTGCGACGTCTATGCCCCGATGTACCGTTCGCTGACCAGCATGGCCGTGGGCAATTACGGCAGCATCACCAAGGCCAACGGCGAGATCGCCTACGCCTCGATCAAGGCCGCCTTCGATGAATACCTCGCCAAGTACAACCAGGGCCGCGGCATCGTCTTCATCGGCCATTCGCAGGGCGCCTGGATGGTTGAGGCACTGCTCAAGCGCGAGTTCGACGACAACGCGACCATGCGGCGGCTGCTGGTGTCCGCCATCGCCGTCGGCGGCAACGTGGCCGTGCCGACAGGCAAGGTTGTGGGTGCCGACTTCGGGCAAATTCCCGGCTGTACTTCCGAAGGCCAGGTCGGCTGCATCGTCGCGTACTCGAGCTTCAACAGAGCACCCTCGAGCGACGCCTATTTCGGGCGAGTCGACCAGCGAGTCAACCCGTTCATCGACCGCGACTCGTCGGGCGACCTCCAGATCCTGTGCACGAACCCGGCCGATCTTGGCGGTGGATCGGGCGTCCTGGAGCCGCACATCCTGACCGAGGAGTTGAGCTTCCAGGGCATCGGGCAGCAGACCGGCATTGCAACGCCTTGGGTCACGTTTCCGCAGGAATACTCAGGCCACTGCACGTCGGCCGGCGGCGCGACCTGGCTCCAGATCGACCTGATCAAGGGCGAGAACGAAACACGTCCGGTGATCCCACAGATAAACGGTCCTCACTACGGGATGCACAACGTCGACATCGCGATCGCTCTCGGCAATCTGGTCGGGCTGGTCGGGAAGCAGGCCGCGAACTACAAGGGCTGAGGCTGGGCGCCGCTTGGGTTCGAACCCGGGCGCAGTGTCCTTACCGCCGCGCCTTGGCGTGGCAGTCCACGCAGTCGGTGGCCCAGGGCAGAGCCTCGAGGCGTTCCGGGGCGACGGGCTTGCCGCACGTCTGGCAGTTGCCGAAGGCGCCGGCCTCGATTCGGCTCAGGGCTGCCTCGATCGCTACGAGGTGAAGTTGTTCGCGGTCGCGCAGCTGCTGGCCTCGCTGGCTCTCCGAGACTTCGGAAGCGGCCGCCGTCTGGGCGCCGTGGGAGACACGCGGGTGCTCGACTTCCTCGGACAACTCCACGAGGAGCCTCTGGCGCTCGGTCTCGAGCGTCACCCGGGCATTTTCGACAAGGGCGGCGTTCATGTCGCGCATCCTACGCTGCTCAATGGGGTAGCGCGTGGGATTTCGGCGAGGTTCCGTGCCGGCCTGCGGCACTTCGCAGGGCATAAGTGCCGCCTCAGGCTTAGACTCGACCCAGCGTCTCGCTATGACGCAGAATGAGTGTGACCGGCCCGGTGGTCGAAGGAGCAACATGGCTAACGCGAAAGACCCGGTCTGCGGGATGGAAGTGGATACCTCCACCGACCTGCATTTCGAGTACGAGGGCGAGACATACTACTTCTGTGGCCGCGGTTGCAAGCTCGACTTCGAAGAGGATCCGGAGAAGTATCTCGATCCGAACTACGAACCGAGCATGTAGTTGCCCGGATGCGGCAAGGACGGTTCCGCCGATCGCCTCTTGCGTGGTACTCTCCGCCCGAGCGTTCGGAGTGCCGCTGGCCTCCAGGCTGAGAACAATCCCCAGACTCCAGGAGAAGCCCGATGGCCTATGTGATCGCTGAGCCCTGCGTCGATACCAAGGACCAGGCCTGTGTGTCTGTTTGTCCGGTCGATTGCATTCATTTCGACGACGGGGCAGACCGCACCCTCTACATCGACCCGAACGAATGCATCGACTGCGGCGCTTGCGAACCCGAGTGCCCGGTCAACGCGATCTTCTCGTCGGACTCGGTCCCCGCTGAGTGGTCCGGCTACACGGAGATCAACGCCCTCTGGTACACGGACAAGGACGCAGCCCGCGCCCTCGTCGACGCGGCCAAGCCCGCCTGATACTTCGCGAAATCGTGGAAGCGCCCGGCCGAAAGGCCGGGCGCTTCTGATTCCGGCGCCTCGCCGGTCCCGAAACCCACGCCCGCTAGACTTGGCTCATGAAGATCGTTTCGATGCTGCCGTCCGCGACGGAAATCATCTGCGCGCTGGGGTTGGGCGACCAATTGGTCGGCGTCAGCCACCGCTGCGACTACCCGGTCGAGATCGAGGGTTTGGCTGTGGTCACGCGGCCGATCGGGGGGCGGCCTCCGGCAATTGCGCCGGCTTCGACGCCGGACGACGAGCTTGGCCCCAGCGAGCTCGATCGAGAGGCGCTGCTGGCCGCCGCGCCGGACTTGATCATCGTGCGTGAGGGCGGCATGGGGCCCGGCCCCCGCCAGATAGAGGCGGCCATGGTTGGGGCGGAGGTCACTCCCCAGATCGTGACCCTGGGCCCGATCACGCTGGAGGGCATCTTCCACTCCGTCACGACCATCGGTGCCATGACGGAGGCCGAAGATGACGCAATAGAGTTGGTCGAGGCGCTCCGCGAGGACATTGGGGAGATCGAGCAGGGCGTTTTGGCCAGGCAGGACCAGGGCCTCCGGCCCAAGCGGGTCGTGGTACTGGAAGGGCTGGAGCCGCTTCTCTCGAGCGGCCGATGGGTTCCAGAGCAGGTTCGTCGCTCCGGCGGCTGGGACGTGCTCGGCCGAGAAGGCGAGCCCGCCGCTCCGACGAGTTGGGATGAGATCCGCGATATCGATCCGGAAATGCTGCTGCTCGCGCCCGCAGGTATGACCTTGCTGGAGGCTCAGGCGCTCTGGCGCAAGACGGCGCGTCCGGAGTTCTGGTTGGACCTCGAAGTCGCTCGTAAGGGCCGCGTCTTCTTCGTGGAGCCCGTCTACTTCTACCGGCCGGGCCCGCGCGTTGTGGACGCCGTCGGCATGCTGGCCGAGATCTTCGACCCGGAAGGATTTGTCGATACGTCGCCGCCGGACAGCTGGACGCCGCTGGTCGAGGAATCGTAGGAGGTCGTCTCCACGACGTGTCGACCTTCCGCGTTCGCAAGATCTTCTACGGTCGGGCCGAGCTGTCGGCGGCCCTGGAGAAAGCCGGCTTCATCGATGTCGGGATCGAGATCGGCGCGTAGGCCCTAGCCGGCGCCGGGTAATCGGACACTCGCAACCTCCGCTCGGCCTCCATGAAAAATACACCACGTCTTCAGGATTAGTTCAGAGGGGAAACGCAATATTCGCTTCAGTTCCTTCCTCCTCCTCTCCGCCTCCTCCCGGGCAGACGAGAAACGAATAGGCCGGTCGCTTCTCTCCCTAAGCGACCGGCCCTCGTCTTTAACGGGTGTGTTTGGGCGGCCCATCTACGGTGCGACTCGCCCGTGTGGCGCAATTCCGAGCAAAACCGGACCTCATGACCGGCATTACGACCGTATACTCGCCCACATGTCCCCTCTTTCGAACCGAACGGTCGCCACAATCGGATCCGGCGTCATGGCCGAGTCGATCATCGCGGGTCTGATTCGCGGCAAGCTCGTCGAGCCCGAGCGGATTGTCGGCAGCGAGCCGAGGGCCGAGCGGCGCGAAGAACTCGTGAAGCAGTACGGCGTGCGGATGGTTGCTTCTAACCTGGAAGCAGCTCGTGACGCAGACGTGTTGCTGCTATCGGTCAAGCCTCAGACCCTCACGAAGGTTGGCCACGAGTTGGGCGGCCACCTCCGGCCGGAGCAACTGATCGTCTCGATCGTTGCCGGCGCCAACTGCAACGTTCTTACCAATCTGCTGGAACACCGCCAGGTCGTGCGCAGCATGCCCAACACGCCGGCCCAGATCGGCCGTGGCATGACGGTCTGGTACGCCACGCCGGAAGTGACGGAACTTCAGTGCGACCAGGCTCGAGTTCTGCTGCGTGCACTCGGTACGGACCTCCAGGTCGAGGACGAGCGTTTCGTTGAGATGGCCACTGCGGTCAGCGGCACGGGGCCGGCGTACGTCTTCCTGGTCATGGAGGCGCTTATCGACGCCGCCGTGCACCTTGGGTTTCCGCGCCACGTTGCCCATGACCTCGTAATTGAGACGCTCGAGGGCAGCACCGCCTTTGCCAAGGCCACGGCGGAGCATCCGGCCGTCCTGCGCAACATGGTCACTTCGCCAGGCGGAACCAGTGCCGCAGCCATCCATGCGATGGAATCGGGCCGCCTGCGGACCGTGCTTTCGGAAGCCGTATGGGCTTCGTATCGGCGAACGGTTGAACTGGGTGCGGATCTGGAGAAGGGCCTCGGGCTCAACGAAGGCCCGAGCGCCGGGGCGCCCGACGGAAAGGCCGCCGCCGGCGCGGACTCCAAAGCCCCGACAGGTCGATCCGCCGGGTAACCTACCCGGCACCAGCGAAGGAGGCCCGATTGTGACGCCCACCGGTCTGCTCGCAATCTTTGCCCATCCAGACGACGAAAGCTTTGGCGCGGGCGGTGTCATGGCCCTTGCCGCCGCCGCCGGAAATCCCGTTTGGGTTCTGTGCGCCACCAACGGCGACCAGGGTGGACGACCCGGCGAAATGGACGTTGATCACGCCCTGGACCCGGAAGTGCGGCGCCAGGAGCTCACCTGCGCCTGCGATGCGCTCGGCGTTGCCGAACCGATCTTCCTGGGTTATCGCGACTCCGGCATGGAAGGCTGGGGCGCGCCGGAAGGCTCGCTCTCCCGCGCTCCGGAGGCCGAGGTCGTTGAGCGGATGGTGGCCGTAATCCGGCGGCTTCATCCGGCCGTCATCGTCACCTTCGATCCGGGCGGCATATACGGGCATCCTGATCACACGGCCTGTTCGGCGACGGCCACTGCCGCCTATCGAGTGGCCGCCGCGGAACCGGACGGCCCGATAGCTCTCTATCACCAGGCCCTGCCGCGCTCCGCGGTGAGAGGCATGCGGGCGGCCCAGGAAGCAGAACGTCTCCGCAGCGGCGACACGACGCCGCCGTCGGAAGACGACATCCGCCAGGGCGAGGCTTTCATGAGACTCGCCCGCCCGGACGAAGAGATAACCACCGTCATCTCCATCTCTGCGGTCCTCGAACGGAAGGCTGCGGCGCTCGCCTGCCACGACAGTCAGATGCGCGGCCGCCAGTGGGACGATCCGGAGACGCGAGCCGAGATGGAGGCTATGTTCGGCCGCGAAACGTTTGTCCGAGTCGACCCGACTCCGGAACCCGGCGCAAAGGAGGATAGGTTCGTCGGCTTGAAGTGGGGCGGGCAGTGACCCATCGCGGCGAGCCGCCCGAAGCGTTCGGCGCGGAGGAGCCTCCGGGAGGCGCCGGCCGGGCCGGGCCGGTTCGGGCTATTTCGGACCCGGTCCGGGGCGTAGTGGAGAACGGTCGCCCTCGCCGGCCATCACGAGACGGCCTCACGATCGAGCAGGCGGCCGCAATCGAATCGCCGCGCGAGTTCCGACTCTCTCCAGATGGCCGAAGGGTTGCCTTCACCGCGGAGGCCGCCGGGGCCAGGCAGATCTTCCTGATGTCGCTCCGAGGCGGCTATCCCGAGCAGCTGACCGCCAGCGAGAAGCCCGTCTCGGATCCCCAGTGGTCGGCCGATGGCCGGCGCATCGCCTTCGTCCGCGAGGAAGCCATCTGGATGGTGGACGTCGAGGGCTCGCATCAGGGGCTGGTGGCTCAGCACCCCGCCGGCAACCGCTCCCCACGCTGGTGCGCGGACGGCCACCGGATCGGGTTCATCTCGCGCCGTCGAGGTTGGGATCAGGTCTGGATAGTCGATGCACCGGTGCCGCGCCGTGGCAGGCCATCCACGCGGCCCCGGTCGGCGGAGCCGGTTCCGGTCACCCAGACGGGCATCGATATCGACGAGTTCGTCTGGTCGCCGGACGGCCTCCAGATTGCGGTCGGCTCACAGCGCCTGCCGGATCTGTTGACCTATCAGATCCACGTTGTCGACGTCGCCACCGGACGCGAGCAGCTGGTTGCCGGCGCTTCGGTCTGGGATGCCGGTCCG
>DASVJA010000149.1:0-6475 GCA_036386115.1 Candidatus Limnocylindrales bacterium
TCCGAATACGCCGCCCAGCATGTTGAGCCGACATCGATGACGCTGAGCGGGTGATAGCTTGACCCTGGGATCGGCGCCTCCCACAGCGTCGCGCCGGTATGCGGATCTATGCGGGCGACTGTGTCAACGGGGTTCAGGTAGCTATCCTGGATCTGCCACATCGAGCCGCAAGCGATCGTCGTGGTGGCCCACGTACTGTCCATGCTCGACAGTGCTTGGGGAATGGGCCCGTCCGCGGATACAGCCACAACGCCCGTTGGAGAGTTCTGGACCCAGACCGAGCCTGAGTCGACTCCCACGAGGTTGACGTCGCTGGCGTCGCCGGTCAGCTTCCCCGAGTTCAAGTCGAAACGCTGGAGGTCCGAGTCACTCCATTGGACCCACAAGGCTCCCTCTACGACCACCGAATCTACAGACGGGGGCGGTGCCCCCACGCAGACGCCGGCTTCCGGCGCACAGGTGGGCTGCGGCGACCAGGGCCGTTGAATGGGGTAGGTCTTGACCACGGTGTCGGTGGCAAGGCTAATGGCTACCACTTTGCCGTCGGCGCAGGCTACGTAGAGGCGCCCGTTCGCCGTGGCCGTGGGACCCGCACCGCAGCCAACCGAGGCCAGGACGGCAGGGCTCCGTGGTGATGTCATGTCGAGGCTCGGCGAGGAGGAAGTCGAAGTCGTGGAGAACGAGGTCGCAGCCCACGAGGCGGTCAACGACGCCGTCGCGGCTACGATCTGCGGGCTGGCAGACTCAGGAGCGCGACCTCCTCCCGACCCCGACAGCGGGCCGAAGACGAGGGCGACCACGACGACGACAATCAAGACCACCCAGATCGCTCCCCCCGCGGCTACTTCCTGAGACCGTGGTGTGAATCCGGCCCATTTGCGTCCCGGCCGCGTGGCCGATGCCCATCCGATCCTGCCTTCGACCCAGGCGCGTGGACGCGCCAAGTACGCCTTGACCACTCCCAGTTCCCCTTCCCAGCCCCCAGTCGAGATAGTCTGGCATATGCCCCGACCTCAGAGGACGCGCTCGGGCAGGTTGAAGTGTCGGCATAGGGCTGCTCACCAGGGTTGAGTCGCTCGGATGCTACGTCCTGATCCACGAGTTGGAGCGGCAGAGCATTGGACGCAGCGTCAGGACCTGCGCCGACATCATGGCCGAGATGAAGTAACCGCCTGATTCACGACGACCCGCCGCCGGCCCCTACCCGGCAAGACCATCTCGCCCTCGATCCTAGACACCCACCTCAGACACTCGACTCACGACGGGCGATATTGTCAAAGGCCGGCAAGCGACCCGACTGCGCCTGGGCCTTAGCGCAGATTCGGTGCGCACTAGCACCTGCCGGGGACTAACATCGCTGAGCGTCCATCCACCGGCAGAGGTAGCTCGTATGTTTGAAGACAGCAAGATCAATATTCTTAGACCGGCATACGTCCTGGCGGCGCTGCTCGGCATCGTGGCCTTGCTCGACGTCCAGCATGCTCTCAGTCTGATGCAGGCTCCCGATGCCAGCGCTGCCTGGATCATCGAACTGTTTACCTGCGCAATCAGCGCCGTGATCGCGACCTTTATTCTTCTTCGGCCGCACCTGTACTTCTTCGTTCCAGTGCTGGGATGGTCGTTCCTCGCGTTCTTCTCCAACTTCATCATGAAGCACAGCGGCGGCGATACGATTGCCACCGAGCGAATGTCCGCGTACTTCCTGGCATTTGTCGTCGCCGCGGTTCTTGTGGGCGTCGAAGGCTACAAGTGGTATGCCGTCTGGTCCAAGCGACCGCGACCCGTCCAGCAGATGATGCAGGGCCAGCCGTGGCAGGGCCAGCCGTGGCAGGGTCAGTACCCGCCGCAGCAGCCGCCCATGCAGCAGCCGCCCATGCAGCAGCCACCGACGCAGTACGCGCCGCAGCCGCAGCAGCAGCCGCAGGCTCCGCAGCCGCCGCAGGCTCCGCAGCAGTAACAGTCCGCCACGCGCATCTAGCTTTTGTCGACTTCGGTCGACGCCGGTCGAGAAATCTGAAGCCGAGCTCCCGTGTTACGGAAGCTCGGCTTCTTTCGTGCAATGCGTAGTCTCCGGAGCGGACCGCGGGGCAGACCTACCCGGCATGAATGTCGCCCTCAGCCGGTATATCTCTGAGGCCTCCCAGCGGCGAGGCCAGGAGCGGCACGATTGCAATGAACGATGCCAGTGCCGCAAGGATGAGAGCCACTCGAACCGGTACAAACGTGGCCAGCACGCCACCCATCAGCGACCCGATCGGGATCGTGCCCCAAACGATGAACCGCATCGTTGCGTTCATGCGGCTCTGCATCTCCGGAGGTGTGATGGCTTGCCGCAGCGAGATCTGGGCCACGTTGTAGATGACCTGGCACATGCCGACTACAAACCAGCCCACAAAGAGAGTCACGGCTGCGAGGCTAAGATCGCTGGGAGTGAGAGTCAGCAGCACATAGGCCGGGCAGGCCAGCGCCGCCGAGAAGATGATCGTACGCCCAATTCCGATGCTTCCGGGTAGTCTGTGCGCGAGTGCGGCACCGACGAGAAAGCCCACGCTCGCGATGCCCATGACGCTTCCGAAGAAGGCAGGTGGCAGCTGCAACTCATGCCAGATCAACACCGGGAAGATCGAAAAGAGGGCGGCCCCGAAGAGGTTCCCTATCCCCGTACAGGCCGCAATCGATTTCAGATAAGTGTGCCCGAGCACGTATCTCAAACCCTCGGCGACTTCCGAAGCGATTGATGTCGGTCGGCCCGAGCGGTCGAGCCGGCGCGCAGGTTTCTCTTCGCGGCGCCGAATGGCACTGATGAAGGCGCCGGAGATCAGGAAGCTGAGGGCGTCCACGGCGATTGCCCAAGGGGCGGCGATCATGGCAATGAGGTTTCCGCCGGCGATCGGCCCGCCGATCTGAGCCACCGAGTAGCTGATCTGGAGGTGGGCGTTGCCGTTCACGAGGTCGTCCCGCTCCAGGATTGCCGGCAGATAGGACTGGTCCGCAATGTCGAAGAAGGCGGTCAGTGTCCCCGTGACGAAGGCAACGATATAGAGTTGGAACAGGGTGAGCCCGCCGGCTACGAACGCGACCGGGATCGAAAGAAGCACGACTGCTCGGGCGATGTCGGCACCGACGAGCACGGGGCGGCGCCGCACGCGATCCAGCCAGGCGCCCGCCGGCAACGTGAAGAGCAGGAACGGCAGCATCTCGACTGTGGTCAGCAGCGAGACCTGGAACACGCTCGCGTCCAGCATCGTCAGGGCCAGGAAGGGCACAGCGATGAGCGTGACCTGGCTGCCCATCGCCGAGACTGTTGCGGCGGACCAGATCTTCACGAAATCGCGGCGCCGCCATAGCGACGGCCTGCCTATTCCTGTCATGCCCATCCTTCCATCGCGCGGCATGGTATCTGGGGTGGCTTAATCCGGCATTAGGCGATCAGTCGCATTCATCTTGTGCCACGATATGCCTGGGGTAGGCGTCGTGTAGTGTCGGAGGTAGCGTTACGAAACTCGTCGAGTCGGTCCCAAACTTCAGCGAGGGCCGTCGGATTGAGGTCGTGGACAAGATTGCCGCGGCCGTCGAGCGGGTTCCGGGCGCGCATCTGCTCGATCGGACGAGCGACGCCAGCCACAACCGCAGCGTCTTCACGCTCGCCGGTGAGCCGGCCCCGATCCTGGAGGCTCTGGAGCGGGCGGTGGCTGTGGCGGTCGCCGAGATAGACATGGACCAGCATTCCGGTGAGCACCCGCGCATCGGGGCCGTCGATGTCGTGCCGTTCATTCCGCTCGCCGGTACCTCCATGGCAGACTGCATCGAGCTGGCGCGCAAATTCGGGGCCCAGATGGCCGAGCGCTTCGGGCTGCCGGTTTATCTGTACGGCGAGGCTTCCACCTCGCCCTCCCGCGAGCGGCTGGCCGATGTCCGGCGCGGGCAATACGAAGGTCTCAAGACGCAGATCGGTGAGCCGGGTCGGGCGCCGGACTTCGGTCCTTCGGTTCTGCATCCTCGAGCCGGGGCGATGGCGGTTGGGGCGAGGCCCTTCCTGATCGCCTACAACATCAACCTCGAGAGTCGAGACGTCGAGCTGGCTCAGCGCATCGCGCGCCGAATCCGCGAGTCGAGCGGAGGCTTGCCGCGCGTCCAGGCCAAGGGCTTCTGGATTGCCGAGCTTGATCGGGCCCAGGTGTCGATGAACCTCTTGGACTTCCACACGACGCCCCTCTGGCTCATATGGGAAGCGGTCCGGGCCGAGGCGGCCGAAGACGGCGTGCATCTGCTGGAGTCCGAGCTGATCGGGCTGGCGCCGATTGGAGCGCTGCTGGACGTCGCCGACCACGCCGGGGTCTCGCCGAGCCACTCTCAGACCGAAAGGCTGGCCGGCGCCGCCGAGTTCCTGAAGCTGCGAGACTTTTCGCCGCTACAGGCGTTGGAACTGCGGCTCGAAGCGGTCAGTCGCGGGTGAACCCTCCAGAAGCCGCGCCCCCGGGCCTTCTGATCGACAAGATCGGGGCCATCGCGACGCTGGCCGGCGGCCTGCGCAGGGGTTCGGCGCAGAGTGACGTGGCAGTGATCGAGGGTGGGCCGGACCGGACTCTGACCGCGGCGACGTGGGGCGATCGGCTAATTGCGGCAGGGCCGGCGGACGAGGTGCACCGCCAGATAGTGGCCGCCGGCCATTCTCTCGACGACTTCGAGCGCATCGATGCCGGCGGCGGTCTGGTCACGCCGGGCTTGATCGACGCCCACACCCACCTCGTCTTCGCGGGGACGCGCGAGCGGGAATGGCAGATGCGCGCCCGCGGCGCAGGCTATCTGGAAGTCCTGGCGGCCGGCGGCGGCATCCTCTCCACCGTGGCCGCGACCCGCGCCGCCACGAGCTCGGAGTTGCTCCATGGTGCGCGCCGGCGCCTCGATGAGATGCTCGCCTGCGGTACCACGACTGCCGAGGCCAAGTCCGGTTACGGGCTGGAGCCGGCCACCGAGATGAGAATCCTGGACGTCATCCGTCGCCTGGACCGCGACGGCCCGGTTCAGCTCGTGCCCACCTACATGGGCGCGCACGCCGTTCCGGCCGAGTATCGCGAGATGCCGAATGGGACGGAGGCCTACGTCGCCCACCTCGTCCGGGATGAACTGCCGCTCATCGCCGGGCAGGGAATTGCCCGTTTCTGCGATGTGTTCTGCGAGGCGGGCGTCTTCAGCCCGGAGCAGACGGCGCTGATTCTCTCGGCCGCGGAACAGTACGGCCTCGAGTTCCGGATCCACGCGGACGAGTTGGCCCCGTCCGGCGGCGCCGAGCTGGCTGCCGAAATGCGTTGCGTCTCTGCGGATCATCTCGCGACTCCTTCCGACCCAGGCATCGCCGCGCTCGCTCGGGCCGCGGATGAGGGCCACCCGGTCGTTGCGACGCTGCTCCCGGCCACGAGCTGGTTCCTGGGCAAGCACCATTTCGCCCCGGCGAGGCGCTTCATCGAAGCGGGCGTCCCGGTGGCCCTGGCCACGGACCTGAATCCGGGCACAAGCCCCGCGGTCGGTCTGCCGCTGGTGATGTCGATCGCTTGCATCGAGATGGGCCTGACGCCCGCTGAGGCGCTGGCCGCGGTTACGATCAATGCCGCCCACTCGGTTGGTCTCGGCACGGAGATCGGTTCCATCGAGCCCGGCAAGCAGGCCGACCTGGTGGTCTGGGACGTGCCGTCGGTCGAGCAGCTGCCCTACTGGCTCGGCACACGGCCGGCGATGATCGTCGTAAAGCGAGGGCGGGTGGTACTTGAGCGCGACTGACCGGCCCGAATCGGGGGGTCGTCGCGGCCGCCGACCACCGATAGACTGCCGGAGCGGGTTCCCACCGAGCCCGCGTGAAACGGCAGGACAAATGCCCCAGCACCTGATGCTCGTTCCGACGCTGGCCTGTCCGGCAAGCTGTGCCTATTGCTTTGGGCCGCATGCGGGCGGCAAGACCATGGGCCGCGAAACGCTCGAGGCGGTGGTGGAGTGGCAGCGCAGGCTTGGATCTGGGGTCACCGGCTCCGGCCCTCTCCACATCACCTTCCACGGCGGCGAGCCCCTTATCCCCGGGGCTGCCTGGTATCGCGAAGCGTTGCCGCTCCTGCGAGACGGTCTGGCTCCGCGCCGGGTCGGCTTCTCCGCCCAGACCAACTTGTGGCTTCTCACAGACGAGTTGTGCGAGCTATTCCAAGAATTCGGCGTCTCGCTGGGCACGAGCCTGGACGGGCCGGAGGCGATCAACGACGCCCAGCGTGGGGTGGGCTATTTCGCGAAGACGATGGCCGGTATCGGGCGGGCGCGAGCACACGGCATCGAAGCCGGGGCGATCTGCACGTTCACGGCTCAATCGGCCTCGCACGCCGCGGAGATCTTCGACTTCTTTGTTGGCGAGGGGCTCAACTTCTCCATCCACGCTGCGATGCCGGCCCTTCGGCAGCCGGGGACGGACGGCTGGTCCGTCGAGGCGGAAGCC
>DASVJA010000150.1:0-1715 GCA_036386115.1 Candidatus Limnocylindrales bacterium
ACCGGCGTGCGGATCGAGGAGCTGAGCTGGACCCGCCAGTTCGAGGCCTATCGGCGCGTGGTGGAGCGACTCCAGAACAGGACGGCCGCCCGGCGCGGCTAGAAAGCTGAAAAGGAAGGGGCCGCGGCCCTGAATCGGACGCCGATTTCGGGCCCGGAAAGGCGGCCCCAACCGGCCTCGGCGTGCTTCCGGGCCCGATACCTGGGCGGAATGCGGTAGCATACGGCTCCGTTAGCCGGCGTGCCCCGCCGGGACCACGCCCGCATCCAGGACAGCCCCGATGACCTTCCGCGCCAGAACCGCCCAACGGCCCACTCGCCGCCGAACCAACCGCAGCGACACGCGTCGAGCCGTGTGGCTCACTGTGTCCTTCTCGCTGGCGATCGCGTGCGCTCTTTCCCTGATGGGCGGCGTATTCGTGGCCGGCTACTACCGGGATCACGGCGCGCCTATCGCTTCGGTGAACAGCGAGGCGATCAGCAAGGACGCCGTCCGAGCCCGGGCGAAGGTCGATCTGGCGCGCTACGAACGGCGCCTGGTCCAGGATCAGCAGATGCGCAACCAGGGCAAGATCACCACGGATGAGTACGCCACCCTGCAAAGCGCGATCCAGACCAGCCAATCGACGGTAAACACAGATGCCCTGACCGAGTTGATCAACGAGGCGGAGATCCGCCAGTTCGCCGCGAAGAACAACATCAGCGTGAGCGACAAGCAGATCACCGATCAGATCAAGACGGACAGCACCATTCCCGACATGCGGCACGTCAAGATCATCAGCGTGCCCGTCGAGGCTCTGCCGCCGGCAGCGTCCCCGACGCAGGCCGATAGCGACCGCGCCGAAGCCGCCGCCAAGGCATATCTCGCGGAGATCCAGGGCGGCAAGGCCTGGGATGACGTCGCCAAGGAAGCAGACACCAAGAGCAAGAGCAGCAACAGCGGTGGCGGCGATCTGGGGAACACGTCCAAGGATGCGATGTCGATCGACCCCGATATTGCCGATGCGATCTTCGCCCTGGCCAAGCCCGGCGACATCACCCCGATCATGAAGGGCGTCAACGGCGCGTTCCGGTTCGCGACCGTCACGTCGATCGTGCCTTCCTGGGTCGACAACGATTGGCAGAGCTCGGTCGGGGCCGCGTCGAGCGACGACGGATACCGCGAGTTCGCCCGCAACGAAGCCATCAACCAGGCGGTCGAGGATTGGGTCGACGCCAAGTACGTTTCCGGGCAAACGGTCCAGCGCGACGTCCGGGAGATCCAGATCCGCACCGGTTTCGGCCAGGTCGGCGACGGCGACGAGGTCAAGATCAGCATCATGATCTTCGCCCCCGGTCACGCGACGACCAACGCATCTACCGATACGGACACCAAGGACGCTGCCTGGACGGACGCTCTCAGCCGGGCCAACGCTGTCGTGGCGACGTTGCGCGCCGACCCGTCCAAGTTCGCCGCAACTGCCACGGACACCAAGACAAACGACGACCCCAACTTCGCCAGCATGGCCGGCGACCTGCCCTGGATTCCGGCCGACTGGTTCAACGCGACCACCAAGGCCGATCCCAGCACGGGCCAGACCAACTCCGGTCTGGGGATGACCGCCGTCGCCGATGCGGTCTTCAAGGACGGTCTGGCGGCAGGCACGATCCTCGATCCCGTCCTCGAGTCGGCGTCCGGGTACGTCGTGGTGTACTTCCAGGGGCGACGCCCGGCCC
>DASVJA010000151.1:0-31522 GCA_036386115.1 Candidatus Limnocylindrales bacterium
CATCCTTGGTATCAAGCGGCGGTCAGAGGAGAGGCGACGCGTTCTCTGGTGGAGGTAATCCAATGACGGCCACGCAGATCGGACTCGGGCCTGAGCTCAAGAACATCTACCGCTTCGCCGTATTTGCGTTTGCGGTGGCAATAGGTGTGAGTTCTCTCGGCGCCCGGATGGTTCTTCTACAACTGATGTGGGAGCAGCAGTCAGGTGGCACCGGCGCAACGCCATCGACCGAAACGCAACCGCTTGACGCCAGCCGTGGCCTCATCTTCGACTCCCAAGGCAGGCCGCTGGTCAAGAACGTCGTGGATTACGTCGTTACTGTTACCCCGAGCGCGCTTCCGCTGGACCAGGAGCAGGCTGTCGCGCAGCGCCTGGGCTCCATTCTCAACGTTGACCCGGTGCTGATTGAAACCAAGATCGACCGCGCGACAGGATCTCGCACAGATCCGGTCAGTGTCGTGGACGATATCGACCCGCAGGTGGCCCGGTTCATCAGCGAGAACTCAGACGCCCTGCCGGGCGTGGCCATCGTCCAGACAGCCAAGCGTGAGTACCTCACCAAGGCTCTGTTCTCACAAATCCTTGGCTATGAAGGCCGGATAACTCAGGATCAGTACGACCAACTTGCCATCCTGGGTTATGGGCCGGCCGACGTCGTCGGCCAGGCGGGCCTGGAAAACTACTACGAGACGATTCTGCGGGGGACTCCCGGAAGCCAGTCAATCGCCCTGGACTCGCAGGGGAATCCCATATCGGGCCTGGTGACTCCGGGTGCGGCCACGATCCCCGGTGATTCTCTGACGCTCAACATCGACACGACGCAGCAGCAGATGGCGCTACAAGCCTTGAGTTGGGGCGTTAAAGCGGCCAAGGTGACAAAGGGCGTGATCATCGTGGAGAACCCGCAGAACGGGAAGATTCTTGCGATGGTCAGTCTTCCCAGCTATGACGACCAACTCTTCGCCGACGGAATCAGCGAGACCGACTTTCAGAAGCTGCTCTCCGATCCGGACCAGCCGCTTCTCAACAAGGCCATCGGCGCCCAGTACGCACCCGGATCGACGTTCAAACTGGTAACCGGTACGGCCGGACTACAGGACGGCGTGATCAACACCACCGACACGCTTCTTTCACAGCCGTTCATTCAGGTAGGTGCCTATCGGTACAACGAATGGGACCTCAAGGGCTGGGGCGACATCAATATCCGCCAGGCCGTGGCCTACTCGAGCGACACTTTCTTCTACCAGCTGGCCCAGAAGGTCAAGTTGCCCCGTCTGACGTATTGGGCCGACCAGTACGGGTTTGGCAAGCCAACCCAGATCGATCTTCCCGAGACGGCCACGGGCATCGTCCCGACGAACGCCTGGAAGCTGGCCAACAAGGGCGAGCAGATGTACGAAGGCGAGCTGATGCAGGCCGGTATCGGGCAGGGTTATGACGCAGCCACGCCAATGCAGCTTCTGAATGCCTACTGCGCTCTCGCCAACGGTGGCAACGTGTGGCAGCCGCAGATAGTGAAATCAATCACCAACGGACAAACTGGCGCAGTGACCGAGGTCCAACCACAACTCCTGAACCATCTACCCGCGTCGGCGGATACGCTTCGCACGATGCGCCTCGCCACCCGTGACGTGGTGACGAGCCGGCATACATTCGGTCTGGTGGACCTGCAGATCAAGGTCGCCGGAAAGACCGGCACCGCCGAGTACGGCCTCGCGGATGCGAAGGGCAGACTCCCTTACCACGAGTGGTTCGTGGGCTACACGCCCGGCGACGCGTACAACGGCGATTTCTCTCAACCCGATTCCCAGCTTGCCGTCGTGGCCTTCATCTACGGCGCCAACACCTGGGGCAACGTGGCTACCGAAGTCGTCAAGTACTTCATGATGCTTCACTACGGCCTGATCAAGGGCACCCCGGCACGCGAGGAAAGGCTAGCCCTGAACCCACACACTCCGGGCTACATTCCGAGTTGGGTTTACCGAACGACCAACTACTACGGCAGCCCGAACCGGGACTGATTTGACGATGAACCAATGAGCATTCTTCGCGGCCAGACTCTGAAGCTGCGCGGCTGGGCGCCCAAGGCCGGTTGGTTGGCCTGGCGCAACTACGACTTTCAGCTCACTACCTATGCCGTCCTGTTGACCATGTTCGGTCTCGCGATGGCCTACAGCAACAGCGTTGGGTTGACCCATAACACCGCCCTGACCATCAACTCGTCGTTTGTGAAGACGATCATGTGGGGAGTCATCGCCACCGTCGTCCTGGGCTTGATGACCATCTTCGACTACAAATGGCTACGCTCGTTCGCCTGGCCGATGTACGTCATCAACCTGGTCCTGCTCGTCGTGACCCTCCGATTCGGTGGCGGCACCGGCGAGGCCGGGTCGGCCGCCCGCTGGGTGAGCATCGGCAGCTTCCAGTTCCAGTTCAGCGAGCTGGCCAAGATCATCATGATCGTGGTCTTCGCAGCCTTCCTCGCCGATCGTCAGCCCAAGATCAAGTCGCCCTGGACGATCTTCGGCACCCTCGTGATCATGATCCCGCCCTGGATCCTGGTGATGATGCAGCCGGATCTCGGCACCTCGCTCGTCCTCGTGGCGATCGTCGGCGGCCTCCTGTTCATGTCCGGCGCGAGTCTCTTCTGGATGGGTACTCTGATAACGGCAGTCGCGGCGGCGATCCCATTCGTTTGGTCCAACCTCCTCCGCGACTATCAGCAGCAGCGTTTGCTCACCCTGTTTAATCCCGGGGCAGATCCAAAGGGCGCCGGCTATCAAATCATCCAGGCCCAGACGGCCGTTCACCAGGGGGGATGGACCGGTAAGGGCCTGACCGGCGGCGACGTCCCCCTGCCGGTCTCGACGACGGACTTCGTCTGGGGGGTTCTTGCGGAGGAGCTCGGCTTCATCGGCGCGATCGTGGTTCTTGCCCTCTTCGGGCTGCTCATATGGCGCCTGCTCCTTTGCGCCTGGCGCTCCACTGACTCTTTTGCGATGTTTATCGGCTGCGGCATGGCCACGATGATCTTCTTCCAGGTCATGGTGAACGTCGGCATGGTGATTGGGCTGGTTCCGGTCACGGGCATTCCTCTGCCCTTCATCTCGTACGGCGGTGCATCACTCGTGAGCCTAGCGGCCGGCCTCGGCACGTTACAGAGCGCGAATCTGAGACGCGAGAGACCGGCGTGGTGAGATCGGCCCGGCCGGGTTGCCGCACCTGATGCGCCCGGCTGGCGGTACTCCCTCGTTCCACAATCCTGAATCGCTGCCCATCGCCGTGGTGGAGCGAATCCTGAATCGAGTTCGCAAGCCGGGCCGCTATGCCGGCGGCGAGTGGAACTCGGTTCAGAAGGACTGGTCCGCGACCGCGTTGAAGTGGCTCTTTGCCTACCCCGATCTGTATGAGATAGGGATGAGCAACCTCGGCCTCCGGATCCTCTATGAGGTCCTCAACGACCGGCGCGATCGACTGGCCGAGCGATGCTTTGCGCCAGACGTCGACTTCGAGTCCGCCCTTCGGTCCGCAGGCGTGCCGCTCTGGAGCATTGAGACACGCCGGCCGTTACGGGAATTCGATGTCATCGGCCTGAGCCTGGGTTTTGAGCTTGTCTGTTCGAATGTTCTGACGATGCTGGATCTCGGCGGCGTTGGGCTGACGACGGCCGAAAGGTTGGAGTCGGACCCGCTGGTGATCGCCGGCGGCTCGATCGTCCTGAATCCGGAGCCGTATGCGGACTTCCTAGACGCCGTCGTCCTGGGCGAGGGCGAGGACGTGGTCCTGGAAATCAGCGACACCCTCGAGTCGATCGGCTGGAATCTGCGTCTCCCGGCTGAGGCCGGCGCCGCCGGCGCGGCAGGGGAGTGGCACCGGGGAGTGACCAGGGCAGCTGCGCTGCGCGCTCTGGCCGCTATCCCGGGCGTCTATGTTCCGTCTTTCTATCGGCCGCGATACCTGGCCGGCGGCCGTTTCGACGGCCTCGATCGGCTCGAGGACGCGGCGCCGGAAACGATCACCGGCCGGATCGCGTCGGACTTCGAGACCACCGTCCACGGTATCCGCCAGCTTGTCCCAAACCTGGCGATCGTCTTCGATCGCGCCCAAATCGAGGTCATGCGCGGCTGCACACGCGGCTGCCGCTTCTGTCAGGCGGGCATGCAGTCCCGGCCGCTCCGTGAACGTGCCCCAGACGTTGCGATCGCCGCGGCCGAGGCAATTCTCAAGGCGACGGGCTATGAGGAGATCGGCCTGACCAGCCTCTCAACGGCGGACTACACCTACGTCCGCGAGGTCGCCACGGAGTTGCATCGCCGTCGACCCGGCACCGTCCTCTCGCTGCCCAGCACTCGCGTCGATGCGTTTACCGTGGATTTGGTGGACGCCATCGCGCCGGGTGGCAAACGCGGCGGCTTCACCTTCGCCCCCGAGGCCGGCAGCCAACGGTTGCGGGACACGATCAACAAGGGCGTGAGTGACGAGGAGATCGCCACCACGGCGCAGCTCGCCTTTGACCGAGGCTGGAGCTCGGTCAAGCTCTACTTCATGATCGGTCTGCCCGGCGAGACGATGGAAGATGTTCTGGCGATCGCCGCAATCTCGCGTCGCGTATTGGCGATGGGCCAGCGGCGTCACGGCGGCCGCGCTCAGGTCAAGGCCAACATTTCCACCTTTGTGCCTAAGGTGATGACGCCGTTCCAGTGGGACGGCCAGGACACCACCCTGGAAATCGACGCCAAGGTGACCGCGCTGCGAAATGCGATGCACGCCAAGGGCCTGACCATGTCCTGGCACGATGCGACGAGTTCCATCTTGGAGGCCGCCCTCGGCCGTGGCGATCGTCGGCTGGGCCCCGTCATCTTGCGGGCCTGGCAGAAGGGCGCTCGCCTCGATGCCTGGGACGAGCATTTCGACTACTCGCGCTGGCTGGTCGCCTTCGCCGAGGAAGGTCTGGAGCCGGCCTGGTATGCCCAGCGGGATATCCCAATCGAAGAGCCCCTGCCCTGGTCTCATCTCGGAGCCGGTGTCTCGCCGGCCTTCTTGCTGCGTGACCGCAAGCGCGCGCAGGCGGCGATGGCCACGGCCGACTGCCACTGGGGACCTTGCGGCAACTGCGGTGTTCCCGCGGCAACCGGCTTTGCCTGCGAGACGGGGGAGCAGGGGCCGCGAATATTGCTGACGAAGATCGGCGACGACGGCCTCGGCTGGCAGTACGTCGGCCCGCCGGGAGACCCGCGCCGTCTCGGCGGGGTCGTCACCGCTGCCGTGGGTGCTAACGTGAAGGCCCCTGCCGGCGAATCGCGCGGCTGGCCATACGATCTGCTTGGGAGCGAGATGCAGGCGAAGGACGCGGGGCTGAAGGGCCTGGCGTCGCTGGTGGACGCGGCCGGCGGCGAGACCACGGCTTGAAAACGTCCTTTGCACGAATAGCCTCGGGGCCGAAGGAATGAGCGAGATTCGCCAGCGCTGGCGCCTCGTGTTCGCACGCGGCGAGGATGCGCGCTATCTCTCGCATCTCGACGCGGTCCACTCGTGGGAGCGTGCATTCAGGCGCGGCGAGATCCCGGTCGCAACAAGTGAAGGCTTCAACCCGCGACCCAAGTTGGTCTTTGCGGCGCCTCTTCAACTCGGCGTCCTGGCCGAGCACGAGCTGGCCGACGTGTACTTGTCCGAGAAGTTGACTGCGCCCGACTTGCGCGAACGGCTGATGGTCGGGCTTCCTCGGGGTTACACGGTTGTGGACCTCTACGACGTGTGGGTCAACGCTCCTGCAATTGCACCTCAACTGGCCGCCGCGGACTACCGGATGACCCTGTTGAACGTGGAACAGAGCCGATTGGATGGCGCGGTGGCTCGCCTGCTGGCCGCTGATGAGCTCACTCGCGAGCGCCGCAAGGAAGCGAAGACGATCCGGTATGACCTGAGGCCGCTCATCTTCGAGTTGCGGGCTCGAGCTGCCGATCCGGATGCGGTTCCTCCGGGTGCGGTCCCGGCTGAAGTCGCCGGGCTATGGATGCGCCTCCGCCACTCGCAGAGTGGCGGCAGTGGTCGGGCCGAGGAGGTCGTCGCGGCCCTGGCCGAAGATCTGGGCTTGTCGGCGACCATCTCGATCGGCGATGGAGAGGACTCCGAATCGACCGGACCGACTTCGCCGGCCACGGAATCGGCCGGGCGCCCACCGATCGAAATCGTTCGACCTACCAGAGAGCGTCTATGGTTGGCCGAGGAGCTTGGAACCTCCCTTTCAGGCGGTCGGGCGGGATAATCCCGGCATCCGCATCGGCCGGTCTGGAAGTGGGGTTTGACTAGGGAGGGTTCCAGCCGTAAACTCCCAACTCGCGCCTCGGCTTGCCGGGGGCTTATTCGTGTCATGCACCTGAGGGGCCGCACCGCCCCCGCAACCCTTCCTGAGGACCCATGTACGCAGTCATCGAGACAGGCGGCAAGCAGTACACAGTCGAGCTCGGAACCGAGCTTGAGGTCGAGCTGCTCGATGCCGAGCCTGGCCAGGAGATCAACCTCGACCGCGTACTGCTGGTCGTGGATGGCGACCAGCGGGCCGTCGGCCAGCCCATTGCAGAGAACGCCGGCGTCACCGCCACCGTTGTGCGCTTCACCCGCGGCGAGAAGACCATCTCGTTCAAATACCGGCCCAAGGCCCGTAGCCGCGTCAAGAAGGGGCACCGCCAGGAACTGACCGTCCTCAAGATCACGGACGTTCGCCTCGGTGACAAGAGCGCAGCCGCCGACGCCAAGGTCGCCGCGGACGCCGCCGCAGCCGAGAAGATCAAGGTCACCAAGGCCGCCGCTCGACAGGCCGCTGAGGATGCGGCTCTCGCTGAGAAGCTGAAGGCCCGCAAGGCCGCCGAGGAAGAAGCCGCCCCCAAGGCCAAGGCAACCAAGGCTCCGGCCAAGGCTGCTGCCAAGGTGGAGGCGGCCGCCGAAGCTCCGGCTAAGGCCGCGAAGGCCGCTCCCAAGGCGAAGGCCGCTCCCAAGGCGAAGGCCGCCAAGACGGATGAACCTGCTGCCGAGGCCGCCCCGAAGGCCGCCCCGAAGGCCGCCAAGACCAAGAAGGACGAATAATCGATGGCCCACAAGAAGGCAGGATCGAGCTCCAAGAACGGTCGCGATAGCGTTGGCCAGCGGCTCGGCTGCAAGGCCGGCGACGGCCAGTTCGTTACCGCCGGCTCGATCATCGTTCGACAGCGCGGCATGACGTTCAAGGCCGGACCAAACGCCGGTCTCGCTCACGACTACAGCGTCTTTGCCAAGATCGACGGCACCGTGCATTACGAGCACGTCACCCGCCAGAAGAAGCAGATCCGCATTGAGGCTCTGGCGGGCGAATAGCCCCGAGCCAATAGGAAAGCGGTCCGGCGTCAGATACGCCGCCCGCGCCACGGACGACCACCGGCGGGGGACCGCGCGGAAGGCGCCTGGGAGTTCAAATGAAGCCGAACGTTCACCCCAAGTATTTCCAGGCCACTGTTCACTGCGCCTCGTGCAAGACCGAGTTTGAGATCGGCTCGACGCGAAATGAGTTGCGCGTGGATGTGTGCAATAGCTGCCACCCGTTCTTCACGGGCAAGCAGATGATCCTGGACACCGCCGGTCAGGTCGAGCGCTTCCAGCGCCGCCTCGAGCGCACTCAGAGGGCATAGTCTCTCGCCCACCCGGGCGATCGGGCGGGTTCCTTTTGCTGCCGGCCGACGCCGCTCTCCGCCGCGGATACGGCGACCAGTGCGGCTCCACCTCCCTCAGAGGCTAGAATCCGGCTATGGCAACATACAAGTACGGCGGTCAGGCGCTCGTTGAGGGCGTTCTGATGCGCGGCCGCAACGCTCTCGCCGTGGCTCTTCGGCATCCCGATGGATCCATCGTTTGGGCAACCGAACGCCTTGACCTGGGGCTCCGAGCCCGGCGCGCGTTGAAGATGCCGTTCCTACGTGGCCTCGTCGTTCTATACGACACGCTTGTCACAGGCACGCGCTGGCTCGTCCGATCCGCCACTCTCCAGGCCCTCGCCCTTGAGGACGGGGATGGGGATAACCCCAAGACGGGCTCCACCGCGGCTACCTCTGCGCTGGGCGGTGCCCTCCAGACACTCGCCCTTGCCTTCAGTGGCCCTGCCTTGTGCGCCGCCGGGGCAGCTGGTGATGACCGGCCCGAGACTTCGGCAACTGTCTATACAGATCCTGATGCTGCCTCAGCCGCGCCGGCCGGTGAATCGGTTCCCGTATCCCAGGGCCTCGGTAAGGGCTACAACGTTGCCGTCGGTGGGATGCTGCTCTTCAGCCTCTTGCTCGGCATCGGCATCTTCTTCCTGATCCCATTGCTCATAGCGCAGGCTACGGTCGGCCGAGTGGACCAGGGCTTTGGGCTTCAGCTGTCTGAAGGCCTTATCCGCGTCGTTATCTTCATCGGCTATCTGCTGATCGTGGGCCGCGCCGGCGAAGTGCGCCGGACGTTCATGTACCACGGCGCCGAGCATATGAGCATTCATACGCTGGAGAGCGGCGACCCACTTACCGTTGAAGCCGCCCGCAAGTACCCCACGGCCCATCCGCGCTGTGGCACGGAATTCCTGGTCGTGGTCCTGATCGTCTCGATCCTGGCCTTCGCTGTGGTCGGCAAGCTTCCGCCGCTTCTTTTGATCGCTTCGCGCGTGATTCTCATTCCGGTGATCGCGGCCATCAGCTACGAACTACTTCAGCTGGGCGCTCGCCATCGCAACCGGCGACTGGTCCGCTGGCTCTGGTCGCCCGGCATCTGGGTCCAGGCAATCACGACCAAGCAACCCACCGACGACATGCTCGAAGTCGCAATCGTTTCGCTGGAGCAGGCCCTAACGGCCGACGCCGCCGAATGGCCTGCCGGCAGCACCGTATTCGCCTGCCGGCCTATGGATTCGGCTCCAAATGCTACTGAGGCCGCCGAGGGAGCCGGCTCGTGAGTGACGACAGGCTGGATGCGAAGATAACTGAGATCGCCGTCCAGTTCGATGCCCTGAATGATGAGTTGGCGCTGCCGGAAGTCGGCAACGACGCGGCCGCTCTCAAGCGCATCGGCAAGGAACTCTCGCAGATCGAGCCCGTCGTCAGCGCCTGGCGCGAACTGCTGGCCACCCGTAAGGAACTGGCCGAAGCCGTCGAGATGCGCGACTCGGGCGACGAAGAAATGCACGACATGGCTCAGGAAGAGGTTCGCCGCCTCCAGACTCGTGAAGACGAACTGGTCGACGTGATCCGCGTCCTTCTTCTGCCAAAGGATCCCAACGACGAGAAGAGCGTCATCCTGGAAATCCGGGCAGGCGCGGGCGGCGAGGAAGCCAAGCTCTTCGCGGCCGAATTGCTGCGGATGTACCTGCGCTTCGCAGAGCGCCACCGCATGAATGCCGAGGTCATCAACATCGGCGAGACCGGGATCGGCGGTATCAGCGAGGCGATCGTCGAGGTCTCCACCAAGGGCGCCTACAGCCGCTTCAAGTTCGAGGCCGGCGTCCATCGCGTCCAGCGAATTCCCGTGACCGAGTCCAGCGGCAGGATCCATACCTCCACCGCCACCGTCATCGTGATGCCGCAGGCGGAAGAGATCGAAGTCGAGATCGACGAGAAGGACATTCGAGTCGACGTCTACCGGTCCACCGGGCACGGCGGCCAGTCGGTCAACACAACGGATTCGGCCGTCCGGATCACGCATCTACCCTCCGGTCTGGTGGTCGCAATTCAGGACGAGAAGAGCCAGATCAAGAACAAGGCCAAGGCTCTGGTCATCCTGCGCAGCCGACTGCTGGATCTCGAACGTGCCAAGGCGGCCGCGGCCGAGTCGGTAGCCCGGCGCAGCATGGTCGGCGCGGGGGAGCGATCCGAGAAGGTCCGGACCTACAACTTCCCCCAGGACCGGCTCACGGACCATCGCATCGGCATGGATCTCCACAACCTGCCCAACGTCATGGACGGCGACATCGACAAGCTGGTCGATGCCCTGGCCAACGCATACCAGGCTCAACTGCTGTCGTCGTTGGGCGACACCGCGGACGAGTAAAGGGTTCGTAGAGCGGGTCCAGATGGCGACGATCGGCGAACTCCTGACTGCGGGCACGGACCGGCTGCGAACCGCAGGGTCCGAGAGTCCGAGGCTGGATACGGAACTGCTGCTCGGTTGGGCCATAGGGGCCGAGCGGACGGCGCTGATCGCGCATCCGGAAGCGCCGGTAGGGGAGGATGCGGCCGCGGCCTTCGAGGCTGGAGTAGCGCGGCGTGAGGCCGGCGAGCCGATCGCCTACATTCGTGGCTTCAAGGAATTTCACGGCCTGGCCTTCGCCGTGGACTCGCGCGTCCTGATCCCGCGGCCGGAGACGGAGATGCTCGTCTCGGAGGCGGGGCGCGATGTTGCGTGGCGGCTCACCTCCGCGCCGCGGCCCCCCGGCACGCCCAACCTGCGGGTCGTCGATGTGGGCACTGGTTCCGGCGCCATCGCGGTCGCGCTGGCGACGCTGCTGCAGAAGCGGCGAATGCTCCCGGAGGTGGAGATCCTGGCGGTCGACTACTCGGAGGGTGCGCTCGAGCTGGCTCGGGAGAACGCCGTCGGCCATGCGGTCGCCGACGCAATGACTTTCGCCCAGGCGGATTTGCTGCCGGCCGGCGCGCCCGCGTTCGACCTGATCCTCGCGAACCTGCCCTACATTCCCGCCGGCGACATCGACGGGCTTCCCATCGCTGCCTCGTTCGAACCGCGTCTGGCGCTGGACGGCGGGCCCGATGGACTCGAGGTCGTGCGGCGGCTTGTCGCTGCATTGCCGGAGGCGTTGGTGCCCGGCGGCTCGGCGCTCTTGGAGATCGGCTACGACCAGGGGTCGGCGGTGGAAGCCATTGTTGCCGCGCTTCCGGGCGCATGGGAGTGCCGGATCCAGGCCGATCTGTCGGGGAAGCCTAGACTTGCCCACGTGGAACGACATTGATGGCGGAGCCGCGCCTGCCTATTCTCCTGATTGCGCTGGACATCGACGGGACTCTCGTGGGGGAGGATCTCGTAGTTGGGCAACGAACGATTGCCGCCGTTTCCGAGGCGAAGCGCCGGGGCATACACGTCTGCCTCGTCACGGGGCGGATGGCAACGAGCGCCGTACCGTTCGCGGAGACGCTCGGCCTCACCGGGCCGGTCGTGGCCCAGCAGGGTGCCATGGTTCGGATGATGCCGGCGCCGGGTTCCACTCGGCCCGGCCGGCTCCTCTTTCACCGGCCGCTCCGACCCGAGATCACTCAGGAAGTGGTCCGCTGGTGCCAGGGGCGCGATCTGACTCCCCACTTCAACTACCTGGAATGGATGATCGTCGGCTCCAACGAGGAGAGGCTGGACGAGTACCGGCTCTTCGTGGGCGATCGGCTGCGCATCATTCCGGATGTTGCCGTGCGGGCCGGAGGGCTCGTCACCAAGGTCGTGGCCATCGGTGACGGCAACCACTCCCTGGATGTGCTGGAAGAGGGCCGTGCGCGATTTGCCGGCCGGGCAGAAGTGACTCTCAGCCATCCGCGCTTTCTGGAGTTTCTGGCGCCGGGCGTCTCCAAGGGCCTCGGCGTGCGCTGGCTGGCCCGGCACTTCCGTGTGCCGCTCTCCCAGTGCCTGGCGATCGGCGACCAATACAACGATCTGGAGATGATTAGCGAGGTCGGCCACGGTGTGGCCATGCCGAGCGCGCCCGTAGCAGTCCAGGCGGCCGCGCGGTACGTTGCTCCGCCGGTGGGGGAGGAAGGTGCAGCCCAGATGATCGAGCGGGTCGCGCTGGAGGGTTGGAGTGGTGCGGGTGCGGTCGCGCCGGCCACGGGGCCACGTGCCGGCGTGGCGGCCGAGCGGCGGTGACGGCGCGGCTGCTCCCCGATGATGCCGCGGGGCGCGCCGCGGCAGTCGCCGAGCTGAGGGCCGGCGGGATCGTGGCCCTGCCCACGGACACGGTTTACGGTGTGGGAGCGGCCCTGGACGCGACGGATGGACTGCCGCGTCTCTTCGCGGCCAAGGACCGGCCGCTGGACAAAGCCATCGTTCTGCTGGTTGCGGATATCGAGCAGGCGGCAACCGTCGGAGTCCTGACACCGGCCGCGCGCGCCCTGGCCGATCGGTTCTGGCCGGGCGGGCTGACGCTGGTTCTGGCCCAAGTGCGAGGCGCCCGGCTACCCGCGGTGCTCACCGGCGGCTCTGCCACAATCGGCGTGCGGATCGCGGACCATGAGTGCCCGCGCGCGCTGGCTCGTGAACTCGGGCCGCTTCCTGTCACTTCGGCCAACTTGTCCGGGCAACCTGCGGCCGGCGATGCGACCGGGGTGATGGCCCAGCTCGGCGAGCGCGTGGGCCTGGTCCTTGACGGCGGCCCCGCTCCCGGCGGAGTTGCCTCGACGGTAGTCGACTGTTCCGGCGAGCGTCCGACGGTGCTGCGCGCCGGCGCGATCGATCCCGCAAGAATCGCCGAGGTCCTCGAGTCCGCCGGGTTGACGCCCTCGGTTTGAACCCCCGCGGCCCTTCAGCCTGTCGGCTGGACGACCCACGCGATGCGCCTGATGGTGCGCCCGCATCACCAGCTGAGTCAGGTGGCGTCCAGATTGACGCCGTGCGTTCGGGCCACTCACCGTCGCGCCTAAGGGTGCCCGCGGAACGTTCACTTAGTCCGTTCGCGGGGCGTTTTGCCCGAGGAGGAGAAGAGTGAAGCGATTCCTGGCATTGGGGGCCGCGCTGGCCGCCGTCCTGTCGATCGGCGCCGGCAGCGCTTTCGCCATCCCACAGCCACCCGGCACATTGGATCAGCAGCAGACGATAGTCACCGACCAGACCGACAGCTTCGGCACCTCGTACACGCTGGCGCAGACCTTCACTGCCGGCCAGACGGGTACTCTCGACGCCATCGCCATCTACGTGGGCGCGGTTCAGGCCACCATCAACCTGCAGCCGGCCGTCGACCCAACGCCGGAGCTGTACGCGCGCGTCGGCGTAGCCGGAGCGTCGGGCGGCGTGCCCGCGCCGGGCTACCTGATGAATCCGACCTCCACGACCTTCCCGGGGGAGCCCGGCTGGGTCTACTTCACCCTCCCGTCGCCCGCCCCTATCACGGCGGGAACGCAGTATTCGATACTCGCCAACGTGAGCGGCCTTTGGAGCCTCTTCTGGGCCGGTGACTGTGCCACGGACAACTACTCCGGCGGCCAGGCGCTCATCTTCGACACCACCAAGAAGTCGCCCGCATGGCAGAGCATGTCGTCCTGGGGCACCAATGCCGACTCGATCGGCTCCTGCCAGCAGGATTTCGCGTTCAAGACGTACGTCACGCCGGCCGTGGTCGCAACACCGACGCCGCCCGTGGCAACGCCGACTCCGTTCGAGTCCTTCGAGGGCGCGACCGCCACACCCGGCGCGACACCCCCACCGACCAGCACACCGGGCCCGAGCGACGCCGGCTCCACGCCGGCGCTGCTGCTGCTGCTGCTGGGGCTCTCATCACTGATGGCCGCCGCGGCCTTCGTAACCGTACGGAGAATGGGCTCGATCCGGCGCTGATCGTCGCGACCTCGGTATTCGCATTCGCGGGCGGCGTCCGAAAGGGCGCCGCCCTTTTCGATTCGGTTGCTTTCTG
Source organism: Candidatus Limnocylindrales bacterium (assembly GCA_036386115.1). GTDB lineage: Bacteria > Chloroflexota > Limnocylindria > Limnocylindrales > CSP1-4 > Fen-1039. The sequence goes on from DASVJA010000151.1 coordinate 13,619, forward strand.
AGGCCTGTCGATCTTGCGAGTCCCGGTCTGACATATGACCCGTGCTACACTGAACCCGTGCTACACGCGTCGAGTTGAACAGATGGCGAACCTAACGATCTCAATTCCGGAGGCTGTACTCCGCAAGGCCCGCATCCGGGCCCTCGAACATCGCACGTCGGTCAACGCGGTGGTTCGCGACTACCTTGAGCGCTACGCCGGCGTCGGACCCACCGCCGAAGCGCTGGCCGGATTCCTGAGCCTGGCGGAGGAGTCTCGCGCGAGCAGTGGCCCTAGAGGGCGAACGTGGACGAGGGATGGGCTGGATGACCGAACGAACCTTCGTTGACACGAACGTCTGGGTGTACGCCGTTGACGCAGCGGATGCGGCTAAGCGAGCGCTAGCAATCGCGATGCTTCGACCGTCTGCGGAGTCGGACTTCGTAGTTTCGACTCAGGTTCTCATCGAGTTCTACGTGGTCGTTACACGCAAGCTCGCGTCGCCTCTGGCGCCGGAGGCGGCTCAGGCAATGGTCGACGAGATGGCCCGACTGCCGGTCGTACCCACGGATGCGCAGCTCGTCCTGGCGGCGATGGCCGGCAGCCGGGAATGGGGTATCTCGCTTTGGGACGCGCTCATCATTCGCGCCGCGGAAGCATCCGGGTGCAGCCTCGTCCTGAGCGAGGACATGAGCCAGGGCGGCAGATACGGCTCCGTCCGGGTGGAGAACCCGTTCCTCGCCGACGCCTAGGGTTCCGGACGGAGCACGTCATCAGCGGTCCGTTCCTCTCGCGCCACGCCGTCCGCGCTCATCGGCGACAATAGGCTCCGATCCGGTCGATGGCGCGTCGAGTGGCGGAGACGGCGGCCGCGTCGGGCAGGCGCAGTACAAGGAGAGCCACGATGACGATCGCACGCCGAGAAGGGATCGCCTGGGCCCGGCTGGCCGACGTAGACCCCGAGCTTTGGGCGGCCATTCGCGGCGAGACGGATCGCCAGCGCTGGAAGATCGAGATGATCGCCAGCGAGAACTACACCTTCGCCGCGGTGATGGAAGCCCAGGGTTCGTCCCTTACTAACAAGTACGCCGAAGGTCTGCCCGGCAAGCGCTATTACGGCGGCTGCGAGTTCGTAGACCTGGCCGAGCGTCTGGCCCAGGACCGCGCCCTGGCCCTCTTCCCCGGCGCCGAACACGTCAACGTCCAGCCGCACTCCGGTGCGCAGGCCAACATGGCCGCCTATTTTTCCGTTCTGACGCCGGGCGACAAGGTTCTGGGGATGAACCTGGCCCACGGCGGGCACCTGACCCACGGCTCGCCGGTCAACTTCAGCGGCAAGCTGTACGAATTCAGCGCCTACGGCGTCGATGAGAAGACCGAGCAAATCGACTACGACGCGCTGGAGAAGCAGGCCCGGGAAGTCCAGCCCAAGATGATCGTGGCCGGCGCCAGCGCCTACCCGCGCACGCTGGACTTCGAGCGCCTCGGCAAGATCGCCCACAGCATCGGCGCACTCCTCTTCGTAGACATGGCCCACATCGCCGGCCTCGTGGCCGCCGGCCTCCACCCGAGCCCGTTTGGCCACGCGGATATCGTCACCACCACCACGCACAAGACGCTCCGCGGCCCGCGTGGCGGCCTCATCTTCTGCAAGGCAGACCTGGCCAAGGCCGTGGACAAGAGCGTCTTCCCCGGCGTCCAGGGCGGACCGCTGATGCACGTGATCGCCGCCAAGGCCGTGGCCCTCAAGCTCGCGGCCACGGACGAATACCGCAACGACCAGCGCCAGACCATCGTCAATGCCAAGCTGCTGGCCGCCACTCTGGCCGAGAAGGGCGCTCGCGTCGTCTCCGGCGGCACGGACAACCACCTCATGCTGGTCGATGTGACGCCGCTCGGCGTCACCGGCAAGGAAGCCGAACACCTTCTGGACGAGATCGGGATCACGGTCAACAAGAACGCGATCCCGTTCGACAAGAACCCGCCGAATACCGCCTCCGGGATCCGCGTCGGAACGCCGGCCACCACGAGCCGCGGCTTCCGTGAAGTGGAAATGAAGCAGCTCGGTGAGATCATCGTGTCGGCCATCGTGACCCGCGACGACCCATCCGAGCAGGCCAAACTTTCCGCGCTGGTACACAACATTTGCGCCAGCTTCCCGGTCCCGGGACTCCAGGAGGACTGATAACGGGCAGTCAGCCGAAGTCGAATCTGGGGGCTGCCCGAGCATCGGTGATGGCTTGGCGCCCCGCGGCGGCGGCCGGCTCTACTCGATGAACCCCTCCGACGCCGTACCCGAGGCGATACCAGCTTTGCTTCTGGGGTTCGCCCTGGCCGCGCTGCTGACTCTGGTGACCACGCCCCTTGTGCGCCGCTACGCCCGGAAACTTGGCATGGTGGACAGGCCCGAGGCTCGGCGGGTTAACAAGCGAGTGATTGCCCGTGGCGGCGGCGTCGCCATCGGCTTCTCGTTCATAACCGTTTCCCTCTTGATGCTGGGATTGAACCAGATCGCCGGCCTGCATTTCATAGACGAGTCGAAGGTGGCGCTGCGTCAGGTTGCTGCCTTGCTGGGGGGCGCTGCCCTTGCGGTCGGCGTTGGTTTCCTGGACGACAAGTACCAGCTGCGAGCCCGCTGGCAATTCCTGGGCCAATTCGCCCTGGCCGGCATCGCCGTTGGATTAGGCATGGTCGTGACGCTGCTTAACGTGCCGCTGGCCAAGGGCGGTAGCGTCGAACTCGATGGCGTCCTGGCCTCTATCGTCACGCTGATCTGGATCGTCGGAATGATCAATAGCATGAACTTCATTGACGGTCTGGACGGGCTTTCTTCGGGTATCGCCCTCATCGCGGCTCTCACCCTTGGGGTCATCAGCCTTGGCGTGGGTACCGGCAAAGTCGAGCCCTATGTCGCCCTCTACTGCTTCGTCCTCGCCGGAGCGCTGGCGGGATTCCTGCGTTGGAACTTCCACCCGGCCCGGATCTTCATCGGCACGAGCGGGATCATGTGCGTCGGTTACGTGCTGGCCGTTCTGTCTATCCTGGGCGCAGCCAAGATCGCGGTTGCGCTACTTGTTCTCGGCGTGCCCATCATGGATACCTTCTGGATCACGATCCGGCGCGTCGCCTCCGGCAGGTCGCCCTTTGCCGCGGATCGCGGCCACATCCACCACCGTTTGCTGGACCTGGGCCTCTCCCACCGCGACACAGTCCTGACCATCTACGCGGTTTGCGTCCTCCTCTCGCTGCTGTCGCTCGTCCTGTCGGGCACGGGCCAGATGTACGCCTTCCTCGGCCTTGTGGTGCTCTTTGGCCTAATGCTCTATTTGATCGAGCGGCTGGGCGGCTCGGACTCGGTCGAGGAAGGTCTGGACTCGGAGTCTTACGATGAGGATCCTCCGACTCTCGCCCCGTAACTGGGTCTTCTGGGCGGCTCCATAGGGGGGTTGAGCGATTCCGGAGGTCGGCTGCTAAACTCAGCCCGCCCACCAGGGAGATCTAGGAACGGCATGGGGAAGACGTCCGCGTTCGCAGCGCTCTTCTCGGAGATCGCTCTCGTCCTGCTGTTCACGGTGCTGGCGGGGATTCTCGCCGGGTACTGGCTCGACCAGCGCCTCGGCACCATCCCGGTCTTCGTTCTGATCGGGTTCGCCATCGGCGGCGGCAGCGGCGCGACCGGCTGCTGGCGATTGCTGGCAAGGTATCTCAAGAGCCTGGACGAAGAAGATCGAAGATAGCGCGGGGGCGCGAGCTGCCGCGAACGGAGCGCGTGTGACGACCGACCCGGGCCTCGAGCTCGAGAAGATCGAACAGAACGAAGAGTCTGTGAGCCCGGTGGAGCCGGCCAAGAAAGGCCGTCGCCTTTCGGCCGGCAGAATGCTGCTGCTCCTCGGATTGGCGATCGTCATTCTGGACATCGTCGCCGTGCAGTTGGTCCCGCCGCAGAACCCGGAAGCGCCGGGCACGACCTGCGGATTTCCCGCGTGCTTTGTCACGAGCACCATCGAGATGCCGCCCCCGACGGTCGTCATCGATCTCCAGCCGGACACCGCCCCCAATCCGCTACCGATGATCTATTTCCACCCGAGCATCAGTAACACGATCTTCACGATGTGGATCGTCATGATCCTCATCCTGCTGGTGGGCTTCGTGGCCACGCGGGGCATGAAGATGATCCCGGGCAAACTGCAGAATGTCATTGAGTGGGCCTACGAGTTCGGCGCCGACTTCTCCATAGGTCTGGCCGGGGAGAAGGCGAGGCCCTATTACCCGGTCTTCGCCGGGTTCTTCATCCTGATCCTCTTCTCCAACTGGAGCGGCCTGGTGCCGCCGGTTGGGCGAGTTGAATGGCTGCGGGCGCCCACGAGCGATGTCAACGTCACGATCGGACTGGCGCTTACCTCGTTCGTGATGTTCCAGGCCGAAGGCATCCGCCGCGTTGGGCCGCTCCACTATGCAGCCAAGTTCTTCCCGATCGGCGAGTTCCGAAAGGGTGTCGGTGCCGGGCTGCTGGCCATGTATATCGGGATCATCGAACTCTTCCTGGAATTGGTGAAGCCCGTCACCCTGGCAATGCGACTCTTCGGCAACATCTACGGCGGTGAGGTCGCGCTGGCCGTAATCACGGCCCTTACCCTGGCCCTCGTCCCCGTTTTGATGATCAGCCTCGAGTTGCTGCTCAACCTGATTCAGGCCCTGATCTTCTCCGTCCTGACCCTGGTGTTCATCGTCATGGCCATCGACACTCACGACGAGGAAGACCACAAGCCGGCCCACGCCGGTGACTTCAACGAAGGCAACATGGTGCTGGAAGGCACCGACAACCCAATCCCTGAGGCGGCCTGACCGTCCCAAAATTCGACTACCCGGTTAGCGCCGGAGTAGAGGAGGTTCATGTAATGGAGCACATCGGCGCCGGCCTCGCGGCCCTGGGCGTTATCGGCCCCGGCATCGGCATCGGCATCCTGGGCGGCATGGCCAGCAACGCCATCGGGCGCAACCCCGACGCGGCCGGCGCGATCCGCGGCAACGCGATCCTTCTCGCCGCGTTCGCCGAAGGCCTCGGCGTTCTGGCGATCGTCGTCGGCATCCTGGCGCTGGTCCTCAAGTCCTAGGTCGGATTCGACGGAGCACGAACCGTGAATTTCCTCGCGGAAGCGGCGGCGCCGGCGGCCAGCGCGCCCGGACTCTCCATCAACTTCTTCTGGATCATCGTCGTCGCCCTCAACTTCATCTTCTTTCTGGCCCTGATCTGGATCATGGCGTTCAAGCCGATCGCGAACATCCTGTCGACGCGCGTGGCTACTATTGCCGCGGGTCTGGCTCTTGCCGAGCAGGCTCGCAAGGATCGCGACTCGGCGGCTGCCGAGCGTGCCGAGGTCATCGCCGAGGCCCGCCGCGAATCACAGGCTCTGGTCGCCGCCGCCCAGAAGTCGGCCCAGGAATTGCGGGCGGCGGATATTGCCGCTACCCGCGAGGAGTTGAGCCGGATTCGCGAGAAAGCCACGGCGGACATTGCTGCCGAACGGGACCGCGCCCTTGCGGACCTGCAGGCGAAGGTTGCGGACCTTGCCCTTACCGCCGCCGGAAGACTCGTCGGCGAAGAAATGAACGACGCCCGCCAGCGCCGTCTCGTCGAGGGATACCTGGCTCAGGGCGGATCTGCCAAGGGACAGAAGAACTAATGCATGGCATCGGCGCCGGACGGCGCTACGCGGAGGCGGCCTTCCAGCTCGCGGTGAGCGGCGGGGCGGTCGATGCGTGGCAGCGCGATCTGGCCCTTGCCGCCGGGCTGGCTCGCGACGAGCGAATTGCCCGGGCCGTGGACAGCCCGGCCGTGCCTTTCGGCGATCGCCGCAAGATCGTGGAGCAGATGCTCGGGACCAGGGTCTCGCCGCAGATGCGCAACCTGGCCTTGCTGCTCGCCAAGCGCGGGCGCTTCGCGGATTTCCCGGACGTGAGCTCCGAGTACGATGCCCTCGTTCGCGAGTCCAGGGGCATCGTTGCGGCAGATGTCACGACGCCCACCCCGCTCTCGGAAAAGGATCTCGCCCAGGTTAGGGCCAGCGTGGAGCAGCTGGCCGGCGGCAAGGTGGAACTCACTACATCAACCGATCCGAGGCTCGTAGGTGGGCTGACGATCAAGATCGGCGATAAATTGATCGACGCCAGCGTTCAGGGCCGCCTCGCGCGGCTGCGGGGACGGCTGGTCCAGGGAGCAAGCTAGACGCGCGGCGTCGAACGGAGAAGGCATGGCCATTCGATCAGACGAGATCGTCAGCATTATCAAGAACACGATCGAGACGTTCGACGTTGGCCCCGAGTCGGCCAGTGTCGGCACGGTCGTCCAGGTCGGCGACGGCATCGCCCAGATCTACGGCCTTTCCGGCGCGCTCTCGTCTGAGCTGCTCGAGTTCCCCGGCGGGGTCATGGGCATGGCCTTGAACCTCGAGGAAGAAACCGTCGGCGCGGTCATCCTCGGTGACGCCATCCATATCAAGGAAGGCGACACCGTCAAGACGACCGGTCGAGTCGTCGAGGTTCCGGTCGGCGTCGGCCTACTCGGGCGCGTAGTGGACCCGCTCGGTCGCCCGCTCGACGACAAGGGCCCGATTGTCGCCACGTCCACCCGCCCGGTCGAGCGCATCGCCCCAGGCGTTATCACCCGCCAGGGCGTGGACACCCCGGTCCAGACCGGCATCAAGGCCATCGACGCCCTGATCCCGATCGGCCGCGGCCAGCGCGAGCTGATCATCGGCGACCGCCAGACCGGCAAGAGCGCCATCGCCATCGACGCGATCATCAATCAGAAGGGCAAAGGCCTCGTCTGCATCTACGTGGCCATCGGCCAGAAGCTCTCGACCGTAGCCAAGGTGGTGGCGATTCTTGAGCAGCACGGCGCGATGGAGCACACGATCGTGGTCGTGGCCGGCGCCGAAGACTCGGCCGCCATGCAGTTCCTGGCCCCTTACTCCGGCTGCGCCATGGGCGAAGAAGTCATGGAGAACGGGGTCATGATCGGCGACCAGCTGGTCAAGGACTCGCTCTGCGTTTACGACGACCTCTCGAAGCATGCCTGGGCATATCGCGAAATGAGCCTTCTGCTTCGCCGCCCGCCCGGACGCGAGGCCTATCCCGGCGACGTCTTCTATCTCCACAGCCGCCTGCTCGAGCGAGCGGCGCGCATGAGCGACAAGAACGGCGGCGGCTCGCTGACCGCACTTCCGCTGATCGAGACTCAGGCAGGCGACATCTCCGCCTACATCCCGACAAACGTGATTTCGATCACGGACGGCCAGATCTTCCTCGAGACGGACCTCTTCAACGCCGGCCAGCGACCCGCCCTCAACATCGGCATCTCGGTGTCCCGAGTTGGATCCGCGGCTCAGACCAAGGCCATGAAGAAGGTTGCCGCACCGCTGAAGCTGGACCTGGCTCAGTACCGGTCCCTCGCCGCCTTCGCGCAGTTCGCGTCGGACCTGGACAAGGCCACCCGCGATCAGCTGACTCGCGGCGAGAAGCTGTCCGAGGTCATCAAGCAGCCCCAGTACCGGCCGGTTCCCCTTGAGCATCAGGTGGCCATTCTCTACATTGCCACCAAGGGCCTGCTGGACGATATCCCCACGCTGCGCGTCAAGGAATTCGAGATCCAGTTCATGCGCTTCCTGGATACGCAGCGCACGGACGTCATGAAGAAGCTCTCCTCCACCAAGATCCTGGACGACGAGACGGCGGCGGCCCTTGAGGCTGCTGCCGTGGAGTTCCGCCAAAGCTTCCTGGCGTAGCCATGAAGCTCCATTTCTCGCCTAGTCAGCCGGAAACGTAAGCGTGCCAAGCCAGCGAGATATCCGCAGACGAATCAGTTCGTCCAAGAACATCAGGCAGATAACCAGGGCGATGCAGTTCGTGGCAGCGTCCAAGCTGCGGCGCGCCCAGGAATCGACCCTGGCGTCTCGGCCGTACTCGGAGTTGCTGGATGAGATCCTGGCGGACGTGGCCAGCGTTCTCGGTGGGGACGAGCATCCTCTCCTCAGCCGCCGGGCCCAAGGCAAGCGGCTGATCATTCTTATCACGAGCGATCGCGGCCTTGCCGGCGCGCTAAATACCAACGCCATCCGCTTCGCATCCAAGGAGATCATCGAGCACGTCGGCGAACTGGAGTTGGTCAGCGTCGGACGTAAGGGCCGCGACGCCATGCGCCGCTCGCGAGTGCCGATCATTGCCCACTTTGCGGGCTTCGGCGACCGGCCCAGCTTTGACGACATTCTCCCGCTGGCGCGTCTGGTCGCGGACGAGTACACGTCCGGCACTTACAACCAGGTGGACATCGTTTTTACCCGCTTCGTCTCCACCCTGGTCCAGCGGGCGGACATGGCCCAGCTTCTGCCAATCAATGCGAGCACGAACACTCATGGAATCACGGGCTCGCAATTCATATTTGAGCCGGAGCCTGAGGTTGTGCTGGAGGAGTTGCTGCCGCGCTACCTGGGGACCCGGCTTTATCAGGCCGCGCTGGAAAGCACGGCCAGCTTCTTCTCAAGCCAGATGGTGGCCATGAAGAACGCCACGGAAAATGCAGACGAACTCATCGAGGACCTGACGCTCAGCTACAACAAGGCCCGCCAGGCCCGCATCACGAGCGAACTGATCGAAATCGCGTCCGGCGCCCAGGCGCGCTAGGCCGTCACACCAGGAGGCACCGACAACACGATGGCGACAGCCGCCCAAACCGCAACCGGCCGAGTGATCCAAGTCACCGGTGCGGTCGTCGACATCGAATTCCCGGCTGGGAAACTGCCGGGAATCTATAACGCCGTCAACGTCCGCCGCGGCGACGGGGTCACGATCGTCTGCGAAGTCCAGCAACACCTCGGCAACAACTGGGTCCGCAGCGTGGCAATGACCACCACGGACGGTCTCGCGCGCGGCGTCGAGGCAGTGGACACGGGCAGCCCAATCATGGTCCCCGTCGGCCAGGTGACGCTCGGCCGAGTCTTCAACGTCCTCGGCGAAACGATCGACGAGAAGGGCGATGTCGGGGCTTCCGAACGCTTGCCGATCCACCGCCTTGCGCCCGCCTTCGACCAGCAGACCACCGAGACGGAGATCTTCGAGACCGGCATCAAAGTGATCGACCTGGTCTGCCCGTTCGCAAAGGGCGGCAAGATCGGCGTCTTCGGCGGCGCAGGAGTCGGCAAGACGGTCATCATCCAGGAGCTGATCCGCAACGTTGCCCAGGAGCATTCCGGCTACTCCGTCTTTGCCGGAGTAGGCGAGCGGTCCCGTGAAGGCAACGACCTGATCAAGGAGATGACCGACTCGGGCGTCATTGCCAAGACGGCCTTCGTTTTCGGCCAGATGAACGAGCCGCCGGGAGCGCGCCAGCGAGTCGGCCTCACGGCTCTGACAATGGCCGAGTACTTCCGCGACGAGGAAGGCCGCGATGTCCTCCTCTTCATCGACAACATCTTCCGATTTACCCAGGCAGGCTCCGAGGTCTCCGCTCTTCTCGGCCGAATGCCTTCGGCGGTTGGCTACCAGCCGAACCTGGCCACGGAGATGGCTGCGCTCCAGGAACGAATCACGTCGACCAAGAAGGGTTCGATTACTTCGCTTCAGGCTGTCTACGTCCCCGCCGACGACTACACCGACCCGGCCCCGGCAACCACCTTCGGCCACCTGGACTCGACGATCCGCCTCGAGCGCGCGATCACCGAATTGGGCATCTACCCGGCGGTAGATCCGCTGACTTCCACCTCCCGTGTGCTCGATCCGAACATCGTCGGCCAGGAGCACTACGACACCGCCCGCGAGGTTCAGCGAGTCCTGCAGCGCTATCGCGATCTGCAGGACATCATCTCGATTCTGGGCATCGATGAGTTGTCCGAAGAGGACAAGGCCACGGTCGCCCGAGCTCGACGCCTTCAGATCTTCAACAGCCAGCCGTTCCACGTGGGCGAGGTCTTCACGGGCCGACCCGGCGCATACGTGGCGATTCGCGACACGGTCGCCTCGTTCAAGGAGATCCTCGACGGAAAGGTCGACGACCTGCCTGAGCAGGCCTTCTTCATGGCCGGTACCCTGGACGATGTCCGGGCTAATGCGGCGAAGCTCGCAAAGTGAGTGCGCGCTGGAGCGAACCCGGGCCTCCGCCGGCGCTCACCTCGCTTTGCTCGCCAGCGCGCCCTCTGCGGCCCGGGTCCACTCCAGCGCGAAGCTGGCTTGTGGCGTGCACGGCAACCAGCCCTGGGCGAAGAGAAAATGAATAGGAGTGGCCCGGCCCTGTGCAGGGCCACCATTTTCCAGCCGAGGCGATGGCGCCTCGACGGCCCGCCGTGCGGAGTGGCCTCATGATGTGGAATAGACACGCAATCAGCGCGCCGACGGACGCCATCGCCGTCCGCGTAGCGCTCCAATCGCGAAGCGATTTTGCGCGAAGCGGCGGCGGATGGCAGCCAAGCGGCGCGCGAGACAGAGGAATCTAGATGCCACTCCACCTGGAGATAGTCACTCCCGAACGGCGGGCCTTTGAAGGCGACGTCGACGAGGTCATCGTGCCGGGCAGCGAGGGCGAGTTGGGCATACTTCCGCATCACGCGCCTCTCATCTCACTTCTGGGGGCGGGCGTGCTTCGGTTCAGGACCGGGACCGAGGAGAGGGAGTTCGCCATCTTCGGCGGCTTCCTGCAGGTCAGGCCGGACCGCGTGGTGGTCATGGCTGAGACGGCGGATCTCTCGTCTGAAATCGACATGGATCGTGCCGAGCGGGCCCGCAGTGAGGCTGAGCACATCCTCGAAGGCGGTTTCGTAGAGCCGGCAGATCTGGTCAGCGCTCGCGCCGCACTCCAGAGGGCACTGATACGCATCAAGCTGGCAGAGCGCTCGCCTCGTGCCATTGCTCGTGGGGAGCACGAAGCACTTCGCCATGCTGCGACCCGGCCTCGCTCAGAGCCGCCGGGCGAGTAAGGGATGGCAGACGCTAGGCCTTTTCACTGGGAGTTCAAGCCGGAGCCGGTGGCGCGCGAGATCCTCCGGATCGAGGGCGGCCGCCGACTCGAGGGCTCCGTCACCATCAGCGGGGCCAAGAACGCCGCTCTCAAACTCATGGCCGCCGCGACGCTGACAGGCGAACGGTGTCGTTTCACGAACGTGCCCGAAATAGAGGACGTTCGCGTCCTCGCCGGCGTCCTTCAGGACATCGGCGTGACCGTTGACCATCCCGCGCCGAATGTTTACGAGGTTGCCTCCGGCGACGCCGAGTGGCTATTTGTGCCGCTGGAGGCCGCCGCCAAGATGCGGGCCAGCTTTATCCTGCTGGGGCCTCTATTGGCGCGCTTTGGGCGCGTAATCATCAGCAACCCCGGCGGCGACCGGATCGGTCGGCGGCCGGTCAACCTTCACGTGGATGCGATGAGAGCCCTCGGGGCCGAGATCGAGTATCGGAACGGCTACTACTTCGCCAAGGCTCCGGGTCGGCTTCGGGGTGCCGCGATCAACTTCCCGCAGGTTACGGTCATGGGCACCGAGAACGCCATGCTCGCGGCGGTTCTCGCGGACGGCCACACGGTCATCGAGCCGGCCGCCCAGGAGCCCGAAGTGGACGATCTCATCGACTTCCTGCGCAAGATGGGAGCCCAGGTCGAACGGACCGCTCCCAATCGGGTCGAGATAGAAGGCCGCCGGCGCTTGCGCGGGGCGGATCATTCGGTTGTGCCGGACCGGATCGAGGCCGGCACTTTCATAGCCGCCGCAGGCGTGACGCGCGGCCGAGTGACCTTGAACGGCGCTCCGTGCGGCCACCTCGGCGCGTTTCTGAGCGTCGTTACGGACATGGGCATCTCGATCACCGCAGAAGGCGAAACGATCGAGGTGGACGCTACCTCCGTGGACCTCAAGCCGCTGCGGGCCCGCAATATCGAGACTCAGCCCTATCCGGGCCTGGCAACAGACCTCCAGCCGCCTACGTGCGTCATGCTGACGCAAGCCGAGGGCGTCAGTCACGTCCACGAGTCCGTCTTCGAAGATCGGCTCGAGTGGCTGGGTGAGTTGCGCCGCATGGGCGCCAATATCGAGAGCGTGGACCAGCACCACGCGGTCATCCAGGGCCCCACTCAACTCCACGGCGCCGACGTGGAAATAGGCGATTTGAGGGCGGGAGCATCGCTCATCCTGGCCGCTCTTGCCGCCGACGGAGTCACCACAATTGGCGGCGCACACCACGTACATCGCGGCTATGAGAAGATCGACGCGAAATTCCTGGAACTAGGGGCCAGGATCGAACGACTTGCTGAAGGGACATAACCAAAGGCATGAAGATCGGCATCGACCTGGGCACGGCCAATATCATCGTCTACGTCAAGGGCCACGGCATCGTGATGCAGGAACCCTCTGTCGTCGCGGTCGATGATCAGAACCATATCGTCGCCGTGGGTGAAGAAGCCCGCGAGATGATCGGCCGCACGCCCGGCAACATCCAGGCCATCCGCCCCATGCGCGACGGAGTCATCGCGGACTACGTCATCACAGAGGCTCTCCTGGACCATTTCATCCATCGAGTCCAGCAGGGGCGCCGCTTCGGGTGGGGCAAGCCCGAAGTCATGATCAGCGTCCCCGCCGGCGTTACCAGCGTGGAGAAGCGCGCCGTCCGCGATGCCGCCCTCAAGGCCGGCGCATCCGAGGCGTATCTCATCGAGGAGCCCATGGCGGCGGCGATCGGCGCCAACGTTCCGATCAGCGGCCCGTCCGGCTCCATGATCATCGACATCGGCGGCGGCACCAGCGAGATCGCGGTCATCTCGCTGGGCTCCATCGTGGTCTCCACGAGCCTTCGAGTGGGCGGGAACAAGATCGACGAAGCCATCGCCAGTTACGTTCGCAAGAAGTACAACCTGATGATCGGTGATCGCACCGCCGAAGACGTCAAGATCCAGATCGGCACCGCTTTGCCTCTCGATCGCGAACTCACCATGGACGTTCGCGGTCGTGACCTCATCGCCGGCTTGCCGCGCACGATTCCGATGAACAGCGCCGAAGTTATGGAGGCGATGGAGCCGCCGCTTCAGCAGATCATCGGCGCCGTCCGGCTCGTGCTGGAGCAGACGCCTCCGGAGCTCTCCAGCGACATCATCGACAAGGGCATGGTCATGTCCGGCGGCGGCTCGCTGCTGCGGAACGTGGACAAGCTCCTTACCCAGGTGACCGGCGTCCCGTGCCACGTCGCAGACAACGCTCTGCATTGCGTCGCACTCGGCACCGGCATTGCCCTGGAACACTTCGATTTCTTCAAGAAGTACCTCGGCCCGCAGGTCTGATGACGGCGCCGTCGCACCAGGTCGAAGAGGAAGCGCCCAAAGCGTTCATCGACCTCCACTGCCACACCAGCGCCAGTTTCGACTCGCTGACCACGGCTCGCGCCGCTGTGCGGGCGGCCGCCTCTCGCGGCCTTACTCATCTGGCGGTCACGGACCACGACAACATCGACGGTGCGCTCCGGGCCCGAGATGAGGCTCCGCCCCAACTGACGGTAATCATCGGCGAGGAGATCAAGACCTCGGACGGCGACCTCCTGGCCGTCTTTCTCGAGAAGGCCGTTCCGCCGGGAATGACGGCCGTCGACACCATCGCGGCCGTTCGCAAGCAGGGCGGTCTGATCGGCGTCCCGCATCCGTTCGACCGTACTCGCGGCTACGGCCGCAAGAGCCACGCGGATCTCGCCGATATCGCCGGGCTGGTGGACTGGATAGAGACCTACAACGCCCGCGTAGTCGGCGGCACCGCAAACGAGAAGGCAGCCGCCTTCGCCACGGAGCATGGGCTGCCGGGCGCTTGCGGCTCCGACTCCCATTCCATCATGGAAGTGGGCGTCTCGTACAACGTCGTCACCGGTGATCCGAGCACTCCGGCGGGCCTTCTTGCCGCGCTCAGAACCGTTCGTATGGAACCTCATCGCGCCACGTTCTACGTCAGAGCGTGGACGCCGGTGGCAAAACTCATCCAATCCATTCGTGGCAACGGCCGACGTCCTGCCATACAGAACCCAGGTGAACCCACGTGACCGAACCGCAGGAGCATCACCGCCACCCGATCGGCAGTCCTTTGGCCGAAGAGGCCGATGCGCTGGTCAATCCGGACTCCCAGGTTGAGGTCCCGCCGGCCGAGCAGATGTCGCTGGTTCGTCGGATGCGGCAGCCGCGGACAATCCTCTCAATCGCCGTTCCCGTCGTTGTTATGGCGATTGCCGTCGGCGCGAACTGGTCGGATATGCAGAAAGTCCCAGACCAGGTCGCTCACGCCAATCTGCTGATGATCGTCATCGCCTTCGCGGTCTACTACATCGGCTTCCCGCTCCGCGGCTGGCGCTGGACGAAGCTGCTCCGCGGAGTCGGCTACCGGGTGAAGGTCAAGGACGGTACTGAAATCCTCTTCCTGTCCTGGCTGGTCAACTGCGTGGTGCCGGCAAAGCTTGGTGACCTGTACCGCGCGTACTTGTTCAAGCTCAATAGCCCCGTGTCGGCCACCAAGACTCTCGGCACGGTTTTCATGGAACGAATGCTGGACATGATCGCCATCGCAGGGCTTGGAATTCTGGCGGGCTACTGGCACTTCCACGCCAGTCTCGGCACGCTGCCACAGTCCGTGCAGCTGATCTTCGGCTTCGGCGTCGCCGTCATCGTTCTGCTGATCGTCGCCCTTGTGGCGATGCGCAACTTCGGCCGGCGCGTCATTGCATTCCTGCCGCTGCCCCACAAGGTCGTGGATTTCTACGAGCGCTTCGAGGAAGGTGTCTTTAGCTCCGTTGGGGCGCGCGGCCTGCCGTTCTTGGGACTGCTCACCTGCATGATCTGGATGACGGAGGCGCTGAGGCTCTACTTCGTCTACAGGGCTCTCGGTCTCACCGGGGTGGACATGGGCATCTCCGGCGCCATGTTCGTTGCCCTGATCGGCTCGCTGCTGACGGCCGTTCCGTTCACTCCCGCGGGCCTCGGCCTCGTGGAGGCCGGCATGCTCGGCGTCCTGACGACGGTCTTCAAGGCGTCCAAGCCTCAGGCGGTGGCCTTGATCCTCATCGACAGGACGATCAGCGTCTTCTCGATCGTCTTCATCGGCTCGATTGCCTACGTTCTCTCCTCGAAGCCGCGCGGCGCCGGCATGCTCGTCGAGGAGTGCGACCCAACGGAGGCCTAGGCTCACCAGGCGTAACCCGGAGGTCACGTTGTGTGGCTGACGGTAGTCGCTACGAGTGAGGTACCAAAAGCCCATTCACGCTTTGGCTCACCCCTCCGATAGTCTCAGTATCGGGGCAGAATGCACCGTACCCCGGGGAGCCGAGCGGGCGTATGACCGGACAGAACGGAAGAGCTTTCAACGAATGGTTGAAGGCTCAGCTCAAGGCCAAGAAGATGAGCCAGCGACAGCTGGCGCAGCAGTCCGGCGTGGACCACTCGACGATCTCGAGATTGATCCGCGGCGACCGAATGCCGTCGCTCGGCACTGCCACCAAGCTTGCCCGCGGTCTTCGTGAGATCCGCGATGATGCCGAGGCGCCGCAGTATCTGGGCGCCGTCGCGTCCGGCACCGCTAACCCCACCGCCCGAGTGGAGTACGCCCTGCGTGCCGACGAGGTTCTTTCCGAGCCGCAGGTTCGCCAGGTCATGGAGTATTACCTCGCCGTGCGGATGCGCCGCTTTGGCCGCGGCTACGCCGGCATGCGCACCGAAGATCGGCCCATGGAGCCTCGCCGTCTGCTCGACGACCGACGTGACACGCCGATGATCTCAGCCGCGATGGCTAGCCATGCCGTCCGGCCGATGGCCCGCCAGATGCCGCCACGAGCGCGACCGGGGCGCGAGGGCTAACTCTTTCGCCCAAGTCGCGACGGGACTGCCGGACGTCGGCATAAGCCGTCTCCGTCCGCCCTCAGGTGCCCCGCCTGTACACGGTCAGAACCCGATAAGGCGTTGCAGCAGTGAACCGATCCAAGCGGGTCGGTGCAGCCCAGGAATTGGTGCTCAGCCACTGCGCATCGGCCGTATCGCACGAAACCTCGAGCCAGTAGGTGTCGCACAGCAGGATTACGACCGTAGCCTGGGTCGGGGCGACGAGGGCGAAACCATCACGGGTCAGCGGGTAGAGGTAGGCGTCGCTGCCCTTCTCGGCGAACAGTGGGACGAGCGCCGTGGCCGAACCGGCGGCGTCTCTTTCAAGTCGTGTGGCCGCCGCTTGGGCTGCGGGCCAGCCGCCGTCCGGTGAAGTTGAAGGCGGCATGTGGCCCATATTCCAGGCCACGACAGAGCCTACGGCGACCACTGTCGCCGCTCGACGGATCAAGGTGAGCCTGTGGCCCCGAATCTCGCGCCAGAGTCCTCCGGCGATGAGGCCGGCGGCAATGAACACGAGAGGATCCACCACTACGTGGTATTGCTCGGTGGGAAGCTCTTCGGCCTGCACTTCGGAGACGGCATGGAGGCCCAGCCCCAGGGCGACGATCAGCAGCAAGAGCCAGCCGCCGATGAGGCGGACGCCGAAGCGCTCGGCCGTGGTGCCGGACCGAGACGGCTCGGCAGACGGCCGTGCTTCGGTCGCGGCCCGCTCGATAGGATCGGTTGTGCCCCGGGCCGTGACCCCCAGGCGCCAGGTCAGGCCGACAATGATTGCCGTGGCCACCATGAACGCAACCGTGGCGCCGCCGCTTCGATCGACCATCGGCCAGCGCGTCAGCGGCCAGGCCAGCAGCCGGATCCCGGCGAAGATGAGCCGCAGTGCGGGGCCGACGGTTGAGGTGGAATTGGGATCACTGAAGTACGCCAGCATGCCCCGAGTCTCAGAGAAGTTGTTGCCAAGTTCGTGCACGATGACCGGCAAGTAGGTCGCGGCGAAGATCAGCCCACCGATCAATCCCCACTTCACAGTTCCTCGCCTCCGCCAGGCAGGTCCGCGCCGCAGATCTATCAGGAATGCCACGGCCATCGGTAGGAGGAGAACAGCGGCCGCGATATGCGCCTGCACGGCTACTGCCGTTCCTGCGGCCGCCACGGCCCACCAGGCGCTCCGGCGGGAGCGGAGAGCCTGCCAGGCGCCGAGGAACGCGATCGCCGCGCCCGGCTGCACCAGAGTGGGATTCCAGATGAAGGTGGCATAGCCGACCAGCGCGGCCGATGTCGCGGCGAGAAAGGCGGCGGTCAGGCCCGCAACCGGACCGGCGATCGACCTGGCGATCCACCACACGATCGGGATGACGACCAGGCTGATGAGCGCGATCTCGGCCACGACCCATGTTGGGTCGCCGTTGCCCAGCCACGCCGCAGGAAGCAGCAGGTCGTAATACAACGCTCCATGGTGGAAGGAACTGGAAACGCTGATCGCCTCGGGTCCGAACGTAGGCAGCCGGCCCGCAGACAGAGCCGCTCGCAGGGCCAGCATCTCGGTGCCCTGATCCGAATCCCAGCCGCCCCGGAGCGGCAGGTTCACGAACCGCAGCGCCGCGGCTGCGGCGACAATCGCTGCCAGCCCGGCCAACTCACGGCCGGACGCTCCCAGCCTGACGGCAATGGCTGCGCCCGGCCTGCGTCCGGGAAGGTTCACAGAGTGGCCTCGACCCGGCCGCCCGAGCCCGGGGCGTTGTTCTCCGACAAGCCGTCCGGCTCGCTCGTTGCCGGTCCGCGCGTCAGCGGCCGACCTGCCGCCAGATCTCCGAGCCGGGCGACGTTCATGGCGTCGAATCCGTCCTCCATCCCGGGCGTCTCCAGGTAGTAGGCCACATGATCCAGGTCTGGGTGGCAAAGCAAACGAGCCAGACCCTCTCGCCCAATCTGGCCCTCGCCCAGATGGGCGTGGCGGTCATGGCGGGACCCCAGCCCCGATTCTGAGTCGTTGAGGTGGATCATAACCAGCCTGGACAGGCCGATGAGGCGGTCGAACGTGGCGAGCA
>DASVJA010000152.1:0-6526 GCA_036386115.1 Candidatus Limnocylindrales bacterium
TGTTGCCCCGGAAAACAGGACTGGGGGCCCGGCAAGCCGGACCCCCAGTCAAAGAGATCGAGATCAGTGAAGAAGCGGCTGGCCGTTACCGTCCACGGTCTTGTCCGTGACGATCTGAACGATGTCGTAGATCCACCACACGTAGCAACCGCCACAGGTGATGAGCTTGAGCCACCAATACTTCTGTCCAAGGTAAAGCCGGTCAATACCGAGCGATCCTAGAAAGATGGAAAGGAGCAGCGCGGTCGTCCAAGACTTCTGTTCCATCGACGATCTCCCTGTTATGTCGTGTGAAATTCCCACAAACGGAATGCTGCGAATTGGTAGGAGCTCCACTCGAGCAAGCAACTACCGTTCGCGTCTGCAGGTTATCACCTGGACCCACGAGTTTGCGACCCACAATTACCACGTTGCGCAGAGCTGTCGGGCGCTGACGGTCCTTCGGCCCGCTGGTTCCC
Organism: Candidatus Limnocylindrales bacterium; assembly: GCA_036386115.1. GTDB lineage: Bacteria > Chloroflexota > Limnocylindria > Limnocylindrales > CSP1-4 > Fen-1039. The sequence goes on from DASVJA010000152.1 coordinate 459, forward strand.
GGGCCACCCATCGGCCCGCGCCTGCCTTCAGGGCGGACGACCGCTACGATGGCCCGCATGGACAAACTCGGCAGCCTCCTCGACATCATCGACCAGGGCGAACGTCGCTACGGCGACCGGCTCGCCTTTGGGATGCGCCGCGATGACGGTTCGAGCGAGCAATGGACCTACCGCGAGCTCAACCACCGCAGCCGGGTGATCGCCTGGCGCCTCCGGCGGCTCGGCCTCCAGCCTGGTGATCGGCTCCTCGTCTGGGCACCATCGAGCCCGGCAATTCCGGCGCTGTACTTCGCGGCCATGCGGGCCGGCCTCTACCTGGTACCGCTGGACCTGCGAATGTCCCCCGGCTCGATCGAGCGGATAGTGGCTCGCGCCGACGCCGGGCATCTGGTTCTGGGCACGGGTCGCGACACTCCGGATCCGGCCGATGCCAAGCTTGAGCACTTTCCGTCATCGGTAGTTGAGCAGCTGGCCGCGGATCCAGACGCCACTTTTCCGGCAGATTGGGAAGCTCAGGTCGACTCCTGGCGGCGCCCCAAGGGCAGCGACATCGCCGAGATCGTATTTACGTCGGGAACTACCGGCGAGCCAAAGGGCGTGGTCCTGACGCACGACAATCTGATCGGGACAGTTGAGGTCGCGGACACGGTGCTGCCGGAGCAGCAACATCGAGCGGTGTCCTTGCTACCACTCTCGCATCTGCTCGAACAGGTCACGCTGATCTTCTATGCCATGACCGTGGGCGCTCACGTGATGTATGTGCGGAGCCGGAACCCGAGGGTCATCTTCGAGACGATCCGCGACCACCGCACCACGACCCTGGTGGTTGTGCCACAAGTGATGGATATCTTCTGGGCCGCGATCGAGCGAGAGGCTGCGGCGCGCGGGCGGCAGGGACTCTTCGAGAGAATACGGCCGGTCGCCAGACGACTCCCCTATCAAGTGAGAAGGCGCATGTTCCGCAGCGTCCACAGCCAATTGGGCGGCTCGCTGAGCCTGATCCTGTCCGCGGCCGCATTCCTGCCGCCGGCCCTCCAGCAGGCCTGGGAAGATCTGGGCGTCGTGGTCATGCAAGGCTACGGCGCCACGGAGTGCGGCGTGGCATCGGTGACGAGCCGAGAGGACCACGGCCTGGGTACGGTCGGGAGAGTCATTCCGCCGATCAACGTCAGGTTCGCGGACGACGGCGAAATCATCGTCTCCGGGCCGACGGTCTTCGGCGGCTACTGGCGCGATCCTGGGACGACGGCCGCCTCGTTCACACCGGACGGTGGCTACAAGTCCGGCGATATTGGCCGGCTGGACGACTCCGGCCACCTGATCCTGATGGGCCGCAAGAAGGACATCATCGTTCTTCCCAACGGGCTCAACGTCTACCCGGAAGACATCGAGAACGCGCTCCGAACGGCCGGTATGCGCGACGCCGTCGTGGTCGAAACCAGGCCGGGACATATCGAGGCGATCGTGCTGGCGCCCGGAATGCCGGTCCTGCCTCAGCCACACGAACGAGCCGAGGCGACGCGCGCCCCGGACCTGCACGACCCGGCCCACGTCCGATCCGAGATTGACGCCGCGATCAAGGCCGCCAATCAGACCCTGGCGGTCCACAGCCGAATAGCCGCCTGGCGGCTCTGGCCGGACGCCGACTTTCCGCGAACTCACACATTCAAGATTCAGCGTGACCGAGTGCGGACGTGGGCGGCAATCGATGAGCCGCTTCCGGTCCGAGAAGAGGGGCACTCTCTGGCGGGCGTCGGGCAACCGACCGGGGCCGGGCGCCCAAAGCGCCGCTAGGCGACCCGCCCACGATCAGCCGGGAGGCCAGGCCAGGTGGCGACCGCCGAGCATGTGGACATGCAGATGGTCGACCGTCTGACCGCCGTCTCGGCCGACGTTCAACGCCAGGCGGTAACCGCTCTCGGCAATCCCCTCTCGCTTGGCAAGTTCCGCCGCGACCGCGCAGAGCTTACCCATGAGATCCGAGTCGGCCTTGCCCAGGTCGGCCGGCGTGGCGAGATGCTTTCTCGTCAGTAACAGAATGTGAGTCGGCGCCTGGGGCGCGATGTCTCGAATGGCCACCACCGAGTCGTCCGAATAGACCTGGGACGACGGCAACTCGCCGGCGATGATGCGACAGAACAAGCAATCGGACGGCATGGTGCGCTCCTAGCTCCCAACGCGGCCTCGTATGGCTGTGTCGATCTTGCTACTTGGAGGACTTCACCGCCAGTGCCATCTGCAGGCGGCCGGTCACAGTCCGGCGCCAAGTCACGATACGTGTCTCCCGGCGACCGTAGAATCGGGAGCAATGACGACCGAGGATCGGACACAAACGCCCGGCCGCCGCATTCGACTCCGCCTCGCCGGCGTCGCCGTTGCGGTACTGGTGGTCGTCGCGCTCGCGGCGGCCGCAGTAATCGTTACTGCGCGACCCACGGCCACACCTTCAACAGCCTCGGCCTCGGCCCTGCCGGCGCCATCAGCCATAGAGACCGCCACCGAGGCGCCGAGCGCCGACCCATCGCCTACCGCGACGCCCGTTCCGTCGCCCACGGCAACACCCGTGACGGCACCGGTCCTGACCGAGACCTTCGTGGCTCAGGGCACCGAACCGACGATCACGGCCGATCCGTTCCACCCGGGCGTTCTCGCAATCGCCTCGCAGAATATCCAGTTGACGGGGCCGCAGTCGGGCTGCAGTCGGCCCACCATCCGAGTCTCCAAGGACGGCGGGGCGACCTGGGCGGCGCCGACTTACCCGTGGGGCAACGGCTGCCAGGACATCCACTCGATCACGGCCTGGGGGCCCAACTCACGCTTGTGGGCCGCCGACGCAATCGGCACGGGTGGTGGCAACGTAGCAATGTCGATCAGCCACAGCGACGACTTCGGGGCGCATTGGTCCGCACCTTACGTGCAGCGGTTTACGCAACCGTGGTCCGGCTGCTTCCCGGCGATTGCGGTGGACACCTGGCCCGGCAGCCCGAACTTCGGCGCGGTCTATGTCGCCTACAACTGGCTGCCGAACAGCTACGGTCCCGGCGTCGCCGTGATGGCCTCGCGCGATGGAACCAACTGGGTGCACACAGAGGTGTCGCTCAGCACTCTCCCCGGCTATCCCTTCGGCTGGCGGATCGGCTACCGGATCAAGGCCGCGCCTGATGGAACCGCCTACGTCTCGTTCTACCAGAGCGATCTCAAGAGCTGGCACGAGAGCAACATGATGTATCAGGGCGCGAAGTCGAATATCGGGCGGATGGGCTTCGAGATTTCGCGCATCCACTTCACCGGGAGTCAGCTCTCGGCGGACGCACCCTATTGGGCCACGAACGTAGACCACACCGAGGCCGAGTGGGACTCGGGGCTGGCTGTCGACGACTCCGGCAGGGCGTGGCTGGCCGTCGAGTCGGAGGGCCGAATCAGCCTCGGGAACGGCAGCGGCCTATGGCGCCAGTTCGAAGTAACGGGCAAGTACAGCGTCAAGCCGTCACTGGCGATCAGTGGCGCGACTATCTTCCTCGGCTGGCACGCCCAGGATCACGACGGCAACACGTGGACGTACTACACGCTCAGCTATGACGGCGGCCGAACGTTCCTGCCGGCCGCTCGAGTCACGAACACGTCCTGGTACGACTCCACGGCAATAAACGGAGTCGGGCTGCGCGAGTGCGCCGACGCGGCAGACGGGGTCTTCTACTACGCCTACGGCGACAACCGGGCGTCCGGCAGCGGCGTGTACGTCTCGCGGATAGCGCCCTGACGGGACTCACCCGAGCGGCGCAATCGCCTCGAGTGCAACCCAGTCTTCCTCGGCCCAGCGGCGGCCCATCTGCAGACCGGCGGCTTGGAAGGCGGCCACGACATCGCCTTCGCGGTCGCGGAAGATCCCGGAGGCGAGGATCCGGCCGCCTGGGACCATTTCGTCGCGTAGCGGCACTGCCAGCTTGACCAGGAGAGACGCGATCAGGTTGGCCAGGACGATGTCGAAGGGGCCATCGCCGGAAGGTACGCTTCCCTGTCGCACGGTGATCCGGCGCGTCTGGGCATTGAGCCTGGCGTTGGCGATGGTCGACTCGACGGCGATCGGGTCCGTGTCCACGCCCAGAAGCTCCCCGGCGCCCAGTTTGCCGGCGGCGATGGCAAGGATGCCCGAGCCGCAGCCGACGTCGATGACCCGCGCCGTTCCGCGCGGTCCGCGGCCGTGGGCGAGGTGGCCTTCATCGGCGAGGGTTTCCAGGGCGGCCAGGCAGAGGCGAGTCGTGGGGTGGAGGCCGGTCCCGAAGGCCATCCCTGGGTCCAGCGAGAGAACCACGTCATCGGGGTTCCTGTGGTGGCGGCGCCACGTTGGGCGGATGACCAAACGCCGACCGATGCGCAACACCGGAAAGTGGCTCTTCCACGCCTCGGCCCAGTCGTCCTCGCGCACGAGACGCGTCTGGAGGTCGCCTATCGGGCGCAGGCCGAACGCCTGAAGGTGCCCGAGTGCCGTTGTTGCCTCGGCGATCGCCGCTTCAACCCCCGCCGGGTCGAGGCCGGGCAGGTACGCCCGCACGATCGCAGGCTTGGTGGTGTCGACCACGGCGCCCAAACCCTCGTCGGTCAGGCCGAACCCAGGCTCAACGCTTGTCCCGCCGGGCGCGAATCGGGTGAGAATTTCGCTGACGGCCTCGACGGCCTCGATGTCCGCCGCGACGGACAACTCGACCCAGATACCGGGCCCCAGGACCGACAGGTCGGCCGGGCCGGTCGTGTCGATCTCTTGCGTCTCGACTTGCTTCTTAGCCAATTGCATCCTTCATTCGATCGAAGATGCCGCCCGACGACGACAAAACTGAGTCGCCCGACTCGGCAGCCAGCGCCTCCAGCAACTCGCGCTGGCGCTTGGTGAGCTTGGAGGGCACAACGACGTGAACCGTCACATGGAGGTCGCCGCGCGTTCCCGGCCGGCGCACGTGCGGCACGCCGCGGCCGCGGAGACGGATCTCCGTACCGGGCTGGGTGCCAGCTCGGACTTCCATCTCTTCGTCGCCCTCGATCGTGGGGATGCGGACCTTTGTTCCCAACGCGGCCTGAGCAATCGAGAGCTGGACTTCGTGGTAGATCTCCGTGCCGTCACGGCGGAGAAGCGCGTGCGGAGTAACGTGCACGGCGACGTACAGGTTGCCGGCCGGTCCGCCCCGCAAGCCGATTTCGCCCTCGCCGGAGAGGCGGATCTGGTGGCCTTCGTCTATGCCGGCCGGGACGGTGACGCGGATCTTCTTGCGGCGCTGAACGCGCCCTTCGCCCCGGCAAGCGGAGCAGGGAGAATCGATGACACGGCCGTCGCCGTTGCAACGCGTGCAGGCCGTCACGTTGACCATCTGGCCGAGCATGGTGTTGCGGACGCTCCGGACCTCGCCGCGGCCGCCGCAGGCTGAGCATTGGGACGGCGTGCTGCCAGGAGTGGCGCCGCTGCCGGCGCAGGTCAGGCACTTGTCCAGCAGGTCGAACTCGAGCTCCTTGTCGATGCCTCTCACGGCTTCGTCGAAGGTGATGCGGAGGTCGTATCGCAGGTCCGAGCCGGACGCACGCCGGCCGCGCCTGGCACCACCCGGCTGCTGTCCCATTCCAGAGAAGAACGCATCGAATAGATCGCCGAAGCCACCAAAGCCTTCGCCGAAGGGCGAACCCGCCCCGCCGCCCATGTCGCCCAGACCGGCCTTGCCCACCATGTCGTAGACCTGGCGCCGTTTTGGATCGCTGAGAACCTGGTAGGCCTCGTTGATCTCCTTGAAACGAGCGGCCGCCTCGTCGTCGCTGTTGACGTCCGGATGCCACTGCTGGGCAAGCTTGCGGAAGGCGCGCTTTATGTCGGCGTCCGTCGCATCGCGCTCAACGCCGAGTAGTTCGTAGTAGCTGCGTTCTGTTGCCATCTGGGTGAGAAGGATACGAGACGGAGGGACTGAGCGAGTTCCGGGCGGCTCAGCGGTTGAGTGGGCCGGGCCGGGGCGGGGCGATGGGCGGTCGCGACGACCCGACCGGCCCGGCCGCGGCGCGCGTCGCGACCCGGCCACGGCGCACGCCGCGGC
>DASVJA010000153.1:0-18331 GCA_036386115.1 Candidatus Limnocylindrales bacterium
ACGGCGATCACGTCTGCAATCACCGTGGCCTTGGTCATGATTGCCTGGAGCGCCGTCTCGGTCTTTTGGAGATTGTCGATGCGGGCGTCAAGATCGATCACCGTCGCGGTGACGTCCGTGGTTCCGGTCTGCTGCGACAGAACCTTGCCGCCGATATTGCGCAGGGCCGCAACGGCCGCGTCCCACTTGTCGACCGGCACCTTGAAGGTGAGCGTGGCGAACGCCTGGTCGCCGGTGCCCGTCTGACTGGAAGAGTCGACCGAACCGCCCAGGCCGTTGGGTCCGGAGATGGCAGCCTCGGACTTGCTGATGGCGTCCGTGATGTCGGCCACCTCCAGGCTCAGCTGACCGGTCTTGATGATCTGATTGGCCGCGGCCGCGGCTGCGACTCCGCTCTGGTCTGTGCCGCTCTGGTCTGCGCCGCTCTGGTCGACACTCACGGCGTCCGGCGCCGCGGCGGGGGCAACCTCCGAGCCCGAGCCGTCGCTTGTCTTGCTGCTCTGGGCGGAGAGGTCGATCGCCGCCGCCATTGTTGCTCCGGGCGCGGCAGCGCCGAATCGCGTTGTCTGGTCCGATGCCGAGTTCGGCTGGGCGACCGCCGGTGGGCCGCCGACGATGTATGCGGCACCGACCATGGTCGCCAGCACGATCAGGCCCAGGCCTCTGGCGATCCGGCCGTGGCGGCGGAGGACGCGGGCGGCGGATCGCATCGGCGAGACGCCGGGAGCGCGGGCCGGCTTTCCCGGGAGTTCCGGACCGGCGCCGGTTTCGTGTGCGCTCATGTCATCGTCTGTCATGGTTCCGCCCTCCGGGGTCTGCGTCTGCGCCGAGGTCTCGGCTATTCAAGGCGGAGACGCCGAGAGAGACGCGCCGGTTCCCTGAGGCTTCGAGGATCGAAGGCTCCGTGCCGGGCGGTTCGTGTCTTGGCGCGCGGCTCGCTAGGGCAGCGGCTCGTTGTCGATCAGGCGGACGGCGCCGAAGCGGACGGCCATTGACAGCAGCGCAGGACCATCGAAGGTTCCCAGCTCCGACAGCGTCTCGGGGTCCGCGCAGCTCACATATTCGGGCACGGCCAGAGGCGAGGTGGCCAGAATCTCAGTCATAGTGCCGCGCAAGACGGCTCCGTCGCGTACGCCCTCTTCGTATTGGTCGCGGGCGGCCAGCAAGGCACGCCGCAAGATCGGGGCGGCCGCCCGCTCTTCGGCTGAGAGTCGCGTGTTGCGCGAGCTCATCGCCAACCCATCGGGCTCGCGCACGATCGGGCAGGCAATAATCTCCGTGCCGATCCCAAGGTCCATCGCCATTCGCCGGACTACGAGCAGTTGCTGCGCGTCCTTCTGCCCAAAGTAGGCATGGTCGGCGGCCGCCAGCACCAGCAGGATTGCGACGACCGTCGTCACCCCTTCGAAGTGCCCGGGGCGCGCCGCACCCTCCAGCGGTTGGGTCAGTTCGCTCACCGAGACGGATGTCTGGAAGCCCGCGGGATAGATCTCCTCGACCGACGGGATCCAGACGAGATCCGCACCGGAAGCGCCGGCCAGCCGCACGTCGGCGGTCTCGTCGCGCGGGTATCCCTCGAAATCTGCCGCTTCGTTGAACTGGCGTGGGTTGACGAAGATCGTGACCAGCACCGTCTCGTTCGAGGAGCGAGCGTGCCAGATCAGCGACGCGTGGCCTTCGTGCAGGGCCCCCATCGTGGGCACCAGGCCGAGAGGCCTCGGTGCCTCGGCCAGCGCGGCTCGCAACTCGTCGCGAGTGCGGAGGACTCGAGGGAGCGGTGTACCTTCCACCGGGCTAGAGGTCCCGGTCCAGCGGTATGCCCGCGCTCGACTCGACCATCTCGGGTCGATCTATGCGGTCATGCGACAGGATCTCGTCGAGCGTATCCGAGTTGATGTTGGAGCTCTCCGCCGGCCCGGGAAATGTGCCCGCGATTACGTCCGACTTGTAGGCCTGCACCGCCGACGTGATGATCGAATGTAGTTCCGTGTAGTGGCGGGCGTGCTTGGGAGTGAACTCCGCGCTCATGCCCAGCAGGTCCGTCACGACCTGCACCTGACCGGAGCAGCCGGCGCCGGCCCCAATGCCGATCGTCGGGATGCGCAGGCGTTTCGTGATTGCGGCCGCGAGCTGCTGTGGCACAAGCTCCAGCACGATCGCAAAGGCGCCCGCTTGCTGCACCGCCAGCGCATCCGCGAGGAGCTGGCGGCCGGCTTCCGGAGTCTTGCCCTGAACTCGATGGCCGCCCAGCTGGTGAATCGACTGCGGCGTCAGGCCTATGTGGCTCATCACGGGGATACCCGCTCGGACAATCGTCTCGATAGTGCGCGCACTTCGCTCACCGCCCTCGAGCTTGACTGCTCCGGCCCCGCCCTCGCTCATCAGCTGCCCGGCATTCTCCAGGCTTGCTTCGGGCGTGACGCCGTAAGAAAGGAACGGCATATCCGCCACAACCAAAGCGCGGTTGGTCCCGCGAACCACGGCCTTGGTGTGATGGAGGATTTCGGTCATCGTTACGCGGACGGTGCTGTCGTAGCCGAGGATGACCTGCCCAAGAGAGTCGCCGACGAGCAGCATCGGGATGCCCGCCTCGTCCAGGATGCGGGCGGTCGGGTAGTCGTAGGCCGTGAGCATGGCGATCCGTTCGCCGTCGGCGTACATGCGGGCGATCGACGAGATCGTCAGGCGAGCGGCCTGCTGCGATGTGGGTGCCTGGCTCACTTCGTCGCGCTCTCAGCATCCGCGAGGACGGGTGCCGCAGCTTGAGCGGCGCCGACGGCCTGCCCGGCACTCCTCTTCTGGAGTCGGATCACGACGCGGTCTAGCAGCAACTCGGCGACTTCGCGCTTGCTCATGAGCGGCAGTTCCTCGGGTGCCGTGTCCACCGAGTAGATGGTTACCTTGTTCGTGTCCACGCCGAAGCCGGAGCCGGCCGCAACGACGTCGTTGGCAACCAGCAGATCGACGCCCTTGCTGCGGAGCTTCTCGGTGACGCGCTCGAAGGAGCCGGTCTCGGCGGCAAAACCGACGAGAATTGGTGGGCGCTTTCCGGAGGCGCGCGTGCCCGCAGCCACGCGTTGGGCGGCCTCGGCCAGAAGGTCCGGCGTCGGGTCCATCTCAAGCGTCATGCCGCCCGACCGCCCGAGCTTCTTTGCGGCGGTGGAGCGGGGACGGAAGTCGGCTACCGCGGCGGCCATGACCAGGACATCGAAGAGGGCCCCATCCGGTGGAGTGAGCGCCTGCAGCGCCACTTGCATCTCGGCGGCGGTCTCGGCCCTGGCGATGTGGGCCCGAGCCGGCGGTTCGACCGTGACATTGCCCAGGATAAGAGTCACGGCCGCGCCTCGATCCAGGGCATCCTCGGCCACTGCTATCCCCATCTTGCCGGTGGAGCGGTTGCCCACGAAACGCACGGGGTCGATGGGCTCGGCTGTGCCGCCGGCGGTGACGACGATATGTAACCCGGCGAGGTCGTTGCGGGACGGCACCGCAGGTACGGCCGGCACGGGTTCGGGAGATGGCGGGGGCGCCACTGCTACTACCGGAGTTGCGCCGGCGGGCGCAGCTTGCACACCGGCTGCCGATCCGTTCAGGGCCGCAATCACCGCTTCGACGATCCGATCCAGCCGGGCCAGACGGCCCTTGCCTGTCATGCCCGACGCGAGCACGCCATCTTCCGGCTCGACGATCAGATAGCCGAATTGGCGCAGCCGGGCTATGTTCGACTGCGTCGCCGGATGCGAATACATCCCGCCGTCCATCGCCGGGGCCACAACAACCGGCACGGATGTAGCGAGGCAAGCGGCCGTGATCGTGTCGGCGGCGATGCCGTTCGCCATCGTCCCCATCCAATGCGCCGTCGCCGGCGCCACGACGATCGCCTCAACGTCGTGGGCCGTGGCGATATGACCGATCCGTCCGTCACCCTGGAGGGACAGGATGTCCGAGTCGACGGCGTGGTTGCTCAGAGTCTCCAGCGTGAGAGTGCCGACAAACTCAACCGCGGAAGTCGTCATCAGGACTCGAACGTCGGCCCCTTCGTTCTGCAGCATCCGGAGCAGTTCGATCGCCTTGTAGGCGGCGATGGAACCGGTGATGCCGAGCGCAAGGCGGCGATTCTTTAGGCGCGGGCCCTGTTTGGTCATTTGGCGGACCCCGTGATGATGTGGATTGAGCCGGCTGCGCTGCCGCTCCAGCCGACGGTTGTCTCGCCGGAAACGCTTGGCTCACCGTTGGCCAGAGCCCACAGGATTGCCAGGCCCTTTAGTGTCAATTCCGGGTCGATGGCATCGACGCCGGGCAGGGCGCGGGCCCACGGTGCGGCCGAGAGACCGCCGGTGAGTACGACCTGGATGATCTTCGAATCGACTTTCTCCGACCGGGCCAGCTCGTCCCGGATTCGCTCCAGTAGCCCGAGAGTGAGAGCCCGGTAGCCAAGCACGACGCCCGACTGCATGGCCGACACCGTGTCCGTTCCGATCGCTTTGTCCGGCTCCTTCATTTCGATGTGAGGCAGCCGTGCCGTGCGCGAGACGAGTGCCTCGAGGCCGAGTTCCAGGCCGGGGGCGATGGCGCCGCCGATGTAGGCCCCGTCGCGGGAGATGCAGTCGAATGTGGTTGCGGTCCCGAAGTCCACGACGATCGCCGGTGTGCCGTACAGCCGGCCGACTGCGACGCCGTTGACGAGCCGGTCCGGGCCGACTTCGGCCGGGCGCTGGACCCGAATAGGCATCGGCATGTTGCCCGATCCGGCAACCAGCAGCGGTATGCCTCGGCGCTCAGCCATCGTGGTCGTGACGCCGGTGAGAGCCGGAACCACCGAGGCCAGCGAAATGCCGGTCACATCGGCCATCGACGCGCCATCTAGGTGAAGCAGGTTGTCGATCAGGACTTCCAGCTCATCCGGGGTATTGGCCGCTCTCGTGGCCGCCCTGCGGGCGGCCACGATCGTCTCGCCGTGGACCAGGCCGAGCGTGACGTTGGTGTTGCCGATGTCGAGAGCTAGCAGCATTGGCCGATGATAACGCTCTGAGCCGCCGTAGGCCCCCCAAGGTTCCGAATTCTTGCCTCGCTGTGGCTCCGGCAGGCAAAGGCGATCGAGACCGTCATTTCGGCTTGTCCGGTGGGCCTCGGCTGGGGTACGATCCACCGGTCCGTCACCGGCGTCTCAGCCCTCGTCCCCGCTGCCCCAGGAGAGTGGTGCCGTCCGTGTTGCCTGCGAAGTTCTTTGTGAATCGCGGCATTGTCTCTAGCCGGACAGACCTGCTCAACGTTCTCCGTCCCCTTGAGAAGCAGACCGTGGCATATCGGTATTACCGAGGCCACGAACTGGTTCAGCATGGGCTGGGATGGGTGGAGAGGATCGTGGCCAACGAGCCGGAGACATCGACGTTCTTCACTCCGCTCTCGATTTGCCTGAACGTGGATTCGTTCGAGCATCTCGAGTTCGATACCCGTCCCGATCAGTTGCTCACTTATCGCCTTGTTCAGGGTGACGAGGCCGTCGTGATCGATTTCGCGCCCGCCGTTTTACTGGCGGGGGACGCGAGCGAGCCCCCAAAGCTCGAGTTCGATCCCGAAGGCTACGTCCAGATGGAGTTGCTCGGCCACGATCCAATCGAGCCAGAGCAGGGAGACTGATGGGCGGTAGGCAACTGGAGGTTGGGATCATCGGCCCCGGCGAGGGCGTGGTGTGGCCGCGGTAGTCCGCGGCCGGGAGGATGCGCTGCCCGGAGACCGTCTCCGGGTTTCAACGGGTGGGATTAGCCAGACGACATCAGGAGGAGAATCCGTTGGATGCAGTTCTGGGGCCGGTAGCCCGCTATTTCAAGTTCGCCGAACGCGGCACAGGTTTCATCACCGAGACTCGGGCAGGCATCACCACGTTCATGGTGATGGCGTACATCATCTTTCTGAACCCGAACATCCTGCTGGACGGTATCTCGAAGGCTCCGATTCCGGTTGCGGCAGGTGGCGATGCGGTGGCATACGCGGCCGCCACGGCGCTGATTGCAGGCATCGTGACCATCGCCATGGGTGTCGTGGGTCGGTACCCGCTGGCTCTGGCGGCCGGTCTTGGGATTAACGCGATCGTCGCCTACACCCTGATCGCCGGCAAGGGCCTCACCGTCGCCGGCGCAATGGGCGTCATCGTGATCGAGGGCATCCTCATCACCATCCTGGTGGTCATCGGGCTCCGAGAAGCGATCATGAATGCTGTTCCGCTCGCCCTGAAGCGATCGATCGGCGTAGGCATCGGCCTGTTCATTCTCTTCATCGGCTTCGTCAACGGTGGTCTCATCCACACGCCCCAGGGCGGCAGCCCGATCGTCGAGCTCTCATTTCCGACCCAGACGGGTCAGTTCGTCTTCCTGCTCGGTCTCCTCATAACTATCACCCTCTACGTCCTGAAGGTCCGAGCGGCGCTCATCATCAGCATCTTCGCGACGACGGTTGTCGCTCTGATAACGGGCGTGGCCAAGATCCCGGATGCCGGGCTCACCGTGGCGCCTTCGTTTTCGACACTCGGCAACTTCGATCTGACTGCCGCGGTCACGAAGCTTGGTCTGCTTAGCGCAGCGCTCACGATCTTCGCAATCATGCTCAGTGACTTCTTCGACACGATGGGCACCGTGACCGGCGTCGCGGAGGAAGCCGGCCTGGCAACACCGGACGGCACAGTCCCAGGTATCGGCCGCGTCCTGATCGTCGACTCTCTTGCCGCGGTTGCCGGCGGTATGGCCGGTATCAGCTCCAACACCACGTACATCGAGTCGGCAGCCGGCGTCGCCGACGGCGGCCGCACCGGTTTCACCTCGATCGTCACCGGCTTGCTGTTCCTTGGGGCGATCTTCCTTTCTCCGCTGGCCGGCATCATTCCCTCTCAGGCAACGGCTCCGGCCCTCGTCCTGGTGGGTTATCTGATGTTCACGCTCATCAAGGATGTGGATGTCGCCGACGTCGAAGATGGTTTGCCCGCCCTCCTGACGATCATCCTTATGCCACTCACATACGACATCACCGTTGGCATCGGTGCAGGCTTCATTTCCTGGGTGCTGATCAAGGTGATCAAGGGCAAGTTCGCCCAGGTCCACTGGCTCATGTACGCGGTTTCCTTTGCCTTTGTCGTCTACTTCGCTAAGGAATGGATTCAGACCTTCATCAAGTAGGGCAACTACGTTGTGGCAAACGACCGGCGCCCTCTCGGCGCCGGTCGTTTCTCTTTGCGTGGAAGTAGCCCAAATGGCCCGTATTGAGTGCGGCGCGCATTCAGTTAGCATTGCCCCAATGTACGAACGCACTGCTCTGCCCGGCGGGCCGCGTGTCATCACGGCACGTTTGCCCGGCGCCCTGTCCGTCTCGATTGCCGCCTACGTGCTGGCCGGTTCTCGGCTGGAATCAGTCGAGGAGATGGGCGCCGCCCATTTCATGGAACACATCACCTTCAAGGGAACGGCCGCATATCCGACGACGCGGGCCGTCTCCGAGGCGATCGAGGGAATCGGTGGAAGTTTTAACGCCGCCACGGATCGCGAGTCCACCGTCTATTGGGTCCGCGTGCCGAGGCGCGAAATGGCGCGCGGAATGGACGTTCTGGGCGAGCTGATCGTCCGGCCACACTTGCGGAGCAGCGAGATCGAGTCGGAACGGGCGGTGATCGTCGAAGAGATCCGTTCATATATGGACGATCCGGGTGAGCACGTGCACACGCTTTTCGATCTGGCGATGTTCGGGGATACCCCGCTCGGTCGCGAGATCGCCGGTAGCGAGGAGAGCGTCCGCGGTCTCCCCGAGGCCAATCTGCGCGCTTTCTGGGCGGCCGAATATCGGCCCGGGAACGTCGTCGTTTCGGCAGCCGGAGACGTTTCCCACGCGGAAATCGTGGATCTCGTGGCGAAGGCGTTCGGGATCGGCGCGGCTGTGAAGCGATCATTCGAGCCCGCGCCGACGCTGCCGGCGGGCGAGCGGGTCATGTCCGTTCGGCGCGACACGACTCAGGCGCAGCTTTGTTTGGGTGTCCCCGGCCTGCGAAGAGATGACCCAGAGGCCTGGACACTTGAGGTTCTTAACGCCATCCTCGGTGATGGCATGAGCAGCCGTCTGTTCCAGTCCGTCCGTGAGGAAAAGGGTCTGGCCTACGACGTCAGCTCCTACGTGGTCGACTATGCCGACTCGGGAGCGTTCGTCGTCTCGGCCGGGGTCGATCCTGACCGAATCGCGCCCGCAGTCGGCGCGATCCTGGATGAGATGGCGCGCTTGCGGGACGAGGTCGTTCCTGACGAGGAGTTGGCCCGGATCAAGCGATATCTCGGCGGCCGGATGGAACTCCGGATGGAAGAGACCCGCAACCTGTCATCCTGGCTCGGCGGGCAAGAAGCCCTGCACGAGAAGGTGCTCACTCTCGATGAGGCGATGGCCGAGTTGAACGCGGTGACCAGCGCGGGGATCCACTCTCTGGCGGGGCGCCTGATCCGTGAGGACGGGCTGCGCATGGCTGTGGTCGCACCGCCGCGCCGCGGTCGCAAGTACGAATCGCTTCTGCGGCTGCCTGGGGCGGCGACATGAGAAACGGCCGCAAGTCGAATAGGGACCACTCGATCGAGATGGACGAGGGCCTGATCGGCATGCCTCCGTCCGATCCGTATGCCCTGAAGAGTGTCTCCCCGTTGCCGGCGGAGGGGCCGGCGATGACGCAACTCGGCCTCGACTCGCTGGACCCCCTGGACGATTCGGCCGAAGTCCTCATCCGCGTTTCCACTGAGGCGCTTCGGGGCGAGGACGATCTCGTCAACGAGGAGCCGGACGAGACTCAGGACGAGTTCGATGTGAAGCTGGCCCTGGATGTCGAGGAAGTTGCCGCGCCACCCGAGCTCGCCGTCGAACCGGAAGTCCCAGCCGAGCCGGAGCCCGAAGCCGAAGCCGAAGCCGAAGCTGGACCTGAAGCCGAGCCCGAAGCCGAGCCCGAAGCCGAACTCGACGATGCCGTTGAGCTCGTGGTCGTCGATCTCAACGATCACGATGATGGCCGCGAGCCCGGACTCATCGAGCAGGCCAAGGATGTCGCGCCGGCCGATCCGGCGGCAGAGGTCTCAGATATCGACACCGCCCCAGAACTGGCTGCCGAACCGCTGCCGTACGTGCCGAGCCAACAACTCCCCCTGGACGACCCCTCGCTTCAGATGCGGCTGGCGAGGATCCACCTCAGGACGGGCTCGTTCACCATGGCGCGCTCGGAACTGGAAGCCCTTGCCGGGCGCGACCAACTTGAGACGCCTGCTTATCTGGACCTGGCCGAGGCCCGCTGGCGGACGGGCGATCTCCACGGAGCCGGCGCGGCAGTGGCCGCCTACATGTCGGACGGCGGCGACGAAGCTCTCGGCTTTGTGATCGCCGCCGAGGCCGCGGCCGCTGCGAGCAAGCCGGTTGAATCGCGGGATTTCGTCGAAAAGGCGATAGCCCGCCAATTCTTCGAGGTCGACGCGGTCTTTGCCGGGATTCTGCGCAAAGCTGAGTGGGGATCGCCGGACGCGGATGACTCCTCGGCCGCGGCGCCCGTCGCTGCGTCGGCCCCCGTTGTTGCGCCGGAATCAGTCTGGGTCGAGCCCGATCAGCCCGGACTCGCGACTCGCGAAGTCGGTCTCGCCGAGCGCCAGGCCCTGGTGAGGGCCGGCGAAGCAAGTCTGGCCGCCCCGGAGGCCGTCGAACTGGAGCCGGAAGCCGCGATCGAGCCGGAAGCCGTCGTCGCCGTCGAGCCCGAGCCGGAAGCCGTCGCTCCGGCGCTCGACGCGTGGCCGTCGCTCGATGCCGCGCCGGCCGAGGATGCTGAACCGGAAATATCCGCTGAGCCCGAGGCGGTTGAACACGCAGGCCCAACCGGAACCGCCGTGCCCGCGGTCGTTACGCCCGAGTCGATGGCCTGGCCCGGCCTGGAAATTGAGAGTGCGGCGGAAATCGAGACGGAGTCAGCCGTCGCGCCGGAAGTGCCCGCCTCGCCGGAAGCTGTCGCCGGGCCGGAAGTAGTTGCCGAGCCAGAGCCGCAAGTAGCCGTCGCGCCGGAAGTGTCCGCCGCACCCGAAAGCTCGGCCGCGGCCTCTGCGCCGGTGATGGCCGAGGCGGGCGCCGAGGTGGCGTTAGGCGTCGGGTTCCTGGACGCAAACGACCCGATGATGGCCGCACTCCACTTCTCCGTCGCCGTCCGGCTCGATCCATTGTCGGCCGGCAATGTACTCGAGGCCATCGGCGATCGCCAGGACCTGCCGCTCCAACTGGTTCGGGGCGATGCGCTGCGGATTCTCGGCATGGAGGGTGACGCCGGCAAGGCGTACCTCATGGTCGCGACCGCACTTGGCGTATCAACGGCAGAGCCTGTGGCGCCCCAGTCTTCTGGGCCGGAGCCGGCCGAAGCAGTCGAGCTGGACGAAGCAGTCGAGCCGGCCGAGTCGGTCGCTGCCGCTCCAGAACCTGAGCCACCGGCTCCCGCCGCAGAGCCGGAACATCCGGCCAAGCCCGCCCTTTTCGAGCCGCCGCCGATCCGCTGGGACTAGGTCGGCAGGCTGAGCCTCTGCCCCTCAACATCACCCGCGGCGATGGTAAGTGCGGCCGGGGCAACGTGTTCGTGGCCGCCCACTTTGCCGGGATTACACTCGACGAGGAGTTAGTCCTCCTGGAAACCGTTCGGGTGACGGTAACCGGGCGCACGCAGACTCGCCGGTTGCCTAGCAGCGCCCCGGGCGATATTGAGCGGGTATTTGGCCCGAACCGCGGCCTTGCATCGCCCCGGGCGATATTGAGCGTGTGTGCCCGCCGGCCCCGGCCATGAACCGCCGGCCCCGGCCATGAACCGCCGGCCCCGGCCATGAACCGCCGGCCCCGGCCATGAACCGCCGGCCCCGGCCATGAACCGGCCGACGGACCCTCTCCGGCCAACCCGCTACACTCCCCAACGCAATCAATCCTCCACAGGGGTACCTGAGCAGTGACCGAGCGAACCCTAGTCCTCGTCAAGCCCGACGGCGTCCAGCGCCAGCTGGCCGGCAAGATCATCGCCCGCTTCGAGGAGCGCGGCCTCAAGATCGTCGGGCTTCGGCTCGTGCAGGTCGATCGCGACCTGGCCGAGCGGCACTACGCCGTGCATAAGGGCAAGCCGTTCTTTGAGGGTCTCGTTGCCTTCATCACTTCGAGCCCGCTCGTCGCTATCGCCCTTGAGGGCCCCAGCGCGATCGGAATGGTCCGGACTATGGTCGGCGCGACCAAGCCCACTGAAGCCGCTCCGGGCACGATCCGAGGCGATCTCGCTGTCGAGATGGGCCAGAACCTGATCCACGCCTCCGACGGTCCCGAGACCGCGGTCGCCGAGCTGGCCCTCTGGTTCCGGCCGGAAGAGCTGCTCACCTACGAGCGTGAGATCGATCGCTGGGTCATCGGCCCCCGCGGCTAACTCGGGGTGCTCATTCGCGAGCTTGATCGCCGCGAATTCAATCCCGAACTTGAACCCGCCCGCGAGATTCGTTTCGCGGGCGGTCTCCGTTAACGCGCCGGCACCGGACCCAACCCTTAGTCCGTGTTGTCTCGTGCGGGCGCCGACGTCTTGAGCGGCGCCGGGCTGCCAGAAGATCCGATGGACGGGCTCTCCGAGCTGCCCGAGCCGGCCGGCCCATAGGATGGGATGGGTATCAGGCTGACTCTCGGCGTCGGGGTCGCCGGGGCTGCCGTGGGCCTGTGGGTCGGGGCCGGCGTGGCGTGGGCCGCCGTGTCGAGCGGGATGCCGTGCTGGGACGCGTCGCCGGCGCCGAGGCTCCCGGATCCGAGGGCGGCCGCGAGCATTGCTCCGGCCACGACCACGAGACTCACTCCGAGACCTCGATTCAGGCGAAGGATGACGGGGACGCCGCGCCTTGCCGCAGCCCCAGACGGACCGCCGGCCGGTTCGAGAGGCGTTGGCGAGTCGGCCGTTTCGGCCGCGACATCAGTCTCCGGAGTAGAGGTCGCGGTCACCTGCGTCGAGGTCTCGGCCGCGGCGGCAACCGACGGAACGGCGACGCTACCCGCCGCTTCGACCTTGTCGCCGTCCTTTGGTGACTCGTTTGATGATTCGTTTGGCCCGGCGGCCAATGCCACCTCCGCCTCAACCGCCGCGGGCGCGAGCTGCGGGCGTTCACTCTCGCCGGCCTTGACGGCTTCGCCGAGCGGCAACATTCCGAAGGCCAGCAATCGCAGGTAGTAGGCGGCTGACGCGATTATCGAAATCGGGAACACGAATTGAAGCTGTCCCGGCAGAGCAAAGCGGATCAGGGCCGAGCGGGCCTCGTACACGCTGTTACCCGGCCAGCCGATCGTGGCGACCGCGATGACTATGAGCGCCACGCCCAGTAACGGAGATCGGCGGAGCCAACCGCGCAGCCTGCCGGTGTCGGAGGTTCCGTACGCTCGCGACAGGGCGGCGGCCCAGGCCACGAGAGCGGTTTTGGTCGCGATAAAGACGAGCAGCCAGAGCCGGGCGGGCTCGGCCGCGAGATCCGTTCGAGCCGCGAAGGCGAGAAGAACGAAGCCGGCATCGGCCACGATCGAGTAGGTCACGATCTCGTTGAGATCGTCGTGGACCAGCGCTGCGAGGGCTCCCAACACCAACGTGGCGATACCCACGGCCTCGACGATTGCGGCAACGGACCTCAGGGTGTCGCTCTGGACCTGGAACGTTGTGGCGCTCCAGGCGATGGCCATGAGCCCGATGCCGGCGGGGATCCAGACCAGCAGCAGGGCTGGGGCCATCGGTAGCGCGCTGCGACTGAGATGGACGGCCGGCACATGAAATGGCACCACGCCGCCACGAATAGCCAATGCCAGCGCGAACCCTGCGAACGCAAGAATGAAGACGGGGCTGTCGCCGTTGCCGGCCCAGGCGGGACGAAGGATGGCGATCGCGGCTACCAGGAGGCCGCCCGAAACGACCGCGATGGTTCGCATCTCCGATGCCCGGCCGTCCGCGTCTCCGGCGCGTGGAGCTGTGCCTGTGATGAGAAGCGCCCCGGCTGTAGACGCGGCCGCAGCCGCTATGAAGGCCACGCCGGCATCGGTGGAAGTGAGGGCAATCGCCGCGCCGGCGAGGGCCGCGAGCGCCGCCGGCGCGAACTCGTCGTGCCAGTCGCCGGCCAGAGATACGACGCACAGGAGAAGCGCGGAGCCGGCGATGCATGCCAGGAACAGCCCGGAGTACCTGCTACCGGCAAGAGTCACGTCGCCCAGGTCCAGGCTCGTGCCCGATCCGATGAACAGCGCGGCGACGAAGGTTACCAGGAGAGCGGCGAGGGAAATCATTCTGCCCGCGGGACTGCTCGGCCGGGCAATGAGGCCGTAGGCCGCCCCGAAGGTGGACGCGACGAGAAGGACGAGGAGGCTCATTGGCGTGGCTCACGGGGACGGATCAGCCGCACGCGGGTTACCGGCGGGGTTACGGGCTGAGCGGCGGGTGTCTCTGCCGAATCCTCGAGAGGTGTCTCCGGCTGAGGGATCGCCGCAGCCTTGCGGACGGCTCGGGGCGATCGTGATCGAGAGGTCCGGAGCGTCGCCGAGGCGCTCACTGGGGCGGCAACCGGCTCGGGCGCGTCATCTGCGCCGGAGATTTCTTCGATGACCTGCTCTTCAGGCCCGGTGGCATCGAGGACTTCAGGCTGGGGAGTCACTGCCTCCGGCGTGGAAGCTTCGCCCGACGATAGGAGGCCGGCCGCGCCGATCATACCTACGAGAAGAACCATCAGGACCAATTGCTCCATTGCAGACATCGGCCCTACCCAGGCGACCAGCAGCAGAGAAAAGCTCAGAGCGAGGATTGCCGCAGCCGCCCCCAGGCGCATCACGTTCCGGCCCGTCAGCGGAACAACTGCAAGCGCGGCCAGGGAGATGCCGGCGGCCTGAGCCGCAACCGGTCCGGCAAGCGGCGTGACCGGGCTAACGAACCACCCGACCGCAAAGGCCGCTGCAGCAATGACGGCTTCGGCGGCGATTCCAATGCCGGATCCATCGCTCGTGATCGACTCAGTCCCGATGGCCATGTGCAGGAGATAGGCTGCAAAAAGGGCCCCAATCATCCGGAAGGCGATGGCGAGAGCCGAGGGCTCCGGCGAGGCGGCCAGCGGCGCGGCAATCATGGCTATGAGCAGGCCGCCGACGACGATTCGGCTGTCGCGTCCCGAGATTGCCAGAAGCCCACCACAGACCGCCACGAGAGCGGCCAGAACGGCCAGATCGGTCATGCGGCGCTATCCGCGACGGCACGATAGGTAGCGACGCGGCTCATGGCGTATTTGATGGCGCCGGAGTCACGCTCGGGGCGGGGTTTGCGCTCGGTTTGGGTGACTGCTTGATCTGCGGCAGCAGGCCGAACTGATTGCTCGGCCAATAGCGCAGCCAGGCCCGGCCGATGGCAGAGGAGCGATCAATCGGTCCGAAGTCGCGCGAGTCCTGTGAGGCCTGGCGATGGTCGCCCATCACGAAGAGCTGGCCGGCGCCAACCTTCCAGGTCCGACTGCCGCCTCCAGGCATCTCCGTGCTCTGGCCTTCGTACACGTACGGCTCGACCAGCAGGGCGCCGTTGACGTAAACATGCCCACCGTGGATGTCGATCGTCTCGCCCGCGACTCCGATGACCCTCTTGATGTACGGGGTCTTGGAGGCGTCTTCCGACCAGCCGGTAGGCGGTGTGAACACGACAATGTCGCCCCGGTGGTAGTCATCGAAGTGGGGCGTGAGCTTGTCCACGAGAACGTACTGATCCGGCATCAGGGTATTTTCCATGGACGGTTGCTGAACCTGGTACGGCTGCGCGACGAAGGCCTGGACGATCATGAAGATCACCAGCGTCAGCAGGATCGTCTCAAGCAGTTCGAAGAGGCAACCTAGCGTTTTTCGGTTCATCAGGATCGCGAGTATAGGGGCTGTGTTATCGTCCTGCCCCGTGGACCTACCTAAACGACTCAGCCTGCTCAAGAGCCGGCGCTTCATAAGACTCGCGTCCGGCCTCCTGGCGTTGACGCTTTTGTCCGGTCTTCTCTACAACGCCATCATGGTGGACCGGATTCCGCCGACGTTTGCAATCCGTGTCAGCAGCACGTCCAGCACCGGCCTGGCCATGACGCTCACCTCGATCGATGTCGAGTTCAGCGAACCGGTCAAGAAGACTACGGCCGAGTCTGCCTTTTCCATCACTCCCAATGTCGGCTACACCTTCTTCTGGCAGGGCTCCAAGCTGATCGTCACGCCCTCTGACAAGTTGCCGCTCTCTACGAAGTTCCACGTCCACATTGCGGGCGGCATTCAGGATCTCGCGGGCAACGCCCAGACCGCTACCGGCGACATCGACTTCACAACAGTTGGTGCGCCTGTGGTTGCCTCACTGAATCCGGCCCCGGGCGCGCAGTCGGTCGCCGTCGACGGTTCGATCGAGATCACTTTCGACCGATTGATGGATACGCAGAAGGTTCTGTCCGGGCTGACGCTCAAGCCGGACATCACGTATCAGGCTTCTTGGAAGGGCCCGGTCCTGACGCTCAGTCCGACCAAGCCACTGGAATACGGGACGACCTACACCATCAGAATCGGAGATCCGGCCGTCGATACGGATGGCTCAAGGATCGCGACCTATAGCGCGACCTTCAAGACGGCCAGCGTGGGTCTTCGAGCGACGGGTTTGATCCCTTCTCCGAATGTCGCCGGAGTCAACATTCACAGCCAGATCGCCGTGACCTTCGACGGGCCGATAGACCCCAACTCGATTTCCGGCGCGTTCGAGATCACGCCACCGGTAGCGGGTTCGACCAAGGCCGTTTCCCTGGCCACCGACGCAACCGCGGTAAACAAGGCGACGGCGACCCCGGCCGGCTCCGGACCGAACGTGCTGGTCTTCACTCCGGACAACCCACTCACGCCGCACACAACATATTCGGTGACTCTGGGTCCGTCGATCCGGGAGATCAATGGGCAGGTTGCCTCCATTCAGTCGTGGACCTTCACGACGGGCGAGGCGCCAAGCAACGGTCTGAACCAGATCGCTTTCATCTCCCATCGCAGCGGCGTGGACAACGTCTGGCTGATGAACCCGGATGGAACGAATCAGCGTGAAGTCACGTACGAGCTCGTGCCCGTCAGCGGCTATGACGTCAGCGGCGACGGAATGACCGTCGCATACAGCGCCGCCGGAACCGTCCACAAGATGTCCCTCAGCGGTGACAATCTCGTCACCTTGACTCCTGGAGGCGACCTGGAATACGGGCCCACCATCACGCCGGACGGTACCGGCCTCGTCGTGGCTCGGCGTGACGCCAACGGCAACGACATGGGCTACTGGCGCTATTCGCTCGTCAGCGGCGCGGATACGCGGCAACTCGCTCCCGACGGCGCCCCAGGGCCGGGCAGCAGCGCCGTCGGTGTCGAGGAAATCGTGGGCAAGAGGGGCATGTCCCAATGGGCGCCGCGCCTGGCCATCACCTCTGACGGAACCATGATGCTGGTAGTCCGAGGCACAGACGACATGGCGGAGCTGGTCGACATGACCGGCGTGAACAAGCCGATCAAGCTCGTCCTCAAGGGCAACTCCGCTCCGGTTTGGGTTCAGGGCGACAACGCCTTCTACATGACCGGCTCTCCGGACCAGGGGGCGACCTGGTCACTCTGGCGTGTGACCGCCGCCGGCGTTATGTCGATTGCCGGACCCGCCACCGGGGGCATCGCGACTACCGGTCGTACCGGCCAGGCATCTCTTGCCTGGATCATCAAGGGCACGGATGGCTCTTATCACATCGGCTTCTCGGCCCTCCCGGGTGGTTCGGCGACTCTCGTGACCGACGAGGCGGCGTACAACGAGGCGATGCCGTCGTTCTCCACGGACGGCTCCGCGGTGGTCTTTGCCAGGTCGACAGGGACGCCGGCCATCACGGTCGGTATCTGGCGGGCCAACACTGACGGCACCGACCTGACGAATCTGTCCACGGACGGTTCCTACCCCAACTGGATCCCATAGGCGCCTGCCGTCAGTCGGCCGATTCCCACGTGAAGTCGCTCGTTGCGGCGCTCAGTCGCGCCTCGACATCGACCGTCGGACGGCTGGCTGAATCCGGGAGTACCGAGCATTCTAGGCTCCGGTTTCCTGACAAATGTCAACCCGGGTGACGCGATTCCAATTGGCCGAGACCGGGGGTCCTCTCGAACCCCACATCTGAGCGCAAACGGGTTCAATTGCGCCCAATTTGCCAATTCTCGCGGGCGGATTGGTCCGAATTTGAGGCATTCGACCGCGCGATCCTGCTCCGCGTTGCCCGGGTTCGCATTTGTCTAGTTCGGGTGGCACGTCTTCCGTGGGACTCAGCAATGGCCCCGGGTCGCCGCCATTTTGGGCGTGAGTCTTGCGCTCGGGCCAAATGTCCCGGGCCGTTGGGACGAAATGCCCGGGTTCGGCGGCCACGAATGCATACTCGTGGGACCTTCCGCCGTTTGACCCGCGCTTTCTACCGTTGATACACTCCGCCGGGCCCGAGTATGCAATGAATCATGATCCGGGCCTTTCGATCCCCGGAGGCGCGCCGTCCCGCCGCGTTCTCTCCGAGTCCGCTTAGAGAAGGAGCCGCTCGCCTCCCATGAACCCAGAACTGCTCCAGTTGTTCATCCCGGTCGCGGGATTGCTCGCTGTCGCATTCGCGATCTACCTCGCTCGTGACGTCCTGTCCCGTGACACCGGGACAAAAGAGATGATGGAAGTCTCTGCGACGATCAACGAGGGCGCGGTTGCATTCATCAAGCGTCAGTACCTGACCATCGGCGGCCTCGCGCTTGTCGGCACGGTCGTGATCTTCGGCATCATCTCGCTGCTGGAGACCTCGAAGGTTGCGGATACGTCGCACGTTGGGGTGGACATCGGCATTCGCACTGCCGGAGCTTTCCTCATCGGCGCCGCATGCTCGATGGCCTGCGGGATCATCGGCATGCTGGTCAGCGTCAAGGCGAACGTTCGCGTCGCTTCCGCCGCTCGCCGCAGCCTCGTCGAGGCCGTCCAGGTGGCAATGCGCGGCGGCGCAGTCTCCGGCTTCCTCGTCGTTGCTCTCTCGCTCCTCGGCGTCTGGACGATCTTCGCTATCAACGGCGGGCTGTCCGGCGGCAACTCGACTAAGGACGCTCCGTTCCTGATCGTCGGCTACGGCTTCGGCGCCAGCTTCGTGGCCCTTTTCGCCCAGCTTGGCGGCGGTATCTACACCAAGGCCGCGGACGTGGGTTCCGACCTCGTCGGCAAGGTCGAGGCGGGGATTCCCGAAGACGACCCGCGCAACGCGGGCGTCATCGCCGATCT